>JACRKX010000113.1 GCA_016219715.1 Actinomycetota bacterium | reverse complement strand
CCACGAACAGCGCGACGACGAGCGTGAGCACGCCGGCGTCGTTTTCCTTGATTCCGTTGTCGATCGCGACCATCGCCAGGTAGGGCGGCGCCAGCCCGGCGGCGATCGACACGCCGAGCGAGGCCAGCATCCCGGCTACGCGCAGCTTGTAAGGCAGCAGCAGGGCGAAGAGCTCGCGCGTGCGCCGCGCCCGCGTCTTCTCGCCGCGCAGCCGCCGCCAGGTGGCCATGAACGCCGCGTACCGTGAGCGAGCGCCGCTCATAGTCCGGCCAGCTCCGCGGTCGGGTCTTTGCGCGTCAGGAAGACGCTCTCGGGCATGCCCTTGGTCGCGAGGTCGCTGTAGGTCTTGCAGCGGCCCAGCAGCTCGTCGTGGGTGCCGACATCGCTGACGCGACCGTCTTCGAGCACGACGATGAAGTCGGCCAGCGAGATCGTGCTCAGCCGGTGGGCGATCACGAACGTGGTTCGGCCGAGCATTACCTCTCGCAGCGCGGCTTTGATCGACGACTCGGTGCTGGCGTCGACGCTGCTCGTGGCGTCGTCGAGGATCAGGATTCGCGGATCGGCGATCAGCGCGCGCGCGATCGCCACCCGCTGGCGCTGGCCGCCCGAGAGGGTGATGCCGCGCTCGCCGATCACGGTGGCGTAGCCGTCGGGCAACGTCTCGATGAAGTCGGCGATCTGAGCGCGCCGTGCTGCCGTGGCGATCTGCTCGTCGGTCACGTCGTCGCGCGCGTACGCGATGTTGTCGGCGAGCGTCGCCGAGAAGAGGAAGCTGTCCTCGGCCACGAACGCGACCGACCGGCGCAGCTCGTAGGGGTCGAGATCGCGCACGTCCACGCCGTCCACCGCGATCGCGCCGCCGTCGACGTCGTAGAGGCGCGGCACTAGTGAGACCAGCGTGGTCTTGCCCGATCCGGTGCCGCCGACGATCGCGACGGTCTTGCCGGCCGGCACCTCGAAGCTGACGTCGTCGAGCGTCGGCCGCGCAACGCCCGGATAGCTGAACGAGACCGAGCGAAACTCCACGGCGCCGCCGCCGTCTGGCAGTGCCCGGGCGTTGGGCCCGCCTTCGATGCGCGGCTCGCGGTCGAGTAGCTCGAAAATACGCATACCGGCGGCCGTGGCCCGCTGGGCCGAGCCGAGCGTGCTGCCGAATGTGCGCAGTGGCCCGATCAGCATCTGCACGTAGAAATAGAAGGCCGTGAACTGGCCGAGCGTCAGGTCTCCGTCGATCACCTGATTGCCGCCGTAGAGCAGCACGACGGCCAGACCGATGGAGGGGATGAAGCCGAGCATCGGGCTGTAGAAGGCCGTCAGCCGCGTGCTGTAGATCTGCTGGTCGAAGACCCGCTTGGCGGACTCGGCGAAGACATCGCGGCGTAGCCGTTCGCGAGCGAAGGCTTTGATCACGCGGATGCCGCTGATGTTCTCTTCGACGGCCGCCGAGAGCTCGGCGATGCGCTGTTGCGCCTGCTGAACGGCTGGTCGCGCGCGCTTGCCGTAGGCGGCCGCCGACCACACGATCAGCGGCGCGGTGGCGAGTATCAGCAACGCCAGGTCGGGCTGGATCACAAGCATGATCGCCGCCGAAATGACGATCGTCAACAGGCTCTGAAGCATGAACGTCAATCCGTAGCCCAGAAAGAAGCGCACGACCGACAGGTCAACCGTCGCGCGCGACATCAGCTGACCGGTCTGCTGGTCATGGAAGAAGCCGATCTCTAGGTCCTGAAGGTGGCGGTAAAGCTTCGAACGCAGGTCGTGCTCGACCCCCAGCGACACGCGGCCGCTGATCAGCCTGCGCGCGACCGACAGCCCGGCGCGCAGAACCCCGGCGGCGATCACGCCGATTGCCGCCCACGCCAGCGTGCGGCGGTCGTCGTCTTCGAGCGCATCGACCGCGAAGCCGGTCATTAGCGGAATCAGCGCCCCGACGCCCATCGCGCCGGCCGCGAGGACTACAGACCAGACCACCCCCGACAGATAAGGGCGCAGAAAGCTCAGTAGTCGCCAGAAGTTCCTCACTTCAGAAAGTATAGTATTGGCGCTCGGCGCACCGCATTGCCGTCAGCGCAGGAGACGGGCTCCTGCGCTGATTTTCGCTCTTATTGGAGGGATCGCGTGGGGTGCGATTGGCCGGTGGGCAAAGAAAAAGACCCCATGAAACGCGAGTGGTGCTGGTCATCGCCTCCGCAACGCTGACCAGCACCTCGCGTTAGGGCGGTGGCGATCCGGAAGTTGTCGCCGCCGCGGGGTCTGTGAGATAGCCATCGGCCGCTCGCGCGGAAATTTCAGGCAATTAAGCGATATTTGGACGCACGTCCGTGGGGTGAGGACCCCATGCCTAAATTCCCAATTGGGGTGATATGCAGTGATTACCCCATTCTTCAGCGGTTTCTGACGAATTCGTGCGTCAGTCGCCGATCGTGAGACTTGGCTGCGAAAAACCCCCGAGGCCGATGTGATCCGGCGTAGAAGCGTGCTCACGTTCCGTTTCGCCGGCATACGCGGAGGCCAGGCCCTCTCCGAGCAGCGCGATGTGCTTGAGCACGGCGGGGTGGCGCTCGCTGGGTGCGATCTGCATCAGCGAGTCGAGCACTGCGCGCAGCCGGCGCGTGACCTGCGGCGCCCGGATGCCGTAGTGACGGATCTCTGTCAGCGCCAGATCGAGCAATTGATCCCAGTCGGGGGCCGGCCACAGCACGCGCGGCGAACCGTCGTCACTGAAGTAGCAGCGGTCTCCGAGATCGCGGCGCGACATCAGGTGCAGCAGCGCCTCGATCAAGTCGAGCGACTCGGTCGCCGTCGTCGGGTCGTTGATCGCCGGCGAGAGGGCGCGAACGGCGATGTCGACGATCGCGCGGATCGCGTAAGCCGGATCTTGCGTGATCGTGCGCTCATCGGTGAAGATCACGCTGCGATCGAGCGCCGCGGCGTCGATGTGACCGCTGTCGCCGTGAATGCGAAACAGCGGCGCGTCGACCGGAATGAACGATCCGACCGGCCACAGCAACTCCACCACGGCGCCGGCGCGCTCGGCAGTGACCATCATCCGGTGCAGGTCGATCGCCGAGATGATCCCGGCCTCGCCGCGGTGATACACGACCTCGCTGGCGGGCGACAGCGAAGCGACCTCGATCTCGGGCTCGTCGCCGAGCATGTATGGGTAGACATCGCGAATCGCTATCGCGCACTCGTGCGCCAGCCGCCGGAACAGCCGCCGCGGCCGCAGCAGGTCGAGCAATCGCCCGGCGAGCACGAAGAAGGCGATCACAGCGAACACGAGCAGGACCAGCGCCACGCCGATGCTGAAGTTCGGCACCAGCTGGTCGTCGTCCGGCGCGATCGAGCGAAGCGTGACCAGCGCATAGATCGCCGGTGCGACGAACAGGCCGAGCGCGTGCTTGACCAGCGGATCGCGACGGAATCGCAGCACGAGCCGGGGCGTGTACTGACCGGCGCCGAACTGCACGACCAGCACCGCCACCGATACGACGATGCCGGTGAACGAGATCATCCCTCCGGCGACAGTCGAGAGAATCGCGCGCGCATCGTCGACGCCGATCTGGAAGTCGAACCTGGTGTCTCTGAACGGCTCGACTTGTGGCGCCAGCTCTCCCAGCACCAGCGCGCCAAGCACGTAAGCCGACGGGATCACGAGCCAGCTGCGCGCAAACCACTCGTGCATGCGAAATCGCTGCGCCCAGCGCGCCGAATGCCTGAAGCCGGTCGAGACTTCTGGGCGTGTGGAGGGGATACCGCTCACGCACCAGTTCTAACGGCGCGATCGGCGGCCCGGTGGCCTACGTCGCGGGCGGCGTGGAAAGTAGCGGGGGAGGGACTCGAACCCCCGACACGCGGATTATGATTCCGCTGCTCTAACCAACTGAGCTACCCCGCCGGGTTCTTGGCGCATGATAGTCACGCCGTTCGCCGTGGCGCCGGCGAGGCAGTCTTGAGCTCGGCGGCCTCGCGAATGGAGTGCGACTCCATCTTCGCGAAGTGCAGTTCTTCGTCGGCCCGCGCGAGAAACTCGTCGACGTTTTCGCCCGGCCGCCAGGCGACGCTGCCGATGCTCGCCGTCGGCGAGACCTCTGGCGTCAGGGCAGCCCGCTCTGCGCGAATCGCTTCACGTAGCGCGGCACGGATGCGCGCCGGCGATTGATCTGGGTCGATCACGCACACGGCGGTGAACTCGTCGCCGCCGCGCCGTGCAATGAGGTCGGTTTCGCGCACCGAGCGCACCATCGCGTTTGCCGCCCGCATCAGTACGCGGTCGCCCATCGTGTGGCTGTACAGGTCGTTGACCAGCTTGAACTCGTCGAGGTCGACGCTGACGAGGACGAGCGTCTGACCGCTTGCCTCGCAGTGCTCGATTGCCGTCGCGACGCCTCGCCGCATGCCTCGCAGGTTCGCGACTCCGGTGAGCGCGTCGACAGTCGACAGCTCAACGGCGTGCTTGGTGAATTCGTGCGTGAGCCTCCGGGCCTTCGCCAGCAGAGCGGTGATGGCCAGGATGATCACGCCGGTCACCGCGAGGCGGGTCACTGGGTACGCGTAGTCCGTGGCAAACAGCGTTGCGGCGAATAGCCCAAGGCAGACCGCCAGAAAGAACGGCAGCCTGCGGGGGTGGAACGCGTATACCGCGCCAATGATCGGAAGCAGGTACAAGTCGGCCATCGATGCCGAAAGCGGGCCAGATGACCACGCGGCGAGTGAGATCAGCGCGATCGAAGCGGCAAGATAGGCGTGCATCAGCCGGCGTCCGGTGTGGCGGCGCGATCCAAGCGCGGCCAGTAGGCCGAGCGCGATCAGTCCGATCGCCGCGACCAACGGAAGCTGAGCGTTCAGCGTTGCTCCGGTTTTGGTGGCCAGAGCGCCAAGAATGGCTACCGCAGCCGCAATCGCTGTAACGCTCAGGACCCGCCAGGCCGACGCGCCACCCAGGGCGCTGTGAATCGTGCGAGCCATCGTGAGCTCCTCGGCGATCGTGCTGGCGGTACCGCCGACCAGGTGGTCGCTGCGCGCCGTGTTCCGGCGATCGGCGTCGTCTTCCTTGCCGACCAGCCTGAGCCGTCTGACGCGGCGCTCGGGGTGGGCTTCGAGCTTCGATTCGTGCAACGCGGCGTCGCCGCGTTCGAGCAAATCTTGTGAGCGCTCGCGGGCGTCACGGATTACAAACGCGACGCTGCCGTTGGGGTTGACCTCAGGGCAGGTCTTGACGCGTGCCCGGTTGATCGCCGCGCGTAGCTCGTCGCGCAGTCCCTCGAGATCGCGATCGCTTGCGTCGGCGATCAGCACTGAGAATTCGTCGCCGCCGCGCCGTGCGAGCAGGTCGTCGCTGGCGATCACGGCGTTGATCTCTTCGGCGACGGCCTTGAGTACGGCATCGCCACGCGCGTGGCTGAAACGGTCGTTGATCAGCTTGAAGTCGTCGAGGTCGATCGCAAACAGCGCGATCTGGCGATCGCCGGTGGCGAGCGCCTCGTCGAGCTCCGCGTGCAGGCGGCGCACGTTGGCGGCGCCGGTCAGCGCGTCGGTCACGGAAAGATCGCGATTGACGCGCACGATCGTGCGAAGTTCGTACTGCGAAGCGAGGATCGCGGTCGCGAGAGCCGCCACCACGGTGCCGGTCACCACCGCGTGCGCGCTCGGGTCGCCGGTCAATGACAGCGCAACGTAGAAGTAGCCGACCGCCACGCACGCGTACGGCAGGGCCCGTCGCCAGTCGAAGAGAAACGAAGCAGTCACCATCGGGAAGAGCATGATCAGCGACGTCGCGGTGAGCGCCTCGCCGATCACCACCGATCCGGCGACGACGATCCCCATGCCGATCGTGGAGCGCACGTGGCCGCCCCACCATGCGTCGGTAAACCAGCGCGCCCCGACTACGCAGAAGCAAGCCATGAAGAGACCGAACGCACCCAGGGCGGCGACCCCAATGTGCGCCGAGTCCGACACGAGCGGCAGCACGATGAAGATCGCGCTTGCCGTTCCGTACAGCGCCGCCGACGCCAGCCATGCGACGCGCGGCGGCACGCCGACCCCCTCAAACTGAGCAAGGTCGACCGTGTCGGCTGAGGGCCGTGCGTCACCGTCCATATGATTGGAATCGGGTCTACGGGGCATTTCGGGGACCATCCGGATCGGATATCCAACTGTCGTCCATGGGGTCATCGCCCCACTACCCCGAATCTCGCCACCACACCTTCGAATACTGCCGGTGTCCGGCGGCGCGGCATGGACCGAGTCGCTAAATATGCTTGCAGCCGCGCTACCGCGAAGCATCGCGGTGGCGCCGGTGCGCACCATGTTGATGTCGGTTCCCAACGTCTCCGAAGGTTCAGACACTGGCCTTCTCGATGAGATCGGCCGGGCGTTCGCGCCGGCCCGGCTGCTCGACGTCCATCGCGATCCCGATCACGGACGGGCCGTGCTGACGCTCGTATCGCGTCAGGGTGAGCTTGCCCGGTCGCTTGCGGCCGGGGCCGCCGCCGTAGTCGAGCGGATCGACATCTCCGGTCACCCCGGCATCCACCCGCACGTCGGGGCGATCGACGTCGTACCGGTCGTGTACCTGACGCCCGAACAGCGTGGCGCGGCCTGCGCCGAGGCGCTGCTTGCCGCACACCTGATCGGCGACGGTGCCGGCGTTCCGGTGTTCCTCTACGGCGAACTCGCCGCCGGTCGCGAGCGTGCCGAGTTGCGCGCCGGTGGCGTCGAGGGTCTGACCGAGCGGATTGCCGGCGGGCTGTTGCATCCGGACTTCGGTCCCTCCAAGCCACACCCTACGGCCGGTGCGACGCTGGTATCCGCGCGCCCACCGATGGTCGCCTTCAACGTCGACCTCGCGCCCGGCGAATCGCTTCACCGGGCGCGCGAGATCGCGGCTGAGTTGCGCGAAAGCGGCGGCGGCCCGAAGGGCGTACGTGCGATCGGGTTATGGCTTGACGCCAGGGCGCGGGCTCAGGTCTCGTGCAACGTGCACGACCCGTTCGACGTGCCGCTCGCGAAGATCGTCGAGTTCGTGCGCGAACGCGCCGGGGTGACGTGCGCCGAACTCGTCGGCCTTGCGCCACGCGCCGCGTTCGACGGCTTTCCGCCCGATATCGAGATTCCGGGTTACGACCCCGCGCGGCACCTGCTCGAGAACGCGCTCGTCTCGCCCGCTGGCGGGTAAGCTGACCGGCCGATGGCACAGACGAAGAAGAAGCGCAAGACCAAGCATCGCGGCACCCAGGCCGGAACCGTCGAAAGCAGGGGGCGCACCTCGCGTCCGCGTTCGGCGTCGCAGGCCCGCCAGCAGTCGCTTCAGCGTAAGCAGAACCAGCGGCTCGCCCGCGCGGTGCAGCCACCGAGCTGGCGCGGCGCGGCGATTCGTGCGGGGTTCGCCGCCGGCATCTTCATGGTCGTGCTGATCGTGATGAAGCAGCCGATCGTGTCGTCGGTGTTGATCGGGCTGGTCATGTTCGGCATGTACATCCCGATGGGCTTCTACATGGACAAGTTCCTCTACGACCGCCGGATGAAGCGCGAGGCGCGCCAGCGCGAACAGGGCTGACCGTGAAGGTCGCCTACCTCACAGTCGGGCCGGTGGCCGAGAACACCTTCATCGCAATCAACGACGACGGCCAGGCGCTGCTCTTCGATCCAGGCGAGGAGCCCGACGCGATCTCGCAGGCACTCGCCGACAACGGCGCCGACGTCAAGGCGATCCTGCTCACACACACGCACTTCGACCACGTCGGTGCCGTCGCCGAGATGGCGCGCCGCACCAGCGCCGAGGTCTGGGTGCCCAAGCTGGAACGGCCGATGCTCGCCGACATCAACAAGTTCATGCGCTTTCCCGGTCTTGGCCCGTTCGAGAGCTACGACGCCGAGCACGAAGTCGAGGGCGGCGAGCGTCTCGAGCTAGCCGGCTTCGGGATCGACGTCTACTTCACGCCCGGGCACAGCATCGGCCACGTCAGCTACTCGATTCCCGAGCACAAAGCGCTCTTCTCGGGCGATGTGTTGTTCCAAGGCTCGATCGGGCGCACCGATCTGCCCGGCGGCGATCACCAGACTTTGCTCGATTCAATCTCGATGCTGGCAGAGAAACTCGATCCCGAAACGACGGTCTTTCCCGGTCACATGGGCCCTACGACGCTGGCCGCCGAACAGGCGAGCAACCCCTTCCTGGCGCAGGCGCGATGAGCGACTCGCCACAAGCGCCGCGCGGCACCTATGACGTGCTGCCCGTCCAGAGCGCCGAACGATCGCTGCTGATCGAGATCGCCGAAGAGGAGTTCGAGCTGGCCGGCTACGCGCGCATCGACACGCCGATCTTCGAGGAGACGACCGTCTTCGCTCGCGGCGTGGGGGAGTCGACCGAGATCGTCAGCAAAGAGATGTACAGCTTCACCGACCAGGGCGACCGCTCGCTGACGCTGCGCCCAGAGGGCACTGCCGCGATCGCGCGTGCGTATGGCGAGCACGGCATGCACAAGCTTCCCGCCCCGGTCAAGCTCTGGTACTACGGCCCGTTCTTCAGGCAGGAGGCGCCGCAGGCCGGCCGCTACCGCCAGTTCTTCCAGATCGGCGCCGAGGCGCTTGGCAGCGACGATCCGGCGCTCGACGCCGAGTCGATCGCGCTGCTCGACCGCATCCTGCGCCGCGCCGGAGTGGAGGGTTACCGCCTGCGCGTCTCCAGTCTCGGCTCGGCGCCCGAGCGGCGTGCCTACAGCGAGCAGCTCAAGGGCTATCTGCGCGACCACGACGCCGAGCTTTCCGACGAGGTCCGTGAGCGCATCGAACTCAATCCGCTGCGCGCTTTTGACAGCAAGCACCCCGGCACGATCGAGGTAATGAAGGGCGCGCCGAAGCTGCTCGACACGATCTCGGCCGGCGACCGGGCCCATTTCGACGAGGTGCTCGCGCTGCTCGACGCCGCTGGTGTGGGCTACGAGGTCGATCCCTCTCTGGTGCGCGGTCTCGACTACTACACGCGCACGGTCTTCGAGTTCACCAGCGACCGGCTTGGCGCCCAATCGGGCGTCGGCGGCGGCGGCCGTTACGACGGTCTCGTCGAGATGCTCGGCGGCCCGGCAACGCCAGGTGTCGGCTGGGCCGCCGGCGTGGAACGCATCGTCCAGGCCGGCGAGATCGAAGGCGCACGCACCCCTGGCGAGCTCGACGTCTTCGTCGCACTCGAGACCGGCGCCGATCGCGCCGCGGCCTTCGCCCTGGCCTCGAAGCTGCAAGAGAGCGGTGTCGCCGCCGTGATCGAGCTGGCCGGCCGGTCGCTCAAAGGCCAGCTCAAGCAGGCTTCTCGCGCCGGCGCCCTGCGGGTCGTCATCATGGGCGGCGAGCGCGGCCAATACGATGCCGCGATCAAGAACATGGACGGCGGCCAGCAGCACGAGCTGTCCGGTCTGACCGCCGACGACTATCTGGAGCGCATCATCGAATCCTTGACCGAAGACATGGAAGCCGCGACCGCGGAGAGCGCTCAGTGAGCGCCCCGGCCGAACACGAACGCCCGGCAATGGCCGCCCCGCGCGCCAACGCCTACCGTGACACGTGGGCTGCCGGTGCGGTCGATCGCACGGTCGGCGACGAGATCGTCGTCAGCGGCTGGGCTCACCGCCGCCGCGACCACGGCGGGCTCGTCTTCATCGACCTGCGCGACCGCAGCGGTCTGTTGCAGGTCGTCTTCCACCCTGAGCATTCGGCCGGCGCCCACGAGCTGGCCGGCTCGCTGCGCGCCGAAGACGTCGTCAGCGTGCGCGGCAAGCTCGTCGAGCGTTCCGAGGCCACGGTCAACCCGAACCTGCCTACCGGCGGTCTCGAGCTACAGGCAGCCGAGCTGACGATCCTCGCCCGCAGCGAGACACCGCCCTTCGAGGTCGACGACGACGGTCACGTCGACGAATCGTTGCGGCTCAAGCATCGCTACCTCGATCTGCGTCGCGGCACGATCACGCCGAACATCGAGCTGCGGCACCGCGTGATGCAAACGATGCGCCGCGTGCTCAACGAGCGCGATTTCCTCGAAGTCGAGACCCCCAATCTCACGCGGCCCACGCCCGAGGGCGCCCGCGACTACATAGTGCCCAGCCGCGTCAAGCCCGGCAGCTGGTACGCGCTGCCACAGAGCCCGCAGCTCTTCAAGCAGCTGCTGATGATGGGCGGCCTCGAGCGGTACTACCAGATTGCCCGCTGCTTCCGCGACGAGGACCTGCGCGCCGATCGCCAGCCGGAGTTCACTCAGCTCGACCTCGAGATGTCGTTCGTCGAAGAAGAAGACGTGATCGAGGTCACTGAGGCCGTGCTTCAGGCGGTGCTGGCCGAAGCCGGCATAGAGGTCACGGTCCCGTTCGAGCGCATGTGTTACGACGAGGCGATGGGTCGTTTCGGCAGCGACGCCCCGGATCTCCGCTACGGACTCGAGATTGTCAATCTCGACGACATCTTCGCCGCCAGCGAGTTCAAGGTCTTCCAGGGCGCGCTTTCCGGCGGCGGAACCGTGCGAGCGATCAACGCCGGCCCGCGCGGCCTCTCGCGTGCCGAGCTGGACGAACTCACCGAGTTCGTGCGTGGCCACGGCGCCGGCGGACTGGTCTGGGCCTTCGTAGAGCAGGGCGGCGGCTGGCGTTCGCCGGTCGCGAAGTTCCTGACCGACGAAGAGCGTTCGGCCGCCGCTTCCAGGGCCGGCGCCAGCGAGGGAGATCTGCTGCTTGCGGTGGCCGACGCCGACGCGCATACGGCCGCTACGTCACTCGGCGCGCTGCGCAAGCACCTCGCCGCCCGCTTCGGCCTGGTGCCCGAGAACGAGCACCGCCTGGTCTGGGTCGTCAAGTTCCCCATGTACGAGTTCAACACAGACGAGCAGCGCTGGGATCCACTTCACCATCCCTTCACGGCGCCCGAAGGCGACCTCGACGACCCCGAAAATCTGATGTCACGCGCATACGACATCGTGATGGACGGCTGGGAGATCGGCGGCGGCTCGATTCGTATCAACACCGTAGAGGTGCAGCACAAGATCCTCGACACGATCGGCATCGACGAGGCCGAGGCCGGCGAGCGGTTCGGATTCCTGCTCGAAGCGCTGAAGTACGGGGCGCCGCCGCACGGCGGTTTGGCATTGGGTCTCGACCGGCTCGTCGCGCTGCTGGCCGGCGCGGATTCGATCCGTGACGCGATCGCCTTCCCGAAGAGCGCCACCGGCGCCGACCCGCTGACCGGCGCGCCGGCCGCCGTCGATGAGCGCCAGGTGCGCGACCTGCACATCGTCTCGACCGCGCCGCCACCGCGGCAGGAGCCGGTCACCGGGGCGGCCGGCGGCGAAGAGGGCTGAGTCGATGGCGCTCTGGCGACGCCGTGGCTTCGCCAGCAGCGGCAAGGTGAAGCTGTACGTCGGCGACGCCGCGTTCGACGACTGGCCCATTGTGAGCGACTTCGAGCAGCTCGAAGTCGCGATGGCCTTCTGCCAGCAGCTTCGCGAGGCCGGATTCGCCGCCGAGATCACCAGCGACTGGCAGCTCGACGATTTCGGCAACGGCGATATCGCGCTGCGAGTGCATCCCGAAGAAGACCAGTGGGCAGCCCGCGACTTGATCGAGTTTGCCGAAGACGAAGACGACTAGATGAAAGCGCTTAACAATCGTTCGTCCGCGTTCAATCAAGTAATCGCCGTCACGTGACGATCACGCCAGATAGCCGGTGCCTTGCAGGTATCTGGCCTCCGCACCTAGAAACTCACGCATAGAAACCGGATTCATGCGCGACATCGAGATCTCAAGACCAATCCAGATCGCATTGATCGGCGCCATCCTGTTGGGTGGCTACCTCCTCTACAACGCTTCCCAGGGCGGGGAAGAGGTTGTTCCGCCTACGCCTGCGCCGACGTCGGCTACCGGGGCGACTGGCGCCACCGGCGCATCCGGGTCAACCGGCGCGACGGGCGGCAGTGGCGCGACAGGCCCGACCGAAACCTCCGCCGAGCGCCGCGCGCGCCTAAAGAAGGAGCGCATCGCGAAGCTCAAGGAGCAGGCCAAGGAGGCGGGCATTCCATACGACGTCTTCATCGCCCGCAAGCAGGGCAAGGAAGTCGTGATCTTCTTCTGGGAGCCCGATGGCAAGGACGACGCGCGCGTCAACGCGGCGCTCAAGGAGCTCGACAAGCGGCGTAAGAAGTTGGTGATCTTCCGCGACGAGATCTCGAACAAGTCGAACTACGACGGCATCGCCCAGGCCGCTGAGGTCACGCAGACGCCCGGCCTCGTGATCGTTTACCACGACAAGGCCGATGTCTGGCAGGGCTACATCGACGCCGACACGCTCAACGAGCGGATCGAGCGCCTCGTCGACTGAGCGTCCGGCGATCGCCGCCGGCGTCGCCGCCAATACCCTTTCGTGAAGGCCTGGTGTCGCGCCCGACGCGGCCCGTGCTGTCAAGACCATGCACGACTTCGACACTCCGTTCAACGATCACGCCAGCGCGCCGCGCGGCCACGGCCGCCTGCCCGAGGGTGGTCACACCGGCTCGGCGGGAGGATCGGCCTGCGGCGATCTGATCACTATCGCGCTGAGTGTCGAGGATGGGCGGATTTCCGGCGCCGGGTTCGAGGCCGACGGTTGTGCTGCGCTCACCGCGGCCGGCAGCGCATGCGTCGAGCTTGCCAGCGGTCGCTTGCTTTCGCACGCCGCCCGCATCGGCCGCGAAGAGATCGATGCCGAGCTTGGCGGCCTTTCGCCCGAGCGGCTGCACGCCGCGGTGCTTGCCGAGGAGGCGCTGCACAGGGCGCTCGGCGCGTGCCTGGCCGATCCCGCTACGCGCATTGGCGCGCCGCCCGCCGGGGATCGCGTGCTGGTTGCCGTCAGCGGCGGTGTCGACAGCGCGGTAGCTGCCCTGCTGCTGGGCGAGGCGGGGCGCGATCGCATTGCGGTCACCCTGCAGCTGTGGGACGACCCGGCAACCGACGGCACCGCTAGCTGCTGCTCTCCGCAGGCGGTCACCGCGGCCCGTCAGATGGCGCACTCGATGGACATGCCGCACTTCACGGTCGATCTGCGAGATGCATTTCGCCGGGGTGTCGTCGAGCCGTACGTAGGCGCCTTCGACGAGGGGTTGACGCCGAATCCCTGCGTCGGCTGCAACGGCCACGTGCGATTCGACGCGCTCGACGATCTTCGCGACCGGTTGGGGGCGAGCACGCTGGCCACCGGCCACTACGCCCGCGTCGAACACGACGATCACGGGGCACTGCTGGCGGCCGCAGCCGACGACAACAAGGATCAGACCTACATGCTTGCGGCCGTCGACCCCGTACTGCTCGAACGCATCGAATTTCCGCTCGGCGGGTTCGCGAAGCCTCGCGTTCGCGAACTGGCGGCCGAGGCGGGACTTTCGGTCGCGCAGAAGCCCGAGAGCCAGGATCTGTGCTTCCTGGCCGGCATCGGTCGCGACGGCTTCCTCGAGCGCCACGGAGGCCGCGCCGACCGCCCCGGCAACGTGGTCGACCGGCAGGGTCGCAAGCTCGGGCACCATCGCGGCGCCCATCGCTTCACGGTAGGGCAGCGTCGCGGGCTCGGCGTGGCCGCTCCGCAGCCGCTCTACGTACTCGATGTCGACAACGCGGCCAACGCTGTAACGGTCGGCACGCGCGACGAGCTCGACACAACGCGCGTGCGCCTGGTCGGCGCCAGGCTGCTGCGTGCGGGCGAGGTCGTCGACCGCGTCAAGCTGCGCTACCGCAACTCGCCCGTCGCCTGCACCGTCGACGGCGAGCCCGGCGCCGGCCGTCATCGCGAGCTGAGTCTCACACTCGACGAGCCCGTGGCCGGCGCCGCGCCAGGCCAGATTGCCTGCCTGATGGCCGGCCGGCGCGTCGTCGGGTGGGCCACGATCGCACGCCAGCCAGCGCCCGTACCGGCCCGCGCCGAGGCTTCCGTTGGCGAACGCGCCAAACTACCGGCATGAAATCCGCTGAGATCCGAGAAACCTTCCTGTCGTTCTTCGAGCAGAACGGCCACCTGCGCATGCCGTCGGCGTCGCTGGTGCCGGCCGAAATGGACGCCTCCGTACTGCTGACCACCGCCGGCATGCAGCCTTTCAAGCCCTACTTCCGCGGTCAGGAGACGCCGCCGCGCACCCGTCTGACCAGCTGCCAGAAGTGCTTCCGCACAACCGACCTCGACGAAGTCGGCAAGACGGCCCGTCATCTGACGATGTTCGAGATGCTCGGCAACTTCAGCTTCGGCGACTACTTCAAGGGCGAGGCGATCGGATTCGGCTACGACCTCGCGATCGAAGGGTTCGGTTTCAAGCCCGAACAGGTCTGGATGACCGTTTTCGGCGGCGACGAGGATCTCGGTCTCGGCCCCGACGAGGAGGCGATCGGCTTCTGGCGCGACAAGGGCGTGGCCGACGAACAGATCGTTCGCCTTGGTCGCAAAGACAACTTCTGGCAGGCCGGACCTACCGGACCCTGCGGTCCGTGCAGCGAGCTGTATCTCGACCGTGGCCTCGATTTCGGGGCCGACGACGACCGGCCTGGCGACGACAGCGAACGCTTCCTCGAGTTCTGGAACCTCGTCTTCATGCAGTACGAGTTGCGCGAAGACGGCTCGCTTACCGAGCTTCCGGCCAAGAACATCGACACCGGGATGGGCCTCGAGCGCATGGCCGCGATCCTCCAAGACAAGAAGTCCGTCTACGAGACCGATCACTTCTGGCCGCTGATCGAACTGGCGCAGGAACTGAGCGGCAAGTCATACGAGAGCGATGCGGCCACCACAAAGGCGATGCGCGTACTGGCCAACCATTCGCGTTCGATGGCCTTTCTGATTGCCGACGGCGTCGTGCCCAGCAACGAGGACCGCGGCTACATCTTGCGCCGCGTGATGCGCCGCGCGATCCACCAGGGCCGCGTGCTCGGTCTCGACCGCAGCCTCGTGCCGTTCGCCGACCGCGTGATCGAAGTGATGGGTGAGGCCTACCCCGACGTGGCCGCTCAGCGCGACGCGATCGCCAAATGGGCAGAGGCCGAGGAGCAGAGTTTCGGTCGAACGCTCGATCAGGGCACGCAACTGCTTACCGAGCTGATCGACCAAGCCAGGAGCGACGAGAGCTCGTGGATCGATGCAGCCGACGCCTTCAAGCTGCACGACACCTACGGCTTCCCCTACGACATGACCAAGGAGCTGCTGGCCGCCGAAGGGCTCAGCGTCGACGACTCGGGTTTCGAGGAACTGATGGACCAGCAGCGCGAACGCGCCCGTTCGGGCACGCTGAAGGCCGACGCAGCGGAGGGTCACGAGCTGATCCAGCGTTTCGCGCGCGAGGCCGGCCGGCCGAGTGAGTTCGTCGGCTATTCCGATCTCGAGCAGGCCACGACGGTCGTCTCGGTAACCGCCGACCCTCGCACCGAAGGGCGCGTCTTGCTGAAGCTCGCAGAAAGCGTCTTCTACGCCGAGGGCGGTGGCCAGGTTGCTGACGCCGGCAGCGTCGAGGCCGACGGAGCTATCGGCACCGTGGTCGATGTCTACCGCGTGGGCGACGACCAAGTTGTTGCGGTGCAGGTTGTCTCGGGCGAGTTCGCCGCCGGCATGCCCGTGCGTGCGGCCGTCGACAAGAACGCCCGCTTCTCGACTGCCACCCATCACACCGCTACCCATCTCCTGCACGCCGCGCTGCGTGAGCGGCTCGGTACTCACGTGCGGCAGGCCGGATCGGCCGTCCGCCCCGACAAGCTCCGTTTCGACTTCACCCACGGCCAGCCGCTGTCGGCCGACGACATAGCCTTCGTCGAGGATCGCGTCAACGGTTGGATCGCCGAGAACCACCGCGTTCACGCCGTAGTCACGACCCGCGACGAGGCCGAGCGGCTTGGAGCGATGGCGCTGTTTGGCGAGAAGTACGGCGACCAGGTGCGGATGGTCGAGGTCGGTGACGGCGTGGCGGCCGTCTCGCGCGAACTCTGCGGCGGAACGCACGTCGCGTCGACCGGCGAGATCGGCGTCTTCAGCGTCGCAACCGAGACCAGCAGCGCTGCCAACGTGCGCCGCATCGAGGCGCTGGCCGGGCCCACCGCCGCGCGTCGCCTACGCGACCGCGAGCGCGAGCTGCGCGAGGCCGCCGAGCAGTTACGCACTCTGCCCGAGCAGGTCGCCGAGACCGTGCGCGATCGTGAGGTCAAGCTCAAGGAGTTGCAGAAGGCGCAGAAGAAGGGCGCGGGCATCAGCGATGAGCTGATCGCGGAGCTCGGCGGGCAGACTTCCGAGATCGCCGGCACCCGAGCGCTGGTAGCCGCGATCGATGGCGCAACGATCGGCGAAGAGGCCGTGAAGGACCTGCGTGCGCTCAGCGACCGGCTGCGCGACAAGTTCGAGGCCGATGTGGTCGTGCTCGGCTGTGCTGCCGGTGGCCGCGTGCAGGTCGTCGCGAACGTCGTTCCCGGCGCGATCGAACGTGGCATCAAGGCCGGTGCTCTGGCAAAACTGGCCGCCGAGACCGTCGGCGGCGGCGGTGGTGGCCGCGACAACCTCGCACAGGCCGGCGGTAAGGATCCTGAAAAACTGCCGCAGGCGCTCGACGCCGTGCGAGAGGCGATCGCCGCGGTCGGCTGAGGCGATGCGCGTGCTTGCGCTCGATCATGGCAAGGCGCGCTGCGGGTGCGCGGTCAGCGATCCATCGGGAACGCTGGTCACACCGCTTGCCGCTGTCGAGCGGCCCGATTCGCCCGACGGCATGCGCGAGCTCGAGGCCCTGGTCGCCGAGTACGCGCCGCAAGAGGTGCTCGTCGGGCTTCCGCTGCTAGAAAGCGGAAAGGAGGGCGCTCAGGCGGCCGCCGCGCGCGCGTTCGCGGGTCGCCTGCGTGGCAGGGTCGACGCCCCGGTTTGCCTGCACGACGAGCGCTACACCACCCGCCAAGCACGAGCGAGCATCGCTCACGGCGCGGCGTCGAACGTCGACTCGCTTGCCGCCGCCCATCTGCTCGAGGCGTATCTCGACGCACGTCGCGCCCAGACCGGTGACGGATCATGAACGGCGGGCGCACTCCCGAAGAGCGCGAACGCGCTCGCCTCGAGCGAGAGGCGCGCCGCAACGGAAGCGCCGGAGACTTCCCGCCGCCGCCGCCATCAAAGCCAAGGCAGCCGGATTTCCAGCCACCACCGCCAAAACCAAGCCAACCCAACTTCGAGCCGCCACCACCACCGCCACGACGACAGCCACAGCAACCGTCGGATCGATCCTTGCCCGCGGTCGGCGCTGCGCACGGCCGCCGCCGCCTTGTCGCGCTGGCCTTGGCGGTCGTACTGCTCGGCGTCGCCTGGTTCTTGAATGGCGTCTTCCAGCCGTTCGCCGGCGACGGAAAAGGGGAGGGGACCGTCGCGGTCGAGATCCCGAAGGGTGCAGACGTCGGTGAGATCGGCGACCTGCTCGCCGCCAGGCAAGTGGTTGACAGCGCGCGCGTGTTCGGTTGGCGTGCGGGCTGGTCCGGTAAGTCCGATGATTTCAAGGCGGGGCGTTACAAGCTCGCCGAGGGCATGAGCTACGGATCGGTGATCGACCAGCTCGCCGAGGGTCCCAACGCAGGCGTGACATCGGTAACTGTGATCGAGGGCCGCTCGCGCGCGGAGATCTCCGCCCAAGTCGCCGAGATCGGGCTCGAAGGCGACTACATGGCCGCCAGCAAGCAGAGCGACTCACTCAATCCGCGCCGCTACGGCGCGCCGAAGGGCACCGGAAGTCTCGAAGGTTTTCTCTTCCCGGCCACCTACGAGCTGACCGATGACCCCTCCGCCGAAGCGCTGGTCGACCAGCAGCTCGCAGCGTTCAAGAACAACCTCGACGACGTCGAGATGCGCTACGCCCGAGACAAGAACCTCACCATCTTCGATGTGGTCACGATCGCGTCGCTGATCGAACGGGAGGTCTCGGTGCCGCGCGAGCGCAAGCTGGTCGCGGCGGTTATCTACAACCGGCTCAAGCAAGGGATCCCGCTGGGCATAGACGCGACGACCCGCTTCGAGACCGGCAACTGGACTGAGCCGCTGACCAACGCCGTGTTGCAGAAGGACACCCCGTACAACACCCGTACCAACACCGGCCTTCCGCCCGGCCCGATCGGTAATCCCGGTCTGGCCTCGCTGAAGGCGGCGGCCAGGCCGGCCGGCGCCGGGTATCTCTATTACGTCGCCAATCCGTGCAAGCCCGGCACGCATTCGTTTTCGACTACCCAGGCCGAGTTTGAGCAGGATGTCGCGCGCTACAACCGCGCTCGCGAAGCCGCCGGCGGAAAGCAGCCGAGTGGCTGTTGACCGATCAACCGCCGGCGCCGTGCGCCGCTTTGGCGTGGCCGGTTTCCCCGTTGCCCACAGCCGATCGCCGGCCATTCACATGGCCGCCTACGCGGCGCTTGGAGTTGAGGCCGACTACCAACGGTTGCCAATCCCGCCGCCGTTGTTCGCTGAAACGGTGCGTGCCCTGCCGGGCTCCGGCTTCGCGGGGATAAACGTCACGATTCCCCACAAACAGGCGGCGCTCGAACTTGCCGACACGGCCTCTGACGCGGCCCGCATGATCGGCGCCGCAAACACGCTCAGCTTCGGCGCCGGTCGCATAACGGCCGACAACACCGATGCGCCCGGCATGCTCGCCGCGATCGATACAGATCTGCGCGGGGCGGAATTGCTGGTTCTCGGGGCCGGTGGCACCGCGCGCGCTGCGCTCTTCGCCGCCGCCGGAGCGGGCGCGCGAGTGAGTGTGTGGAATCGCACGCCGGAGCGCGCGTTGATGCTGGCCGGCGAGTTTGGCGCAACCGCTGTGCCGGAGGTCGCCGGCGCCGCCGACGGCGCGCAGTTCATCGTGAATACGACGTCACTGGGGATGGCGGCCGGCGACACGCCGGAAAGCGTGCTCGAAGCGCTCGGTTTACAACTCGAAGCCCTACGAAACGACACCGTGATCGTTGATTTCGTCTACCGCGACGGCGGCAGCCCGCTGACCGTCGCCGCGCGCGAGCGCGGTCTCGCCGTCGTCGACGGCCTAGAGCTCTTAGTGCGTCAGGCGGCGCTCAGCTTCGAGCTGTGGTTCGGTCGCTCGGCGCCGATCGCGGCGATGCGTGCCGCCGCCGTTGCCTAGGCACGCCGACCGAATCGGAACGAATTCGTTTGTCGAAGCCCTAAAGACTGGGGCGTTTCGCACCGATCAGACCTGGAGATGCATTTCTTGCCTCCGTCCGGCCGTGCCCAATCGCGCGCGGCATTCGCGTTCGCGCGTGGCCACGGCTTCGCCGTTTGGCTGACGCTGGCGTTCGTGCTGACGCTGGCCCTCTCGTTGAGTGTCTTCGCCGCCGGCGCCGACGCCAAAAAGAAACGCAAAGACAAGCGCGCGCCCTACGTCACCGCCTCGGTGACCGTCGACAGCGACGGCGACGGCCGTGTCGATGGGGTGGTGCTGACTTACTCGGAGAAGGTCCGTATCGCCAAGGTCAGGAAGGGCAAGGGCAAGGCTAAGCGACGCAACCGCAAGAAGAAGCCATGGCGCGCCTCGCGCAGGGTTACCGGCGCAACGCTGCTGCCGGGTCGCAGGCGCATCTCGGTCCAGCTTGTCGAGGAGCACGACGCGGATTCGGCGGATCGCCCATCGATCACGTATATCCGAGTGCCCAAGGGAGCCAAGGGCGTCGTGGACCGTGCCGGCAATCAGGCGCTGACGGCCTCGATCAAGCCCGGCGACGGACTGCCGCCGGTTCCGCTCTCGGCCGAGACCTTCGATGCTGACAGCGACGGGCAGCTCGACACGTTGAAGGTGACATACAGCGAAACCGTCAAGGATCCCGTTGCCGCGCAGTTCGTGGTCTCGGGTTACGCCGTAACCGGCGCTACGGCGACCGGCAGCGTCGTGGACGTTGCGGTCGCCGAACAAGGCGTCGACACCGATGCCACGCCGACCGTCGCCGCGGTCAGCGGTGCCGCGAAGGATTCCAATGGCAACGAGCAGGCGGTCGACCTGTCGGTCACCGCCGCCGACCGTGCGGCGCCGGCCGTAGTCGACGCGGTAACGGCCGACACGAACGCCAACGGCCGCATCGACCGTGTCACCGTTCGTTTTTCGGAGATCGTCAGCCACGCCGCCGAGGCGGGCGCCGGCGCGGTAAGCGCCGTGGGTATGACCAATCTCTCGTCTGGCGCGGCCGCGATCGACACCGTAGTCGTCGAGTTGAACGACAGCGGCGGTGGCTACGCGACCCACCTCAAGCCCGACGTCAAGACGGCCGCCACGGCCGAGCCGGTACGCGACACAGCGGGCAATGCGACCGGCGCGAGCACCTTCAAGTCGACCCGTGACGGCGCGCCGCCCCTGCTGATGAGCGCGCGCACCCGCGATTCGGATGGCGACGGCAAGCTCGACGGCATCGTCTCAACCTTCTCGGAGCCCGTGCTCTACACGCCCGATGGCTCGCTTTCATACTTCTCGAGCACGACCGCCCAGCTGGGAACCTTCGGGCCGGGTGCGACGGCGACCGGAAGCACCGTGACGGCGGCCGTCAACGAAGACTCGCCGGACACATACAACAGCGACCTGCCGCGCACGTCGCCGTCCGTGCCACTGCCGGTGACCTATACGCCGCCCGTTAGCGGTGGAGCGGTAGACGGCGCTGGAAACCCGAGCACCACGAAAACCGTGCAGGCCACCGACGGCGCCGGTCCCGCGATCGTCTACGCGGAGACGGTGGACTCGTCGCCGGTCGACGGTCACATCGATGGAATCAAGATCGGTTTCTCCGAGCCCGTCGAGTTTCTCGGTGGCAACCCGTTCAAGGTCGCCAGCGGCGCCCGGATCATCATTGACAACGTCGGAGTCACCACCGACGGAACACAGAAGGTGACTGGAGAGACGATCGGCCAGCCGCTCTACGGAGGCGTGACGATCCCGCTGTACCCGCTTACGACCGACGGTACGACCGACGGTCCGCTTGCCGACCCCGACGGCGCCGACCGGCCGACGATCGACTACGCGACCATCTCATCTGGAGGAATCAAGACGGACTACGCCGAAGATGCCGCGCACAACGAGGTCATCGCGACCGGCAGCAGTGCCTTCACGGCGACGGTCGACCGCGTCAAGCCGGTCATCGCCTCGATGCAGGCCGCCGACGCCAACTCCGACGGCTACGTCGACCGGCTGCTTTCGACATGGTCAGAACCGATCGCCACCAACGGTGCGCCGGCCTTCGCCGCGCTCTCGCCACTGAACGAACCGATCTCGGGATACACCGCGCCGACGACCGCGGCTGGCGCGACCGCTGACGGCTACGCGTTGACGGTGATCCTCAATCCGGCGTCACTGCCCGACCGCGACATGCGCTTCGAAACCCAGTACGTGCCGTCTGGCCCCTCAGACACCGGCGTGAGCGACGCCGCCGGCAACAATGCGGCAACGACGCCGAGTCTGCCGTCGAACACAGCCTCCATCTGTTCGGACTCCGACGAGCGCACCACGCTTGGTCAGGACGACCTTCCGGCCTACGCTGACTCGGCACCGCTCGCCAGTGCCGGGAACGACGCCCTGGGCACGCTCTGTGGAGCCGACCGCGACTACTTCAGCTTCTCCGCGACGAGCGGCCAGACCGTCAAGGTGCTGCTTGCAATCGCCCCGGCGGCGCTGGCGCTTCGCGCCGGGAATAGCTACAACCCCTTCGACGCGGAAGCACCTGGCGGCGGTTCCGTGAGTGTCACCACCACATTCGACCCGGCGGTCGGCTGGACCGGGACGTTCACCGCAGGGGCGACGGGCACCTTCAAGATCGGCATCGGTGACACCGAGTCGCCGCTGACCGACTACGGCTATTGCATATCCCGCACGGACGACGGTTCAGATCCCACCTGTGCGCTCAGTCAGGGCGACTTCGTGATCACCGAGATGCTGAACGAAGTCGGCGACCTCGCGCCAGACGTCGGCCCGTACGTCGAGTTGAAGAACGTCACCACAGACCCGCTCACGCTCGACTCGGGCCACAAGCTCTCGGTCACCGGTGTCGACTGCGCGCTGAACCCGTACCCGGGCACCTCGCAGACGATCCCGGCCGGCGGCCTGATGTACGTGACGACCGTCGACGACCCCAACAAGACGAACGACTTCGCATGCGCGGCGCTGGTCAACGGCTTCGACCTCGGTCAGCCGATCGCGCTGACCACGGCCTCGGGAATCATCGACAGCGTCGATTTCAGCGGCGTGTCGATCCCCACCACCCACTCGATCCAGCTGCGCGCCGCCGCGGCCTGGGAGTCGTCTGCGGCCAACGACGACCTCGGCAACGGCTGGTGCGTGTCGCTCGACTCCTATGGCACCTGGGGCACGGCAAACAACGCTTGCGACGAGTTCCGCCTCAACGAGGTTCGTTTCCTGCCATTCGACAGCTCGCGTGACGGCCAGGTCTATGTCGAGCTGAAGGGATCCGGCGCGGTTACGCCGGCTTCGTCGATGCTCGCGGGCTGGCGCATCCGCGTCAAGCCGCAGGGCATGCCAGGCGCGTTCTTCTTGCTGCCGGCCAACGCGACGCCGAACTCCAGCGGAATCTTCGTGCTCGCCGATAGTCCTGCCTCGGGCGACACGCAGGTGCCGCTGTATTCGATTCAAACCAAGGATGTGACCGCCGGCGACACCGCCAACGGTGGCGCCGTCAGCGGGCGCACACTCGACAGCTACCTGCGCGCTGACCGGCCGGTTACGGTCAAGCTGATGCGCCCGACGGGCGGCGATCCGTTTGCCTGTGAAACCGCTTCGGTCGACACACTCGGCTACGTGCCGAACGTCGTTGGATCGCAGACGATGACCGAGAACGACGGGGTCTGCGGTTTGGCATTTCTTGGCAGCAGGTTCATGCCGCCCACCCTCGGCTACCAGACCGACGACGCGATCCAGCGCGACAACGGTTACAACTTCCAGAACAACAACAACCTCGACTTCTGCGCGACGCTGAATAGCCCGCTTCAGTCGAACTTCGTCTGCTTCGGCGAGGTCTAGGCCCGGCACCTGGCGCATCTCGCGTCCAGAACGCCTCAGACCTCATTACTAGGGCGATCACTCCATCAAGGCGCGCGGCCGATCCGCCGATACAGCAGTGTGAGCTGGCCGTTCAGACGATGTTTGGACAGCCGGTTAAAGCAGTTCGCGAACCAAATGTAAAGCGTCATGGCTGACGACCCCAACATCCCACGGATTGG
>JACRKX010000035.1 GCA_016219715.1 Actinomycetota bacterium | reverse complement strand
GCCAAGGAGTCCTGCGGCACGATCGTGATCGACGCCGGAGCCGAGCGTGCGCTCACCGGTCAGGGCACGAGCCTGCTGCCGGTCGGCATC
Organism: Actinomycetota bacterium; assembly: GCA_016219715.1. Taxonomy (GTDB): domain Bacteria; phylum Actinomycetota; class Thermoleophilia; order Solirubrobacterales; family JACPNS01; genus JACPNS01. Next base: position 54,695 of record JACRKX010000035.1, on the reverse strand, counting down.
GTCGATGTGACGGGCGAGTTCTCGGCCGGCGACGCGGTCGAGATCGCCGCCGACGACGGTCGCGTCGTCGCCAAGGGCATCGTCAACTACAGCGCCGAAGAGCTGCGCCAGATCAAGGGTATGAAGCTCGACGCGGTCCAGCGGCTGATGCCGCGCGCGACCGACGAGGCCGTGCACCGCGACCATCTCGTGCTGACGTAGGCTGCTCGTTGTGAGCGAACAACCGCCCGAACAGCCAACGCTCGACCAGCAGCCACCAGAGCCAGCGGCCTCCCCGGCCCGGCGGCCCGACGCTGCCTTCACTATCCGTGAACTCGGCACCGGAGACGCCGACGTCGAGGCGGCCTATCCGGTCATGCACGAGTTGCGCACCGACCTGACGCTCGGAACCTTCAGCGCTCGCTACCGGGGCATGCACCAGGAAGACGGCTATCGCATCGTCGGGCTGTTCGAGGGCAATGACTGCCGTGCCGTTGCCGGCTACCGCATCATCCTCAACCTTGCCCACGGCCGGTCGCTCTACGTCGACGATCTCGTCACCGCAGGGCAGTGGCGCTCACACGGCTACGGTGCCGCGCTGCTGGGCTACCTGGTCGACCTGGCGCGCGAGCGTGGACTCGACGCGGTTCGACTCTCTACGAACGCGAGGGCTTCACCGTGGTCAGCAAGCACTTCAGACTCGGCTTCGACGGCTGACGCCCGCCCGCGTAGAGGCAGACCGCATCGGCAGGTCGGCGGTGTTGTTATCTCTCCGATGGGACGATTTCGCTCGATCACTCTGCTGCTTTCCTTGATCGCCGTGACGGCTACCGCGCTGGCCGCGCCGGGAACGGCCGCCGCCAAGCGCAAGCCGGCCAAGCCAAGCCCATTCGCCGCCCAGTGCGCCAAACCCGCGCTTGGGCCAGCGTTCCCGGCGCTGCGCCAGAACGATGTCTGGCGTCACAGCACGCCATACGGCTTTCCGTTCTACGGCTTCACCCCGCGCGGGCAGAACACAGTTATCTGGCGCAAGTTCGGCAACGGCGTGCGCCGCACGCACTACCCGGCGCCGAACTTGCCGTCGTGCCGCGTCGCGCGCCGCGGCACCGAGGACCGCACCACACGTAAGGAGGCGCGCTTCCTCGAGTCACTGCGGCCGATCGACGGTCTCTACAGCTACGATGTGAGCGACAGCTTCGGTCGCCCGATAACGACGATTCATTGGGAGGACGTCTCTCAGATCAAACGCCACCCCGAGCGTTGGGGGTGGTACGTCGGCAGCAAATGGGCCGGCCGCGACGCGACGCGTGCCTTCGAGATCCAGGGCGACGCCTGCCGGCTCTCGCCCGTACCGGTCACGACGATGGCCGGTGAACCGCTGGCGCCGGTCACCACCTGGCGCTGGCTGCGCGACCCGAACTTCACGATGGTCGCCTTCAATCCGGCGCTCGGCTCGCCGGGCGGCAAGTCCCGTCCCGGGCGCACCGCCGCGCTGCGCGTGCGCGGATTCGTCGACCGTCGTGCGCTGCCGTCGTGGCTCGACGCCAAGGCGCGTGTCTACGACTTCGGCTGCGGATCGACCACGCTTGCGCCCGTGCTGCCGCCGCAGACGCTCGGGCATCACATCTTCAAGAGCGGCTATGGCCCCGGTCGCGCCTACATGGTCGGTCAGTACTTCGGCGAGTCGGCTACCCAGCTGATCGTGCTGCCCGGCGAGAAGCAGGTCGACAACAACATGCCCTACAGCACCTACAACCCCAAGCCGCAGTTCGGCGAGGCCACCTACGCATCGGCCGCGACCACTGGGGTGGCGGGTGGCGGCATGGTCCGCGGCATCGTGCGCGCCGGCACCGACCAGTTCACGCTGCTCGACGAGATGCGCTACTGCGATCCCAACTACACGCTGCGCAACATGCGGCTCAAGCGATATGGCCGCAAGATCTCGAAATGGAAGTACTTCGAGCTGGCCGACGTGTCGCGCAACAACCGGCCGACGGTGCGCTGGATCTTTGGCGAGCTACGGCCTCCCGACTCGACCGATCCGATCGTGGCCTCGGCCAACGCCGACCCGTTGAGCGTGCGGCTGTACGCGTGGATGCCGATCCAGTGCGATCGCTGAAACCCGGCCGCACCGATACATTCTCGGTAACGGAATTGTCATGGCGATCGCTGCGAAAACAGTCACCGACATCTGCGCTGAGGCCAAGGCGGCCTCGCGCGAGCTTGCGCTGCTCGACACCGCGACGAAGAATCGCGGCGTCCTGGCGATCGCCGACGCGATCGAGGCCAGCGCCGCGCAGATCATCACCGCCAACGAACGCGACCTTGAAGCGGGGCGCGAAGCCGGCCTAGAAGCAGCCTTGATGGATCGCCTCAAGCTCGACGAGACCCGCCTGGCCGGCATCGCCGCCGACACCCGCAAGGTCGCCGAGCTCGAAGACCCGGCCGGTCGCGTGATCCGCGAGTTCGAGATGTACAACGGCCTGAAGGTGCGCAAGGTCGCCGTTCCGCTGGGTGTGATCGCCGTCGTTTACGAGGCGCGCCCGAACGTCACAATCGATGCCGCCGCGCTGTGCCTGAAGAGCGGCAACGCGATCGTGCTGCGCGGCTCGTCGGTGGCGGCAAACTCGAACGCCGTGCTCGCGCAGGTCGCGCGTGACGCGATTGCGGCCGCTGGCCTTCCCGAGGCGGCCGTTTCGATCGTGACCGGTGGCGATCGCGACGAGTTGGCCGAACTGGCCACCCAGGAGGGCGTGATCGACCTGATCATCCCGCGCGGTGGAGAGGGCCTCAAGCATGCGCTCAAGAGCGTGGCCACGGTGCCCGTGATCTACGCCGCCGCCGGTAACTGCCACGTCTTCGTCGACGCCGGCGCCGACCTCGACATGGCCGAGGCGATCGCGATCAACTCAAAGACTCAGCGACCGGGGGTCTGCAATGCCACCGAGACGCTGCTGGTACACAAAGACGTCGCAAACGAGTTCATGCCGCGCATCCTCAAGGCGATGGACGACAAGGGAGTGCGCCTTCACGGCGACGCCCGTACGCAGTCCCTCTCGGGTGCCGGCGGCCCCGAAGTGCTCGAAGCGACCGAGCGCGACTGGACCGACGAGTACCTCGACATGGTCCTCGCCGTCAAGGTCGTCGACTCGCTCGACGAAGCGATCGAGCACATCAACCGCTACGGCACGGGCCACTCCGAGGTGATCGTCACACCCAGCGAGCAGTCGGCCGAAGTCTTCACCGGCAGTGTCGATGCGGCCGCCGTTTACGTCAACGCTGCGTCGCGTTTCACCGATGGCGCCGAGTACGGCTACGGCGCCGAGATCGGCATCTCCACGCAGAAGCTGCACGCACGCGGTCCGATCGCACTTCGCGAGCTGTGCAGTTACAAGTACATAGTGCGCGGCGAGGGGCAGGTGCGCGGCTAGTCCGCGCCGGCGTCATGCGCATCGGCCTGCTCGGAGGAACCTTCAACCCGCCCCACCACGGGCATCTGATCTGCGCCCAGGAAGCTCGTATCCAGCTCGACCTGCAGCGCGTGCTGCTGGTGCCGGCCGCGCACCCGGCGCACCGCGATCTCGATCCCGAACAAGACGCCTCGCCGGCACAGCGATTGCAGATGTGCAGGCTCGCGGTCGTCGGACAGACCGATCTGGATGTCACCGAGGTCGAGATCGACCGGGCCGAAACGTCTTACACCGTCGATACCTTGGAGCAATTGACGGCGGATTCTCCAGGCGACGAGTTCACTTTGATCGTTGGGGCCGATCAGGCCCTTTCGTTCGGCAACTGGCGCCGCCCCGAGCGAATCGCGGAATTGGCCACCGTGGCCGTAGCCGCGCGCGTCGAACACGACGTTGCCGAGGCACTGGCTGAGGTGGAGCGCGCGTCGCGCAAGCCGGCGATCAGCTTCGACATGCCGCGCATCGATCTATCGGCTTCGCTGATCCGCGATCGCGTCTATCGTGGCCGTTCGGTCACGCACGTGATGCCGCCGGCCGTAGCCCAGTACATCGAGCAGGAGGGGCTCTACCGATGAATTTGACCCAGCAGCAGAGCACCGAGATCGGCGGCGAGAGCCTCGCGCGCCGCATCGCCGAGCTGATGGACGACAAGAAGGCGCTCGACGTCGTCGCGCTAGACGTGCGCGGGCTCGCCAACTTCACCGATTACTTCATCGTCTGCAGCGGTCGCACGGACCGCCAGGTCAAGGCGATTCACGATGCGATCCGCGAGGGAATGAAGCTCGACTTCGACATGCTGCCCGTGCGCACTGAAGGCGAACGCGAACGCAGCTGGATCCTGCTCGACTACGGCGACTGCATCGCGCACATCATGCTGCCCGAGGTGCGCGACTACTACCGGCTCGAGCAGCTGTGGGGCGACGCGCCGGAGCTGGCGTTGGAGCTGACCGGCGGCGAAGACGCCCCGGACTGACCGGCGAGTTGAAGCGCCGATTCCTCCTCGACGAGATGATTCCGTCGGAGGCCGCCAGACAACTTCGCGAGTCCGGTGTCGACGCATCGGCCGTCGGCGAGCATCAGCACCTGCGCGGCAGCTCCGACCACGAAATCGTGATGCACGCGATCGAAGAGAAGCGCGCGGTCGTGACGTTCAACGTCGACCACTTCCTCGCGGAGGGCCGCGAGTCGAAGCAGTCTGGAATGCACCACTTCGGAATCGTGCTCATCGATTCCAAGAAGTTCGGCAACTCGCGCGAGCGGGTGCCCGAGCTGGTCAGCGCGCTGCGGAACCTGGCACATTCAAACCGGAGGCTCGAGAATCGGGTGACGTGGCTGCACAAGGGTTGACAGACGGCGGCGACCAGCTGGTCGTCAACGGACGGGTGCGGATTCCGCTGCACGAGGTCGAGCTGCGCGTCTCGCGTTCCTCGGGGCCCGGCGGACAGCACGCAAACAAGACCGAATCGCGGGTCGAGGCGGTGTTTCGCGTGTGGGACTCAGAGGTGTTGGGTCCGGTGCAGAAGAAGCGTGTCGATGGCAAGCTCGGACCGGTTGTGACTGCGGTCAGTCAGGACGCGCGCTCTCAGCACCGCAACCGGGAGCTGGCGCTGCAGCGACTCGGCGAGCGTCTGGCCGACGCTTTGAAGGTCGAGCGCCCGCGCAAACCCACGAAGCCGTCGGCCGCGGCAAAGCAGAAACGGCTGGGCGAGAAGCGCAAGCGCGCCGACGTCAAGCAGGCTCGCCGCAAGCCATCCGCCGACGAGTGACCGCGCCGCCCGCGCCTCGCTAAGATCCTTTCTCGCAAGGGGCTATAGCTCAGTTGGGAGAGCGCTTGCATGGCATGCAAGAGGTCGCCGGTTCGAGCCCGGCTAGCTCCATGAGTCTCTGATCGGCACGATCTTCGCCATGCTCGGGCTTGGTGGATCGGTCACGATCCAAAGATCGCTCCCTCACCACCGGCGCCCTGCGCGTGGCGAATCTCGCACCGCTCAGAGCCTCATGGGGAGTTCAAAGCCTCTTGGGAGAGGTCTCTTCTGGAAGGCGTCCGTAACTTGCGGGTCCAGAATATGACGATATTGTGATATTCTCCTAATCTGCATGAGAGACATCCCTCGGTTCAAGGCGGAATTCTTCAAGGCGCTCGGGCATCCGTTGCGCATTCGCATCCTCGAGTTGCTCGTCGAGGGTGAGCGGTCGGTTGCCGAGTTGCTGGCCGACGTAGAGGCCGAGCAGTCGCACCTCTCGCAGCAGTTGGGCATCCTGCGGCGCGCCGGGTTCGTTGTCTCGCGTCGAGAGGGGGCTTCGGTCATCTACATGCTCGCCGACGAGCGCATCGCTGAATTGCTTTCGGTTTCACGGCAGATGCTGCTCGACATGCTCACCGCCTCGCGCGACGAGTTGCAGGTTTCGTGAGAGACGGTTCGCTGTCACGCCTGTTGCCGCGAAGGGGCGACTACGCCGCGCTTCGTAGCTCCTGGCGCGTTGATCTGCTAGCAGGCGTGACGGTTGCGGTCGTGGCGCTACCCCTGGCCTTGGCTTTCGGTGTCGCGTCGGGGCTCGGTGCCCGCGCGGGGTTGGTTACGGCGATCGTGGCCGGCATCGCGGCCGGCGTGTTTGGCGGCTCGAACGTGCAGGTTTCCGGGCCCACGGGAGCGATGACGGTCGTTCTGGCGCCGGTGGTGGCGAAAGTCGGTTTCGACGGGGTAATCATTGTGGCGCTCGCGGCCGGCGCGGTGCTGATGCTCGCCGGTGCCGCCCGGCTTGGCCGCTACGTCAGCTTCTTGCCATGGCCGGTGATCGAAGGGTTCACGGTCGGCATCGGAATCATCATCTTCCTGCAGCAAGTACCCGCGGCGCTCGGCCTTTCCGCTCCGGTGGCCGAGAACACCGCGGTAAGTGCCGCCAGCGCCCTATCCAACGCCGCCGGCGCCCACTGGCAGGCGGTTGCGGTGGTGGCCATCGTCTCGTTGCTGATGGTCGTCCTTCCGCGCATGCACCGCTCGCTTCCGGCGTCTCTTGTCGCGGTGGTCGTGGCGACCGCACTGGCCGAGCTTGCCGGCTGGGAGATTCCGCGTATCGGCGCGATCCCATCAAGCTTGCCGCTGCCCGGTCTGCCCGGTTTCGACTTCCAGCAGGCACCGGAGCTGGTCTCGGCCGTCTTCGCTGTGGCGGCGCTTGCCGCGATCGAGAGTTTGCTCTCGGCCCGGGTCGCAGACGGGATGGCCGACGGCGAGGAGCACGATCCCGATCGAGAGCTCTTCGGTCAGGGCGTGGCCAACGCCGCCTCGGCGCTGTTTGGCGGCATGCCCGCCACCGGCGCGATCGCGCGCACCGCGGTCAACGTGCGTGCCGGAGCTCGCACTCGCCTGGCCGCGACGACGCACGGTGTCGTTCTGGTCGCCGTTGTGCTGCTGCTCGCGCCGGCGATCGGCCTTGTACCGCTCGCGGCCCTGGCGGGCGTGCTGATGGTCACGGCCGTACACATGGTCGAGTTCGGTTCCGTTGGACGCATTCTTCGTTCGACCCGGGCCGATGCCGCCGTGCTGCTGGCCACCGCCACAGCCACCGTCGCGTTCGACCTCGTCGTGGCCGTCGAAGTCGGCATCGTGCTCGCTTCGGTCCTTGCCTTGCGCGAGCTTGCCCGCTCAGCGTCGTTCGAACGCGATCCGCTCGATTCTGTCGACATCGATCCGACGCTCGAGCACGAGCTGATCGGCGAACACGTCGTTGCGTACCGGCTCGACGGCGCCCTGTTCTTCGGCGCGGCGCAGCGATTCTTGCTCGAACTCACCGACGTGACCGACGTCGAGGTGGTCATCTTGCGGCTTGGCCGGCTCCGCATGCTCGACGCCACCGGCGCGCAGGCACTAGGAGAGCTAGTCACGCGCCTCCAGAACCGCGGGATCAAGGTCATGCTTGTCTGCGTGCGTCCGCAGCACCGGCGCCTGATCGAAGAGGTCGGCGTGCTTGATGCGCTCGCCCACGAAAACCGCGTGCTGCCGACGATCGACGACGCGCTCGTGCGTGCCAGCGACTATCTGAGCGGGCGACGACCACCCGCGGCCCGGCAGCCGGGCACTTCGCCCCAAGAACTCGTGATGCAGTGACTTCCCCAGCCCGGTCGCGGAAGTCGTGGTTGCGTCGTTCCCGATTCGCGCCACTTGGCCAACCGATCGGTGCTGTGTCCACCAACGGCCACAAATTTCGGTTCGTACGCTTCCGCATCCTGTACCGTTGCGCCGTGCGGGGCATTTCTAATCGGGCCATTTTCGCGACCGTGTCGCTTGCGTTGCTGGCGCTTTTCGCCACCACGGCGATCGCGTTCGGCGTCAACTTCGCGTCGCCGCATCTGACTGCTTCGCCGGGCGGAGAGGAGCCCACGGGCAATCTCGGCGTCGACGTCGACTCGGCCGGAGACCTGATCACGATGTGGTCCGCGCCGGCGTCGAGTCCGACCACGATGCGTGCCGCGATCAAGCCTGTCGGTGGCGATTTCTCGACGCTGACCGCTTCGAGCACCGGGCAGCCTGTGAGCGTTTCCACCGGCTCGGTCGGCATCGATGACAGCGGACGCACCTACGCCTTCTTCGTGCGCAGCAACGGCGCGAACTACATCGCGCAGGTGGCCGAGAAGCCGGCCGGTGGCGCTTGGGGCGCCGCGACCAATCTTTCGGCGGCCGGCGCCGACGTCTCGACGATCGCCGGAGCGGTGAACGGCGACGGCGACGCGATCGCGGTGTGGGTGCGTGGAAACACCTACCAGGTCTCCTACAAGCCTTCTGGCGGCGCTTGGGAAGCGGCGACCAGCCCCCCGGGGGCAACCGGCACCCCGCAGGGAGGCATGCACGCCGTAATCAACGCCAATGGCGACGCGGCTGCCGGCTGGGATCGAATTCCGGTTGGAACTTGGTACAGCGATCTCGTCTACCGGCCGGCGGCGGGTCCGTTCGCCGCGCCGAACTTGCAGCTGTCCTCGAACAACACAGACGCCGGTCAGGGATCGCTCGGCATCGACGGCTCCGGAAACGTGTCGATCCTTTACCGCGACTGGCCTCCCGGTAGCAATGGCCTCAAGGTAAAGACGCGCGCGGCCAGTAACGGCGCCATTACGACCGCCACCGTGGTTGCCAATGCGGCGCCACCCTCGATCTCGAACCCGCGCATCGCGGTCAACGAAAGCGGCGATGCGGTAGCCGTATGGGAGCGGGTGGTCGGCGCCGACACGCTGATTCAGGCGTCGCAGCGCACTGGCACGAATGGCGCTTGGAGCGTCACGCCGATCAACTTGACGTCGCCGGGCAGCGGCGCATCCTCTAACCCGCGTGTGGCGATCGACGGACAGGGCAACGCTCTCGTCACATGGAATAACGGCGCCGATATCAGCGTGGCTTTTCGCGCGAGCGGCACGACCTCGTTCGCTCCGTTCCCGAACGTCGCGACCGGCAACACGCCAGAGGTAGTCATGGCCAGCCAGGGGCATGGCGCTCTCGTTTACAACACCTCCACTTCACCGTCGGTCGTCAAGGTGGCCCAGTTCGATCCGGTCGCCCCGGCGTTGGCCGGAGTCACGATCGCCGCCACCGGTGCCAGTGGCACCCCGCTTGCGTACGCGGCCACCGCAACGGACTTCTGGGATTCGTCGCCGACGATCACCTGGGATTTCGGCGACGGGCAGACGGGCACCGGCAGCGGAACGCACACCTATGCGTCCGGCGGTACCTTCGCGGTGACCGTCACAGCCACAGACGATGCCGGCAACTCATCGACTCAGGCGATGTCGGTCACGATCACGGGAACGCCCGTGATCGGATCGCTGAAGGTTCGTCCCTCGGTCTTCAAGGCGGCGCGAAAAGGGGCAAGCATCGCGGCCTCCGGAGCCGTCGTCAGCTACACCGACACGCTCGCGGCGCAGACGACGTTCACTGTTCAGCGCCCGCTTGCCGGGGTCAGGAAGAACGGCAAGTGCGTAGCCAAGCCGCGCAGGTCGACCGGCAGGAAGCTGAAGTCGTGCACGCGCTACAAGTCGATTGGGTCGTTCAAGCGCACCGATGTGGCCGGCGCGAACTCGTTCCGGTTCACCGGGCGGCTCGAGTCGAAGCCGCTGAAGCCCGGCCGGTATCGACTGTCCGCCGTAGCTCGAAACGGATCGTCGGCCAGCGGCGCGAAGACCGTTAAGTTCAGGATCAAGCGCTAGTTCGCGAAGTTCAGTCGACGACGCGAATCGTCATGCCGGCCTTCGGCAGTCGTTCGAGTAGTGCGTCGCCAATCGCTGCAACCGGCGTTAGCTGGCCTGAGCGGCTCGGGATGTCGTCGAGCGCCAGCGCCATCGCTGACTCCGCGAGCATCTTCGCGGTCTCGGTGTAGCCGGGATCGCCGCCCGACACCTCTGTGACCACGCGGGCGCCGTTCGCGCTGCCAACGAAGCGCACGCAAAACCACGACTTCGAGCGCTTCTCTTCTGAAGGTCCCTCGCCCGGCGAAGGCGCGAGCTTCATCAGCGCCTTGCGCGCCGGCGGCAGTTGCGCGGCCAGCATCGTGGTCGGAATCGCCACTCCGAGCCCGGCGAGCGAGGCCAGACGCTTGATGACCAGGTAGTGCCCGTAGGTGAAGTCGGGTCCGTAGCGGTCGAGCGCAGCGGCCGAGCGGCGCACGACGAACGGGTCGATCGTCGGCAGCGGCACGACCCAGCCGCCCTGCTCCTGGTCGCGGTGGGGCGGGCGTGTCTGACCGTGAACCTTGCGCCCGGCTGGGCGGGTTTCCTTGCCACGTCGCTCGCGTCCGGCGCTGAGCGTCTGGCGTGCGCGCGAGAAGCCGGTGATCGCGGAGGCGAACGTGCCGCCGGAGAACTCACCGCCGGCGCGCACGTAGCCCTCGACCGTGACCGGCTCTCCTTCGGGGAGCTGCAACACAGTGAAATACGCGCCGAGATCGTGTGGAATCGAATCGAAGCCGCAGCAGTGCACTAACCGGGCTCCGCTGGCGCGGGCCGTCGCGTCGTACTTCAGCCACATCTTGTCGACGAACTCCGGCTCGCCGGTGAGGTCGGCGTAGTCGGTGCCGGCCTTCGCGCAGGCGGCGACCAGAGGTTCGCCGTAGAGCGCGTACGGACCGACCGTCGACACGAGCACCCGGGTGGACTCGGCCAGCTCGGGCAGCGATGCCTCGTCGGTGGAGTCGGCGATCAGCAGAGGCAACTCGGCACATGCGGGGTCGATCGACGCCAGGCGCTCGCGAACGGCTTCGAGCTTCGCGAGGTTGCGGCCGGCCAGTGCCCAGCGCAATTCGCGCGGGGCGTTTGACGCGAGATACTCGGCCGTCAGCCCGCCGGTAAACCCGGTGGCCCCGAACAGCACGATGTCGTAGCTGCGGTCTTTTGTGGTGGCCGGCATCAGGAGAGCGACACTACCTGACGCCGGCCACGCCGTGCGACCGCCTTGCGGTGGCGCGCGCTATTCGACGGTGAACATCTGGAAGAACGGCGGAAACGTGAAGAGCAACCCCAGCGCCACCATCACGCCGGTGGCCCACATCGCCGGTTTCCAAGCAACGTCGCGAGCTTTCAGCATGACGTGAAGGATGCCCCAGGAAACCAGGTACACAATGACGGCGAGGATCGTCTTGCCTGCCAGCGGTCCGACGTCCTTGCTGAACTCGAGGAAATCGTGCATCGATGTGCTGGCCTCCGCGAGGACCACGAAGATGCCGAGCGCCAGGGAGCCGATGCCGGCGGCCAGTGTTGCGGCGACCGCGGGGCCATTGACCCTGTTGCCGGGCACGGCCGCGATTGCCGGGGAGTCGCCGGCGGTTGAGAGCTCTTGTTCGTTTGTCATCTCGACCTCCTCAGACCGATGCGTTCTTGGTGATCAGGGCGCCCAGCAATCCCACCACTGCGGCGATCGCGAAGGATGCCGTCAGCAGCGTCAGACCGAGACGTCTGGCCTGTTTGTTGCGAACTAGGTCTTCGCGGTAGTACAGGACGACGAACGCCGCCGCGGTGGCGAGCATCGGCACGATCCAGGCCGCGTGCTCCTTCCACTCCATCCCGAATTCGTGCCAGTCCGCCGTGTTCGGATCGGCCAGCAGCTCCGACCGCGCGCTCGTTGGCACCTTCTCGCGGTACCACGGATACACGATCCAGGTCCCTGTTATCACCGTCGCCCAGGCGATGGCCGCCATCGATACGGTGCCGAGAACCATCCTCTTGACGCGCTCTGTGACTCCCGCGGGAGTCACCAGCTCCGGCCTGAGGCTCCAGAAGCCGGCAAATCCACCGGCGAAGGCGAGCAAGAACGCTGCGCCGAAGATCATTCCGTGGGCGACTGCCCAAAACTCTCGATTCGATAGGTCCACGTGCTTGATCCCTTTCTGGTCGCGCTCCGCGTTCCACGATGTGGATCACGTTTCTTTTTGGGTGAAGTTTGCGAGCACTTCTCGCGCAACCCTTTGCAAACTACAGAAAACTGCCGATCCGGGCGGTCTCGGCGGCCGGGGCCGGATCGCAAGCAGGGGTGTGACGATGGCGTTGCCGGGACCCGCTTGCCGGGAAGCCAGCCCCCGCGGAAACCCGCAACACGACCAGTAGAAAACCGCAGACTTGCATTTTCAAAGTGCAAATCCGAGTTTCCCTACCCCAATTGGGAAAAACTTGCGGCGGATTTACACACAACGATTGGGAAATCATGTACGTTGGCCACGTCGTCTCCGTTACGACGGGGATCACGACTGACCGAAGTGCTTTTGCGGCCTATACCTGCGCCGCATCGGGCCGGATCTGCGCACCGGCTCCTGACCACCCGCAAACCACCGCGGAAAATTGGGAGGAACGCAAAAAATGGCCCAGTCCAAGACTCGCAAGTCGCGCTGGTTTCACGTGACCGACAGGTCGCGTCAGTGGGAAGACTTCTACCGCGACCGCTGGAGCTACGACAAGACCGTGCGCACCAGCCACGGAGTCAACTGCTCGGGTTCTTGCAGCTGGGAGGTCTTCGTCAAGGACGGCGTGATCTGCTGGGAGTTGCAGAAGACCGACTGGCCCCAGATCAACAGCGAGACCCCCAATCACGAGCCGCGCGGCTGCCAGCGCGGCATCTCTACTTCCTGGTACGTCTACAGCCCGGTCCGCCCGAAGTACCCGTACGTGCGCGGCGCGCTGCTCGACTACTACCGCGAGGAGCGTCGCAAGGGGCTCGATCCCGTAGACGCCTTCGGCGCGATCGTCAACGACCCCGTGCGCGCCGCCGCCTACAAGGCCGAGCGCGGCAAGGCAGGCTGGCGCCGGGTCAGCTGGGACGAGGCGACAGAGCTCGCCTCGGCCGGTCTGATCCACACCATCAAGCAGTGGGGCCCCGACCGCATCGCCGGCTTCAGCCCGATTCCGGCGATGAGCATGGTCAGCTGGTGTGCCGGCATGCGTCTGACCAGCCTGCTGGGCGCGAGCATCAACAGCTTCTACGAGTGGTACCACGACAACCCGCACTGCCAGCCGAAGAACTTCGGCGAGCAGACCGACGTGCACGAGAGTGCCGACTGGTACCAGAGCACCTACTGGATCAACATGGGCACCAACCTGCCGATGACCCGTACGCCAGACGCCCACTTCGCTTCGGAGTTCAAGTACAAGGGCGGCAAGATGGTCGTCTTCAGCCCGAACTACAGCGACGTCACCAAGCTCGCCGACACCTGGGTACAGCTGAAGGCCGGCACCGATGCCGCGATCCTCGCGGCGATGAACCACGTCGTGCTGAAGGAGTTCTTCGTCGACCGGCAGGTGCCGTACTTCCAGGAGTACGTCAAGAAGTACACCAGCCTGCCGTTCCTGTTGAAGCTCGAGAAGAAGGGCGACCACTACGTGCCCGGCCGCCTCGTGCGCGCCGCCGATCTGACGGCTCACAACGAGGTCGAGAATGCCGAGTGGAAGCTCGTCGAGATGGACGAGTCCGGCCGCACCCGCCTGCCAAACGGCACGCTTGGCTTCCGCTGGGAAGAGCAGCACAGCGGCAAGTGGAACCTTGAGCAGAAAGACTCCCAGACCGGCGAGGAATTCGACCCGGCGCTGTCTCTGCTCGGCATGGAAGACCAGCGCGCGCTGACGGCATTTCCTGACTTCACCGGCACTTTCAGCGTAGATGTTGGCGAGAGCGACCCCGACGCTGTTGTCGGGCAGACGATGCGCGAGGTGCCGGTGAAGAAGCTTGTTACCGCATCGGGCGAGGAAGTCCTCGTGACCACCGGCTTCGACCTCCTCTGCGCACACATGGGCGTCGTGCGCGGACTGGGCGGCGAGTACCCGGTCGACTACGACGACGCCTCGCAGACCTACACGCCGGCCTGGCAGGAGCAGGAGACCGGCATCAGCCGCGAGGTCACGATCCGTATCGCCCGCGAGTGGGCCGAGAACGCAGAGAAGACGAAGGGCAAGTCGCTGATCATTGCCGGCCCGGGCGCGACCCACTGGTACCACAGCGATCTCTACCAGCGTTTCGGCGTGCTGCTCGGTGCGCTGACGGGATGTCACGGTGTCAACGGCGGTGGCTGGTGCCACTACGTCGGCACCGAGAAGATCCGCAACGTCGCGGCGGTCGTCGGCACGATCGGCATCGCGCGCGACTGGCACCAGCCGGCGCGAGTGATGAACAGCACCTCCTACTGGTACTTCCACACCGACCAGTGGCGCTACGACGGAATGCAGCTAGACCCGATCATGGTGCCCTGGGCTTCGGAGATGCCCAAGTACAACCACTCGGCCGACATGAACGCCGTCGCCGTACGCAACGGCTGGCTGCCGTTCCAGCCGGCGCTCAACAAGAACCCGATCGAGATCATCAAGGACGCCGAGGCCACCGGCGCCACGACCGACGAGCAGATCGAGCAGTACGTTGTCGAGAAGCTCAAGACCGGCGAGCTGCGCTTCGCGGTCGAAGATCCCGACGACTCCGCCAACTTCCCGCGCGCGCTGATGGTCTGGCGTGGCAACCTGATCGGCACCTCGATGCGCGGCCACATGCTGGCGCTGCGCCACCTGCTGGGCACGCACCACAACGCGACGGCCGAGCCCGACGCCGCCGAAGGCATGGTCAAGGAGATCGAGTGGCGCGACGGAGAGAAGGTGCCCGAGGGCAAGCTCGACCTGCTGATCAACGTCGAGCTGCGCATGGTGTCCACCAGTAACTACAGCGACATTCTGCTGCCGGCCGCTCACTGGTACGAGAAGTCCGACATCACCGTCACCGACCTGCACACCTTCATCCACCCGTTTTCCGCCGCGCACGACCCGGCGTGGGAGACAAAGAGCGACTGGGACGCCTTCAAGCTGATCGCCGAGAAGTTCAGCTGGCTCGCCGAGAAGCACTTCCCCGAGCCGGTCCGCGACCTGGTGCTGACGCCGCTGGCGACAGACACGCCAGACGAGTACGCGCAGCCTTGGGGTTCGATCAAGGACTGGAAGTACGGCGAGGTCGAGATGATCCCCGGCAAGACGATGCCGAAGATCCAGGTCGTCGAGCGCGACTACAAGCGCGTCTTCGAGATGTACACGTCGCTCGGGCCGAACGCCAACAAGAACTACGGCGTGAAGGGCATCAACTACGACATCAGCGACTTCTACGAGGAGATGAAGACCGACCACCGGATCGGCGTCACCGACAACGGATTGCCTTCGCTCGAGAAGGACGTGCAGGTCGCCGAGGTGATCCTCAAGCTATCGCCCGAAACCAACGGCGAGTCCGCGCACAAGGCCTGGAAGGCGCTCGAGGAGCGCACCGGTCTCGAGCTTGCCCAGATCGTCGAGGGCGAGCGCGATCACTCCTTCAAGTACGACGATCTGATCTCAGCGCCGCGCCGCGTGCTGACCTCACCGCACTGGTCTGGACTGGAACCCCCCGGAAGGACCTACTCGCCCTGGACGGTCAACGTCGAGCATCTCGTGCCGTGGCGCACGCTCTCGGGCCGCATCGACCTGTACCACGACCACCAGGTCTACCAGGACCTGGGCGAGGCCTTCCCCGTCTACAAGCCGCCGATCGACACCACGATGACCGGCGTGCTCGACCCGAGCAAGATCGAGAAGGACTCGAAGATCTTCCGCTTCCTCACGCCGCACGGCAAGTGGTCGATCCACTCGAACTTCTGGGACAACCTCTGGATGCAGCGGATGTTCCGCGGCGGACAGGTCGTCTGGCTCAACCCGAAGGACGCCGAGGAAGTCGGCATCAAGGACAACGAGTGGCTCGAGGCCTACAGCGAGACCGGCATCGTCGTGGCGCGCGCCGCCGTCAGCCAGCAGGTCTCGCGTGGCACGGCCGTGATGTACCACATGTCTGAGCGCAACCTCAACGTGCCGTTCAGCCGCCTGGCGCGTGATCGCAAGCTCAGCGACCTGCGCGGTGGCAACAACAACGCGCCGACGCGGATCCAGATGAACCCGTCGTTCATGCCCGGTGGTTACGCGCAATTCAGCTACGGCCTGAACTACTGGGGCACGAGCCCCGCGGAACGTGACATGGCGATCGCCATCCGCAAGATGCCCCTCGGCAGCGACGGCAAGGTCATCTTCCGCGAAGAGCAACTCAAGGAATACAAGGACCTCTAGGTCGAGGGTGAGGAGACAGCTATGAAAGTCGGACGACAGATAGCGATGGTGTTCAACCTCGACAAGTGCCTGGGTTGCAGCACCTGCACGATCGCATGTAAGAACGTGTGGACCAACCGCGAGGGCGCGGAGTACATGTGGTGGAACAACGTCGAGACCAAGCCCGGGATCGGCTTCCCGAAGGAGTGGGAGAACCAGGAGAAGTACGAGGGCGGCTGGGTGCCGACCGGCAACAAGCGCGAGCCGCTGAAGCTGCGCGCCCGCTCGCGGCTGGGCGGCATGCTCAGCCTCTTCACCAACTCGAAGATGCCGCAGCTCGAGGATTATTCGGGCAAGGGTCCGTTCACGTTTACCTACGAGGACCTGCACTCGCCGCACAAGAAGAAGCAGCAGCCGATCGGTCGCACGAAGTCGCTGATCACCGGCGAGGAGGACATCGAGGTCACCTGGGGCGTCAACTGGGAAGACAACGCCGCCGGCACCAACGAGACCGGAAAGAAGGACGTCAACTTCAAGGACTTCACAGAGGCCGAGCGCGACGCACTGCTCAGCTACGAAGAGGTCTTCTACTTCTACCTGCCGCGCATCTGCAATCACTGCATGAACCCCGGATGCGCCGGCGCCTGTCCGAGTGGCGCCGCCTACAAGCGTGAAGAGGACGGCATCGTCCTGATCGACCAGGACAGCTGCCGCGCATGGCGCTACTGCATCACCTCGTGCCCCTACAAGAAGACGTACTACAACTGGCGCACGGGCAAGATGGAGAAGTGCATCCTCTGCTATCCGCGCGTTGAAACCGGCCAGCCACCGGCCTGCTTCCACTCCTGTCCGGGCCGCATCCGTTACATGGGTCCGCTGCTCTACGACATGGACCGCGTCGCGGAGATGGCCGCGAGGCCCGAGGACGAGCTGGTCGAGGCACAGCGCGAGCTGATCCTCGACCCCAACGACCCGAAGGTGATCGCCGCCTGCAAGGAGCAGGGCATCAGCGACGAGTGGCTCGATGCCTGCCGTCGCTCGCCGGTCTACAAGATGGTGATCGACTGGAACATCGCGCTGCCGCTGCACCCCGAGTTCCGCACGATGCCGTCGCTGTTCTACGTGCCGCCGGAGAGCCCGATGGTCACGATGCTCGACAAGCGTGGCGTCTGGAATTCCACCGGCGAGTGGCTGCCGGCGCTCGAGGACTTCCGCGTGCCGCTGAAGTACCTGGCCTCGATGTTTGCGGCCGGCAACGAGGAGCCGGTCAAGGTCGCGCTCCGGCGTCAGCTGGCGCTGCGGCAGTACAAGCGCTCCGAGCAGGTCGATGGCGTCGAGAACCTCAAGGTGCTCGAAGATGTCGGCCTGAACAAGAAGGAAGCCGACCACATGTTCCGGCTGCTCTCGCTGGCCTTCTTGAAGGAGCGTTTCGTGATCCCGACGACTCGCCGCGAGGAAGCCGATGCCGACCCGTTCATCGAGCGCGGCTTCATGGGCTTCGACGACATGGCGCCCAACTCACCGCTGCACCGAACCGAGAAGCTGCACGTCAACCCGCATCGCGACCTGTACCCGACGCGTAAGAACGGCTACGTCGTAGACATCGATCCCGCGGTACGGCGGGCGCAGCAGACCAATGGGGGAGATGCACAGTGAAGCCGCCTGAATCCGCGCTGGCCGCCGGTACGCCGGCCGACAGCGACGCCACGCACGACGCTGACGCGCTAACCGCCGTCTACCGGATGATTTCGGAGTGGTTCCTCTACCCGGAGGAGATCGACCCGCTCACGCTGACCGACGAGGCGGTGCGAGATGTACTCGTCGACGCCGAGGCGATCGGCACCGAAACGGTCGTCCACCTTCGCGAGTTCCGCGCCGGGTACGACTCGGTCGCGGTCGAGGACTACCTGGCGCTGCTCGAACTGAACCCTCGCTGCCCGCTGTACCTGGGCAGCTATCAGTTCGACGAGCCAACTACCTGTGCTGCGGCCGGAGTCTCCGACCGCAACCAGTACATGATCGAGATCGGCAACATCTTCAAGCACTTCGGCCTCGAGATCGGCGCCGAGATGCCCGATTTCCTGCCGGCGGTCGTCGAGTTCCTGGCACTGACGGCAGGTGCGCGGGGCGACGACGCGGCGCTGCGACTGCGCTTCATCGAGCGCATGATCTGGCCCGGCGTGCGCCTGTTCGCGCAGAAGCTCGCCACCGAGGACACGCCATACAGCCACCTTGCCGAGGCGCTCAGCGATTGCCTGCGCCACGAAGCCGGCGATCTGCCGGAGCCCGAGCCCAAGGGCCAGGGCGCCAAGTCGGAGTTGATTCAAATCGAGGGAGTAACGGCCAATGGATGACTTTCTGTTCGTCGGGCTGCCGTACATCGCGCTGACGCTGTTCCTGGTCGTGCCGGTGATCCGGCGGATGCGCGGCGGTTTCACCTTCACGACCCGGGCAAGCGGGTTCATCGAGCGGCGCTCGATGAGCGTCGCGGCACTCGCGTTCCACTGGGGGATCATCGTTCTGTTCGGCGCGCACCTGCTGGGACTGATCGGTGCGCTGACCACGAACATGGACATGGTCACCTGGTTCAAGTGGACCGGACTCGCCGCGGGGGCACTTGCCTTCTACGGCTTCTGGCTGGCGTTGATCCGCCGGATCGTCGTGCCCGAGATGCGCGCGATGAGTCAGATCGACGACTACATCGTGCTCGTGCTGCTGGTGACGATCGTGACCTGCGGTCTCTACCCGGTCGTCTCTGACCAGTCCTTCGGGCTTTCGATGACGGTCGGTCCGTGGCTGAAGGGTCTGTTCTGGAGCTTCTCGCCCGACGCGACCGGCATGTCCGGGCTGCCGGTGCTGGCGAAGATCCACATCAGCGCCGCGCTCCTGCTGTTCGCGTACTTCCCGTTCACGAAGCTCGTCCACATGTGGACGTATCCATTCAGCTACTTCGTGCGGCCGTTCCAGTCGGTGCGCAGCTACAGGAGGGTGATGTCATGAATGTCAAGCCGTCCTCGATGCCGCTCGTCGCGGCAGGGCTGGCAGTGCTTGTGGCGATCGTCGGAGTCGCGCTCTGGACGAGCCCATGGGAAGAAGACGCGACCGGTGGCGCGGCCGGTGGGCCGGCCGCATCGAGCGAGGTCAAGTACGACGAAAAACTTGCCGGCAGCGGAAAGTCGCTCGCCGAAAGCAATGGCTGCACGTCGTGTCACACGATCGACGGCGGCTCTGGCGCCGGCCCGACATGGGCCGGATTGTGGGGAGCACAGGGGGCAAAGGGGGGCAAGGTCGACACCGCATACATCGTCGACATCCTCGAGAACCCGCCTGCCGCAATGGCCAGTTACAAAGGCAAGTTCAGCGAAGCCGACAGCAAGGCGATCGCTGAATACGTCAAAAGCCTCGCCCAGTAGGGCGAGCCGGCATCGCGCGGGGTCTCGTGCGCAGGCGAGACCCCGCGCAAGCCGGAGTTCCTACCCGTCGAGGGGCATGTTTGTCTTCCTCTCGGTGGACGTAACACTTAATTAACGGGAATTAGCCACTTTTCCGTCAATTTCTCCCACGCTCTGGCCGATCTGTAGGCAATGGCAGATTCCTGGCTGATTCGGGACGGCATGGACCGCGAGCGGATGCTCGACATGGACGCGCGCATCGAACCGCTGCGCCGGAAGGCGCTGCTGGTTCTGGCCGTGTGCCTGGTTCTCAGCGGGCCGTGGATCGGCTGGTGGACGCTGATCCCGTTGACGGTCGCCGGCGTCTTCTTCACGTTTGCTCGCCGGCAGACCGAGGGTGTTTCCAAGCCGGAAAACGTCTTGTTCGCCGGATGGGCCGCGTCGGAGGTGATGATCGCCGCGAGCGTCGCGCTGACCGGCGGCGTCGATTCGCCTGCGATGGCATGGTTCGCGATCCCGATCGTGACGCTCAGCGCGCGTTTCTCGGTGCGTGGTGTGACGATCGGAGTCGCCACCACCGTCTTGATGATGGTCGGCGTGGCCTTTGCCGTCGACACCTCTGCCGTGCTCAGCGACCCCCCGAGCCTGTTCGCGCCGATCGCCCTGGTGATCAGTGCCGCGATTCTTTCGACCGCGCTGATGCAGTCGGACCGAGAACACCGCACCGAGGCCGTGATCGATCCGCTGACCGGCCTGCTCAACCGCCACGCGCTGGCCAACCGCACCGAGGAGCTGACCCAGCGCTCGGCGATCACCTCCGAGCCGATTGGCGTGATCGTCGCCGACATCGACCACTTCAAGGTCATCAACGACGAGCACGGTCACCAGGTCGGCGACGCCGTTCTGAAGGATCTCGCCTACCTATTGCGCAAAGAGCTGCGCGCCTTCGACCTGGCCTACCGGATCGGCGGCGAGGAGTTCCTGCTGCTGCTCCCGGGCGCCGACTTCGACGAGACGCTTGCGTTCGCCCACCGGCTGCACCGTTCTGTGGCCGCCGGCCGCCGCGGTGGACTCAACGTGACGATGAGCTTCGGCGTGAGCTGCTCCTCTCACGGCGAGGTCTTCGACTACGACCACGTATTCGAAGCGGCCGATGCCGCACTCTACGCTGCGAAGAACTCCGGCCGCAACCGGGTCTGTCACTTCATTCCCGGCAGCGTCGGCACCTCGCGCGAAGACGACGACTCTCGCATCGCGGTCTGAGCGCGCCCGGCCGCGTCGTCGTCTCTGCCGAACACGCAGCCTTGCTCGCTGCCGCTCGCCCGGTTGCCGGCCGCCGCAGGCCCGATTCCACGAGACACGTGGCGGCGAAGGCCGCGTACTGCTGATCACCGGCGGCTCGACGGGCATCGGCGCCGCCACGGCGCGTTTGGCGGTGTCAGCCGGGTGGAAGGTCGTGCTGGCGGCTCGCTCTGAAGACAAGCTTGCCGCGCTCGCAGGCGAGCTCGGGCCTGACGACGCTCTCGCCGTGCGCTGTGACGTCACCGACTTCGCAGATCAGCAAGCCGTCGTGGCGGCCGCCATCGATCGCTTCGGCCGGCTCGACGCGGCCTTCGCCAACGCCGGTTTCGGCGCCGCGCGCGGTTTCGCCGCTGAGACGCCAGAACATTGGCGCGACATGGTGCTGACAAACGTGCTCGGTCCGGCGCTGACGATCCGCGCCGCCCAAGACGAGATTCGCGCGCGCAAGGGTCACTTCGTGCTGACCGGCAGCGTGGCGGGAGCGCGGTCAATCAAGGGTTCGCTCTACTCGGCCACCAAGTTCGCGGTTCACGGCATGGCCGAGTCGCTTCGGCAGGACTTGAACGGCAGCGGCGTGCGCACCACTTTGATCGCGCCGGGAATGACTGACACGCCGTTCTTCGACAGCGGCGCGGGCGAGGGCGCGCTGGAGGCAGAAGACATCGCGCGTGCAGTGCTCTATGCGCTCTCACAGCCCGCGCACGTCGATGTGAACCTGATCCTCGTCCGGCCGACGGCACAGGATCTCTGAGGCCGGTGGGTCCAGACGCAGTCCCACGCGCGCCCGCGGCGGGCACGCATCTCGCGGCGGAGGCCGACCGGCCGGAACTGGCCGGCACGCTCGCCGATGCGTTTTACGACGACCCGGTGGCCGAGTGGATCTTTCCCGACGACGACCTGCGCCGGCGCATTCTGCCGCGCGTCTATACGGTCGACGTGGCGCAGGCGCAGCGCAACGGTGAGGTGTGGACCACCGATCGGCGCGACGCGGCGGCGCTCTGGATGCCGCCGGGCCACTGGCGCATGCCGCTGCGCGATGAACTGCGCATGTTGCGAGCGAGCCTTCATCCCGGCCTGCTGCCGCGCGTGCCGGCGATCGTGCGCGGCTTCATGGGGGTCGAGTCCCAGCACCCACAGCGACCACACTGGTACCTGTCGGATCTGGGCGTCGCTCCGTCTGCGCAGGGCCAGGGGCTGGGGGCGACGGTCGTTGCGCCGGTGCTCGGGCGCTGCGACGAGCAGGGTGTTGGCGCCTACCTGGAGTCGTCAAAGGAAGCCAACGTCCCGTTTTACGAGGGGCGCGGGTTCAAGGTCACCGGCGAATACGACCTGCCACGTGGCGGTCCGCGCCTGTACCTGATGTGGCGCGATCCGCAGTGACCACGGATACGCGCTCGCCCGGCGATCTGTAGCGTTCAGCGTGTGTCGTCGCTGAAGGTCAAGTTCAATCATCTCAACGCCTGGGTGTACGACCGCACGCAGGGCCGTGTCGGCGGCAGCTTCGGTGGTCATCGCGTGTTGCTGCTGACCACAACCGGACGAACCAGCGGCCTACCGCGCCGCACGCCCGTCCAATACGAGGAGGTCGACGGCGAGAAGCTGATCGTGGCCGCGGCCGGCGGCGCGCCAGAGGCTCCACAGTGGTTCCGCAACATCGAGGCCGACCCCGGCGTCATGGTGCAGACCGGAGGTCGCCTGTGGAGCGCGCGCGCGAAAGTGGCTGAGCCCGGTGAGCGTGACGAGCTGTGGAGGAGGCTGATCGAACTCAACCCGTTGCTAGACAAGGTTCAGATCCGCGCCGGTCGCGAGATCCCGGTCGTGCGGCTGGTACCCGCCGGGGAGGAGTGATGCGCGGGCGGCTACGACGGTGCGCCGGCCTGGCGGGCCTTGCGAGTGCGGTTGCCGCGTACGCCCTGGTCTTCCGGCCGTTGATGCTCACGTGGGGCGCGACCGAGGCCGAGAACGCCGCAACCTACCCCGGCGACGATCTGGTCGAGGGCGGCGAACGTCAGCCGGTGATGGCGACCACGCTCGATGCTCCGCCGTCCGAGGTGTGGCCGTGGCTGGCGCAGATGGGCTGCGACCGCGCGGGCTTCTACAGCTGGGATCGGCTCGACAACGGCGGCCGGCCGAGCGCTCGCGAGTTGAATCCCGATTGGGCCGTGGCGACCGGCGACCGCATACGCAGCACGACCAAGAGCGACCACTGGTTCGACGTCGCGCTCGCGGACCCACCGCACACGTTGATCCTGCGCGCGCCGATGGTGCTGCCGTCGGGGCGGATGTTCGATCCGGCGACCGAGTCACCGGAGTCTTTCAGCGACAGCACCTGGGCATTCCACCTGCGCGAACTGCCCGGCGGTCGCACGCGGCTGATTGTCGGCGGCGTGGCCCGGGCCGAGCCGCGGCTGCCCAATGAGGTCAGCGCGTGGTTGTTCTGGGAGCCCGTTCACTGGGTGATGCAGACCAAGCAGTTCCGTGAACTGCGGCGCAGGACTGGGAAATCCCAGTCGCCAGCGTGACAGACGATCGAGGCGCGGCCGTGCCGCGCCCGCGAGGCATACTCGGCCGCTGGGTGGTACATGCCACGTTCGGCGAGTTCGTTGGGTTCATGGTGCCAATGTCGGTCTGGGGCGCGCTTGCCACGGCTGGCCTCGGTGACGCCGCGCTTTACCTACCGGTCGTGCTGGCCGGCGCCGGCGAGGGGGCTGTGCTCGGCTGGGCTCAGTCACGTGTGCTGCGTGACGAGCTGACCGGGTTCGAGCGTGGCGAATGGGTTCGCAATACGGCCCTGGCCGCATGCGTCGCATGGTCGCTGGGCATGATGCCGGGAATGCTCAGCGACTCGTTTGGCGATCGCGTTCCCGATGTTCTGCTGGCGATCATCGGTGTGTCGGCTGTTCCCGTGATGCTGTTTTCGATCGGCTGGGCGCAGTCGCTCGTGCTGCGACGGCACGTCGCCGCGGCCGGGCGCTGGGTGACCGTCAACGCCCTCGCGTGGTTTGCGGGGTTGCCGTTCACCTTCATCGCGCTGGCCGCCGCTCCCGATGACACCGCTGCTCGCATTGCCTGTGCGGCAATCGGAGGGCTGGCAATGGCCGCGGTCGTCGCGCTGCTGACTGGACTGGTTCTGCGCGGACTGATCGAGGGCCGGTCGTGGCGCGAGGGTGTGCCGCCGTCCGGCGACTAACCTGCCGTCCAATGAGCACCCCCGCCGAGAGCGACGTCCAGCACCTGCGCTACGACCCGACGACGATCGAGCCCAAGTGGCAACAGATCTGGCGCGACGAGAAGACCTGGCACGTCAGCAACAAGCCCGACGACCGGCCCAGCTCCTACGTGCTCGAAATGCTCCCGTATCCCAGCGGCGAGCCGCACATGGGGCATCTCAAGGTCTACTCCGTAGGCGATGCGCTCGCTCACTACCGTCGCCGCAACGGCATGCGCGTGCTGCACCCGATGGGCTACGACAGCTTCGGTCTGCCTGCCGAGAACCCGCGCGAGAGCACCGAAGACGCGATCGCCGAGTTCCGCCGCCAGTTCGAGACATGGGGCGTTTCAATCGACTGGGATCGTGAGTTCGGCACGCACGAGCCCGGCTACTACCGCTGGACGCAATGGATCTTCCTGAAGCTGTTCGAGGCCGGCCTTGCCTACCAGAAGGAAGCGGCCGTCAACTGGTGCCCGAACGACCAGACGGTTCTGGCCAACGAGCAGGTCGTCGACGGCCACTGCGAACGTTGCGGCGCGGCCGTCGAGATCAAGCAGCTCAAGCAGTGGTTCTTCAAGATCACCGAGTACGCGGAGCGACTGCTCGACGACTTCGCGCAGCTCGAAAGCTGGCCCGACAACGTCATCACGATGCAGCGAAACTGGATCGGCCGCTCCGAGGGCGCTGAGGTCGTCTTTTCCTGTGAAGAACTCGGCATCGATTATCCCGTCTTCACGACTCGCCCCGACACGCTGTTCGGCGCGACGTTCTTCGTGATGGCGCCCGAGCATCCCGACGTCTTCAAGCTCGCCGAAGGCACGGGCGCCGAGCAAGCCGTGCGCGACTACGTCAACGCCGCAGCCCGCAAGAGCAAGGAAGAGCGCGGCGCCGACGACAAGGAGAAGACCGGCGTGCCGCTCGGTCGCAGTGTCGTCAACCCCGTCAATGGCGAGGCGATCCCGATGTACGTCAGCGACTACGTGCTGATGGAGTACGGCACCGGCGCGATCATGGCCGTGCCTGCTCACGACCAGCGCGACTACGAGTTCGCGAAGAAGTACGGCATCGAGATCCGCCAGGTGATCGCGCCAGCCGGCGAGGGCGGTCAGCCGGCAGACATCTCCGAACAGCTCGCCGAACAGGCCTACGTCTCGTCGACCGAGAGCGACGTGCTCGTCAACAGCGGTGACTTCAGCGGCAAGAGCTCGGTCGACGCGAAGCGCGAGATAACCGGGTGGCTCGGCGCCGATGGCCGTGGCAAGGCCACCGTCAACTACAAGCTGCGCGACTGGCTGGTCAGCCGCCAGCGTTACTGGGGCTGCCCGATACCGGTCGTGCACTGCGACGACTGCGGCATCGTGCCCGTGCCCGAGGCCCGGCTGCCCGTCGAGCTGCCGGATATCGACGACTACGTGCCCAAGGGCAAGAGCCCGCTGGCCGCGGCGACCGGCTGGGTCGAGGTGCATTGCCCCGAGTGCAAGGGCCCGGCCCGGCGCGAGACCGACACGATGGACACGTTCGTCGACTCATCGTGGTACTTCATGCGCTACACAGACGCCCGCAACGACCGCGAGGCCTGGCATCGCGCCGTGCTCAACGAGTGGATGCCGGTCGACAACTACATCGGTGGCGTCGAGCACGCGATCCTGCACCTGATGTACGCGCGCTTCTTCACCAAGGCGCTGCACGATCTCGGCCTCGTGGGCGCCGTCGAGCCGTTCAAGAACCTCTTTACGCAGGGCATGATCACGCGCGACGGCGCGAAGATGAGCAAGAGCAAGGGCAACGTGATCAGCCCGTCGGCCTACGTCGAGAAGTACGGCGCCGACACGGCTCGCTGTTACATCCTCTTCATCGGTCCGCCCGACCAGGACGCCGACTGGGCCGACGAAGGGGTCGAGGGTGTGCATCGCTTCCTGGCGCGGCTATGGCGCCTGGCAGTTGAGGTCGAGCAGCGCACCGATGCGTCGCTGGGCGTGGCAGCCCCGCAGTCGGCCGACGCCGACCGTTCGAGCGGAGCGCTGAGCGACGGTGCGCAGGCGGTCATGCGCAAGGCGCATTGGGCGATCGACAAGGTGACCGGCGACATGGAGGGACGTTTCGCGTTCAACACCGCGATTGCGGCGGTGATGGAGCTGGTCAACGAGCTCTACAAGTGCAAAGACGCGCTGCTGGATTCAGACGATGCCGACGCCTCGTCGCTGCGTTTCGCGACGGCTACCGCCGGTTCGCTGCTGTTTCCGTTCGCGCCGCATCTCGGCGCGGAGGTCTACGACATGCTCGGCGGAGGGCGCGTCTGGGAGGTCACCTGGCCGGCGGCCGACGCCGCGTATCTCGCATCGGACTCGATCACACTGGTCGTGCAGGTCAACGGCAAGGTGCGTGACAAGATCGAGGCCGCGGCCGACGCCAGCGAAGACGAACTGATCGAACTCGCCCGCGCGTCCGAGCGAGTTCAGTCGCACATCGACGGCAAAGAGACGGTCAAGCAGATCGTCGTGCCCGGCAAACTCGTCAACATCGTTGTCAGGTAAGCCAGGCGTTTTCTGACTACAGTCTTCGCCGTGCTCAACAGACTTATTCTCGTCGCGCTGGTCGCTGCGCTGTTTACGGCCGGATCGGCTTCCGCGGCCACGCTCTATGCGCCGCTCTACAGCGACGACCAGGTCGCCGGCTTCACGACGGCCGCGGACGGTTCGCTGAGCCAATTGAGCGGTTCGCCGTTTAGCGTGACAGGGGGCGGCACCATGGGTTTCTCGATGACCCCCGATGGCACTCGCGGCGTGACCTCGTATCTCTTCAGCGGCGGCGTGCGCGGGTTCTCGGTCGACGCGGCTGGCACGGTCACGCCGGCTCAGCCGAAGATCGTCGCCAACCAGGCTTACGGCCCGGTCGTTTCACCCGACGGGCGTTTCGCGTACTTCCCGACGCGCAACCTGACCATGGGTGTTCAGGTCTATTCGATCGACGCGAGTGGCGCGCTCACCGAGATCGGCGGCTCGCCGTTCATGTCGGGCACCGAATTCGGCGACATCGCCGTCACGCCAGACGGTAAGCACCTTTACGGCGTCATCTCCAACCAGATCGTGCGGTTCTCGGTCGGCTCCGACGGCACGCTCACGTCGCTTGGCAACACGCCGCTTGGAGGGGCCGTCACGCTCCAGGTTTCGCCGGACGGTCGCTTCCTGTTCTCCGTTTCGAAGCCGGGTGGCGGCGACATCGTGTCGTCGTATTCGATCGCGGCCGACGGATCGTTGGCGGCGCTCGGCACTCCGGTTCCGACCGGCGACGTTAGCGCCGATTTCGCCGGCGTGGCGCCGTCTGGCGGCCACGTCTACGTCGGCGACTCGAACGCCGACACGGTCACCACGATTCGCGTCGCGCCCGACGGCACGCTTAGCGCGGTCGGCACACCCCTTTCGATCGAAGACGTGCAGTCGACCGCAGTCTCGCCCGACGGGCGATTCCTCTACGCGATGCGCGACGGCGGAGCGCAGAACGGCATCTGGGTATCGCCGATCGGCGCTGACGGTCAGCCGGTTGCCTTCACGTTTGCCGCCGCCTATAACCCGGGAGAACCAGAACGACTTGTGTTTCGCCCAGCGCCAGCGCCGGTCGCAGACTTTGTGGCCAGCGCGAACACACGGCCGCTTTCGGTGTCGTTCGACGGCGGATCATCAACGATCGGGCGCGGTTCAATCGCCAGCTACGACTGGGACTTCGGCGACACGACGAGTGCCGTCAACGGCGGCGCAAAGCTCGACCACACCTTCGCCAAACCCGGCGTCTACCAGGTGACGCTCACGACCACCGACGACTCAGGATGCTCGACCAAGCAGGTCTACACCGGCCAGACCACGTTCTGTGCCGGCGGAGCCGGCGCGGCCAAGACCATTTCGTTCGACACGCCGCCGTGGGTGAAGACTCTCAAGGTCTCGCCGCGCACGGTTCGCGCCGGGGCGAAGATCCGCTACACGCTCACAGAAAAGGCACGCGTTACGTTCTTCGTCGAGCGCAAGACGGTCGGCCGCGTGGTCGACGGGAAGTGCCGCAAGGCCACCCGCAAGAACAGCCGCGCTAAGAAGTGCACGTTGTGGGTGCGCGCGTCTAAGTCGTTCCGCCACAACGGCAAAGCCGGTCGCAACAGCCTGAAGATCACACGCAAGATCGGCGGCAAGCGACTGGCCGCTCGCAGCTACCGGCTAAACGCGGTCGCCACCGACTCTGCCAAGGGCAAGTCTCCGGCCAAGACTGCGCCGTTTAGCATCAAGTAGGGGCTCGAGTCGGCTGTCGGCCGGTGTGGCTTCCGTGGGCGCGGCTCGTTGGCGTGCCTGCGGGTGCGGCTCGCAGGTGTGCTGTGGGTGACTCAGCTGTGGCCGCGAGCGGCTGCCGGTAGCGGCTCGGTGCCGAACGCGCGACTGGTCATTCCGTCGATCGTGTTGGCGACCTGCTTGAAGTGCAGTGCGTGGTCGAGTGCCTTGGCGTTCATCGCGACGACGCGCGCCAGTGCCCATTCTCGCGGACCGGGCTTGCGCAGGCCGGCGATCTCGCGGATCGACCGTGGCACCAAGGTGACTGACGCGTGGCCGGCGAACTTGAGATTGATCGCGAACGGCCATTCGCTGGCCTTGACGAGGCGCATGTTCGGGCGCGAGACGAAGCGGATCGTGTCGGCGGCCGCACGGCTAAGGCAGAGGCTTGACTGCATCGAGGCGAAGTAGTCGCGGTAAGCGGCCGTGCTGTCGGGCACGGTTTCGCGCGGGATTCCGATCAGTTCGGCAGCAGCGACCTGCTCGGCGAAGTAGCGGTCGCGCTCGGCGTCGTCGATCTCACGCACGTAGGCGCTGTAGGCGGTGATGCAGGAGTGGGCGGCTACGCAGTGCACCCAGAGCAAGAGCTCGGGATCGTTTGCGTCGTAGCTGCGTCCGGTGACGGGGTCGATGCCCTTGATGTACTCGTGTACTTTGCGCACGTGCGCGGCGGCCGCGCGCGCGGTCTGCGTGTCGGAGTAGACGACGTGGTGCATGTACTGCGCGGTGCGGCGAAAGCGGCCGATCGGATTCTGGGCGTAGTCGGAGTGCTGGGCGACGCCGGCCATTGCCAGCGGGTGCAGCGACTGGATGATCAGCGCACGAAAACCGCCGACCACAACGATCGGGTGGGCGTGGATCCTCCAGGTGACGCTGTCCGGGCCAAACAACCCGAGATCGGCGCCGCGGACGTCGCCGTTGTCGAGGTCGCGCAGGCGGTCGGCGGGCGCGAAACGCTGGAACGGACTTTGAGTTCCGTTCTCAGGAGCGATCGATTGCTCAACAGGGTTAGGGCCGGTCCCTGCGGTCATTTTGTCCTCCATAGTCCCATCAGAGATGGGCGTCCATTAGCCGAGTGGGACGCCGAAGTTGTGCTCGACGTCACATACGAGAAGCAAATCGCAGTCTATGGACGTTTCCCTTCGCGTGCAACCCCAATGAACGCGAACTTGCAAGCTTCTACCCCGAACGGGTGAGGTTCTCGGCGTATTTACCCGTTTCTTGCTACGGGATCTACTCGCGGGTTAACTAAATGTCTGTCTCGTCGCCGGGGTCGCCCGGCGAAACGAACAGCTCACCCGAGGCGAGGGTGAGGATCTCGTCTTCGACATCTGCGGGCGAGGGCAATGCGGCCGGCTGGTCGTCGCTGCCGTCGATCTCGTGGCCGGACCGCAGCGCGTCGACCTTCTCGATGTGCTTGTCGAGCTGGTTCGTGCGGGTGGTCGTGAGTTCGTTCCAGCGCTTGTTGACTTGATTGATCGAGGTCTCGACCTTGTCCATCTGTTCGGTGTACTTGTCCCACTGCTGGCGGAACTTGACGATCGCCGACTGGATCTCTTTGGTGCGCGCCTCGAGGCGGAAGTTCTCGATCGACTGGCGGATGACGGCGAGTACCGCGAAGAGCGTCAGCGGGGAGCAGATCACGACGTGCTGTGTGAGGGCGAAGTCGACGATCTCGGGGTCGCGCTCGTGGATGAAGCCGTAGACCTGCTCATTCGGGATGAACACGAGCGTGTAGTCGAGCGTGCCCTCGTCGGGATTTATGTAGTCGCGCGACGTGACCTCTTTGATGCGCTGCCGCGCGTCGCGGACGAACTCTTTGGCGGCGGTGTCGCGCTCGCCGTCGGTCGGTGCGTCGAGGTAGCGCTTGAAGGCGGCCATCGGCATCTTGACATCCATATGTAGCTTGCGATCGTCGGGCAGCAGGAATGTGAAATCGGGGCGGTTGCCGTCAGCGGTGGTGTGCTGGCGCATGTAGTTGATGCCCTCGATGAAGCCGGCGATTTGCAGCACGTCGTCGGCAACGCGCTCACCCC
Source organism: Actinomycetota bacterium (assembly GCA_016219715.1). Taxonomy (GTDB): domain Bacteria; phylum Actinomycetota; class Thermoleophilia; order Solirubrobacterales; family JACPNS01; genus JACPNS01. Next base: position 24,433 of record JACRKX010000035.1, on the reverse strand, counting down.
ACTGGCCGCGCGACTGGCCGCCGGCGAGCGCCTCGTTGAGCTTGGCCGTGTCTTGGCGCAGCGCTTCGGTGACGGTGCGCGACTCCTTGACCATGTTCGAGACCTCGCTGATGCTGCGCACTCGCTCGCTGTCGGTCTTGGTGACGAACTGCCGGACGTTCTCGAGCTCTTTGCGCAGGCTTTCGAGACCCTTGTCGATCTCGCCCTGGCGCTCCTTGAGTGCCTGCTCGTTGGCTGCGCTGACCTGCTTCAGCTGTGGGGTTGCGAGCTTCAAGAACGTTTCTGCCTGCCGGTCGACCATCTTGGCCTGGGCTTCGAGCAGGCGGTTCTCGAGTGCCTGCTCGTGCGTAGCGCGGGCCTGGTCGTCGGCGAGGCGCTTCTGCTCGAGTTCTTCGAGCAGCCGGATGCGCTCGGCCTCGCTGTGAGCGGCGAGTGCGCGTGGCTGGACGACGGCGATGTAAGCGACCAGCCCGGCGACGGCGAGCAGCGTGATCAAGAGCAGTGCGATTTCCATGAACTTCCATCATGCCAGCCGGCGTGGACGGAACGTATGTTCGATCAGACCGTCTGCTGAATCGCCGGCGGTTTGTGCGTGAGATTTGTCGAGTTCGTGACGTTTTCTTGACGATCGTGTCTTGTTTCGTCGGCAGGCGATCCCTAGCGTCGGCGGTGTGAACGAAACGAGCCGTCCTCTACTGGTGGTCTATGCCGCGGCCGCGCTGGCGGTCGCCTTGATCGGGGCTCGCTACATGAAGTCGGTGGCCGCCGAGGCCGGCACACCAGCTCCGGTAGATCAGTCTTCCGGCGAATTCCGGTCCGGCCGGGCGGGTGCAACGGGCGCAGCGGGTGCGTCTGGCGCTTCGGCCGAGAAGTTCTCCGCACTGGTCGTCCACGTCGCCGGAGCGGTGCGGCGTCCGGGTGTGGTCCGGCTGCGCGATGGCGATCGAGTCGGCGACGCGATCTCCGCCGCCGGTGGTGCCAGCTCGAAGGCAGATCTAAACGCGGTCAACCTCGCGCTTCGACTGTCCGACGGACAGCAGGTGATCGTTCCGGCGAGCGGCGTCGTAACGACCGGCGGGGGTGGGGCAACCGGTCCCGTCAGCTTGTCCGCCGCTACGGTGGACCAGCTCGACGAACTCGAGGGCGTCGGGCCGGGTCTCGCCGAGAAGATCGTCGCCTACCGCACTGAGCACGGTGGCTTCCGGTCTGTCGACGAGCTTGGCGAGGTACCGGGAATCGGCGACAAACGGCTTGAGTCGCTGCGCGGGCAGCTCCAGCCGTGAGCGATGCAAGGGCCGGCCCTCGGAGCCGCCTTCAACTGGCGGCCGCGATCGGCGACAGCCCACGTCACATCGCGGCCACAGCGACGGCGCTTGGACTGGCGCTCAGCCCGTTGCCATCCGTCGTTCAGGCGCTTGCCGGCGCGGCGGCGGCGCTGGCGCTGCTGGCTTGCGGCGCCCGCGCCCACGTCGCGCTCATCGCGCTCACGATGTTTGTCGCGGCCGGGGCGGCCGGCCAGGCGCGACTGCATTCGATCGACGCCGACCCGCTCGCCGTATTGCCCGCGGGTGTGCCCGTCGCTCTGAGAGGCGAACTCGTCGAGCGCCCACGCCCGGGCTCGCTCGGCGGTTCGACGATGCGTCTCCGTGTGCGGGCGCCCGGCGGGGCCCGGCAGCTCGTCGAGGTGCGAAGCCGTTTCGCCGCGCCGGCCGGGCTCTCGATCGGCGACGGCGTCGTAGTGCGCGGCTCGCTTGCGCGCGTCTCTGGTTCGGCCGGTTCGCCGGCTGCCAGGTCGTACGCGCGTTATCTCCTGCGCAACGGCGTGCGCCGCCGCGTCGCGGCGCGCTCGGTCGAACGGTCGGGTACTCGGCGCGGCGGCGCATTCGGCTTCGTCGACTCGATCAGACGCCGCTCCGAACGGGCGCTTGCGATCGGTCTGTCGCCCGAGCCCGCCGCGCTGCTGCGCGGCATGGTGCTGGGCGGCGACGATGGCATTCCCGAGCCGACGGCCGACGCCTTTCGGGTCGCCGGTCTCTCGCACATTCTTGCCGTCAGCGGCCAAAACGTGCTGCTGCTCGTGATTCTCGTGCAGGCGATCGCGACGGCAAGCGGGATGGGGCGACGGCCTCGCCTCGCGATCGCGGTCGCATTGATCTGCGTCTACGTTCCACTCTGCGGCGCGCAGGCATCGGTGGTGCGCGCTGGAGCGATGGGATTGGCGGGGCTGGCTGCGATGCTCGCTTCCACTCCGGCCTCGCGTGGGTATGCGCTGCTGCTCGGTGCGATCGCGGTGCTCGGCTGGAATCCTCGGGCCACCGCCGATGTCGGCGCCCAGCTGAGCTTCGCGGCGGTGCTCGGAATCGTCGCGTTTTCGCGGCCGCTCACACGTTGGCTGAAGCGCTGGCCAGCGTGGGTTGCCGAGGGGTTCGCGGTCACCGCCGGCGCCACGCTGGCCACCGCTCCGCTGATGGCGCATCACTTCGGCACTTTCTCGGCGGTTTCTCTGGCCGCGAACGTGATCGGTGGTCCGCTGATCGGCCCGATCGTCTGGCTCGGCTCGCTCGCGGCCGCGATCGGCCAGCTTTCCGCGCCGTTGGGGGCGCTGCTAAACGCACCCAATGGCTTCCTGCTGGGCAGTCTGATCACGCTTGCGCACACCGCCGCGGCCGTACCCGGCGCCCAGCTTCAAGTACCGAGCTTCGGCGGCCTTACGCTCGCCGCGCTCGCGCTTCCGATCGTGTTCGCGGGATTGGCGGCCAACGGGCTCTTGCCGCGGCTTCCGGCCCCAACCTCGCTCCGCTCCAGGCGGGCGCCGCTCCTGTGTGCGATCGCGATCGCGGCCGCGACCCTGGCATGGTTGGCTACTCCGGCGCCGGTGCGACTGCCGCGGCCCTCGATCGTGTTCCTAGACGTCGGTCAGGGCGACGCCACGCTGTTGCTCGGATCGAACGGTTGCAGTGCGCTGATCGATGGCGGTCCGCCCGGCCGTGACCTGCCGGCGCGTCTCGCGCGACTCGGGGTTAGGCGGCTCGACATGGTCCTCGCGACACACCCCCAACTCGACCACGACGGCGGCCTCGGCGAGATCGCGTCGGCGGGCCGGCCTGCCGTTCGCACCTTTCTCGATGGCGGCGGCAATACCACCGAACTCAGATTCGACGAACTGCGTTCGCGGCTCGCGGCCGCCGGAGTTCGCTCTTCTGCCGCGATCGAAGGAGCGGGATGGACCTGTGGCGATCTACGCGTGGATCTGCTCGGACCGCGCAGGCAATCGCCCGGCGCGCCGCCGCCGGCCGATCCCAACACGCGCGCGGCCGTGACGGTCGTCCGGGCCGGACCGCTGCGCATGCTTGCCGCCGGAGACGCGGAGAGCCCGCAGTTGCTCGCGCTTGCACTGCCGCCAGTCGACTTGCTGAAGGTCTCACATCACGGCAGCGCAGACGACGGGCTTCCGGTAGTGCTCTCGCGTATCCGCCCGCGTGTGGCCGCGATCGGCGTCGGCGACGACAACCACTATGGGCATCCCACGGCTCAGGCACTGGGTGCCCTGGCCGGCGCCGGCGTGAGTGTCTTTCGCACCGACCGTGACGGCACGATCGCGGTGAGCGCGGGCCCCAATGGCGAGATTCGCGTGCGGCGGCACATCGAGGGCGCGTCGTGACGCACGGTTCTCGAGCGCCGCGCCGTCGCCTAACGTTTCGACGATGGCCGACCTGAAAGCCGCATACCTGTTCACCGGCGACGACGAGGTGAAGATCGACCAGGCCAGGAAGCGTCTCGCCGCGCGCGCCGAGTCCGACGGCGCGATGCTCGAGGTGCTGTCGGGCGATGCCTGCACGCCGCAGAGTTTCGCGACTGCACTCACGTCACCGAGCCTGCTGCCCGGTCACCGAATCGTGCTTGCCGACGGCGTCGAGAACTGGCGCGCGGCCGACGTCGGTCCGGCCGTCGACGCGCTTGAGCAGCTCGGGCAGGCGGGCATGGACGTAACCGCGGTGCTGATCTGCCGCAAGAAGCCGCTGAAGGCGATCGACGGGGCGGTCGCGGCGGTCGGGGGAGAGCTGCGCGAATTCAAGCCGCCGTCGCCCAGGGAGATGCCGGGATGGTTACAGCAGCAGGCCGAACAGCTTGGCGTCACGCTCGAACCGCGCGCGGCGCAGTTAATGATCGAGCTGACCGGCGAGCCCGCCAAGCAGGCGACCGCGTCGCGGCGCTACAGCCCGAAGCGCCGGTTGCTCAGCGAGCTTCAGAAACTGGCGCTGATGGTCGGGCCCGGCCAGGCGATCGCAGTTGAAGACGTCGAGCTCTGCGGCAGCGGCGAGGCCACCTCGGAAATCTTCGCACTGACCGATGCGGCCGTCGGAGGCGATCGCGACCGCGCGATCCGCATCACAGAGCAACTGCTTGCGGCCGGCGAGCCGCCGCCGCGAATCGTCGCGATGCTCGCCCGCTCGTTCGGTCAGGCCCAATCGGTCGCTGCGCTCGTCGAGAGCGGACGGGGCGGCGAGATCGCCGAGACGCTGAAGATGCAGCCGTGGCTGGTCAACAAGATCAAAGACCAGGCCTCGCGGCGCGGCGGGCCTGCGTTGCGAGCGGCGCTCGTCAAGATCGCCCGGCTCGACAGCGCTGTGAAGGGCGGCAGCGCGCTGGATCCGCAGACCGAGCTGCTGACCACGGTCGCGGCGATCTCTGGCTGAGGGCGCACAAAAACACCGGCCGCGATGGCCGGTGCGAGTACGGCGGCTACGGCCGCGGGCGCTAGGCGCCGACGCGCGCGCGGATGCGAGCGGCGCGGGCCTTCTTGCGAGCGCCGTTGTTCCTGTGTAGCGCGCCACGCTTGATGGCCTTGTCGATCTTCGACGTGAGCGTCTTGAGCTCGGCGTCGGCGGTCTCGGCGTCGGTGGCGGCTTCGAGGCGACGGAAGTAGGTCTTGATCGCCGACGTGTAGCGGCGGTTCTCGTCGCGCTCGCGCTCTGCGCGAAGAATGCGTTTTTGCTGTGACTTGATGTTTGCCATGTGTTTAGGCTTGCGCGGCGAATCCAGTTGAGAACGCCGTGCAGGCCGCAGAGTGTAGAGGGCGCCAGATCGAATCTTCAGACGACAAGCAGGATCGCACCCGCGAAGCGGAGGCGGAGGGTGCAGAGAACCTCGCCCCGAACGCCGCCGCGTGGCAACCCACGGGCGCGGGCGACGACCCGCTGGCGGGCGAAGGACCGCTGCCCGGCGCGGCGCACAGCGAACCTCACGCCGGCGACGAGATCCCGGCCGGCGAGCCCGGCCACGACGCGCCCGCCCGCCGCTTGGCCTTCAGCGCGGCGTTCTTCTCGATCGCGACCGGTCTCTCGCGGGTTGCCGGCCTGATCCGCGAGATCGTCGCAGCACGCTACTTCGGCGTCTCGGGTGCCGCTTCGGCGTTCACAATCGCCTTCAACGTGCCGAATCTGATTCGCGCGCTATTCGCCGACGCCGCCCTGCAAGCCGCGTTCGTGCCCGTTTTCACCGAGATGCTCGAACAGGGCCGGCGCCGTGAGGCATTCCGCCTGGCGAGCACGATGTTCTACGTGATCCTGATCGTCCTCGGAGCTGTCACCAGCCTGTTCATTCTGCTGGCGCCATGGATCATGCCGGTCTTTGCGAAGGGGTTCGATTCCGAGCTGACGGACCTCACCGTCGGGCTCTCGCAGGTGCTGTTCCCGATCGTCGTGCTGCTCGGCCTGACCGGCCTCTTTGTCGGCATCCTCAACTCCTTCGACCACTTCGAGATCCCGGCTATCGCGCCGCTGTTCTGGAACATCGTGATCATCGCCGCGATCGTCGGGCTGGTGCCGGTCTTTCCCGAGGACACGCAGATCTACGCCTACGCGATCGGCGTGCTGCTCGGAACGGTGGTACAGATGCTGATGCCGTTACCGCTGGTGCGGAAGAAGGCGAGTGGCGAGGGCTTCGGCCGCGCATTCGACTGGCGCGATCCCAACGTCAAGCGGGTGCTGTTGCTGATGCTGCCGGTCACGATCGCGCTCGGATTGATCAACTTCAACTTGACGATCAACAACTTCTTCGGCTCGTTCGTCAGCGAGAGCGCGCCCGCGGCGATCGACAAGGCTTTCCGCGTGTTCATGCTGCCGCAGGGCATGTTCAGCGTGGCGATCGCAACGATCCTGTTCCCGACGATGTCGCGCTTCGCCGCGCGCGGCGACATCGAGAACCTGCGTTCGACGATGGCCAACGGCGTACGCCAGGTCTTCATGCTGCTGGTGCCGGCCGCAGTCGCCAGCGCCGTGCTGGCAGTGCCGATCGTGCGGCTGATCTACCAGCGCGGCGCGTTCGACGCCGAGGCGACCGACCTCGTCGCCGAAGCGTTGATCTGGTTCTCGTTCAGTCTGCCCTTCAGCGGAGCCAACCTGATGTTCGCCCGCACGTTCTTCGCCCTCAAGCGGCCGTGGGTGACGACCGCGATCTCGGTCGGCAACCTCGTGATCAACGCGGTGCTCGCATATCTGCTCTACGAGCCCTACGGCGTCGCGGGCATCGTCGCGGCCACCGGCGTCGCGACCGTCGCGATGGCGCTCACCCAGGCGCTCTACCTGCGCGGTCCGCTCGGTGGAATCGAAGGGCAGCGGACCGCGATCGCCATCGCGAAGATGATTGTCGCGTCGGCGCTGCTCGCGGTCCTCTCATACGGAGTCTGGTACGTGTTCGACGATGCGCTCGGCCGTGAGATCTGGGCGCAGGTCGTCTCACTGACAGCGGGCCTGACCGCCGGGGCGGCGGCGTACTTCGCTGCTGTTTATGTAATGCGCATCCCCGAAGCCCGCCAGATAACCGGCCTGATCGCCGGGCGCCTGAAGCGCGGCTGACTCCGCGTTCGGCAGAGGTCAGAGTGGTCGCCGTCATAATCAGCGGCCCATGCAGATCCCTCCGGAACGAATCCGCAACTTCTCGATCATCGCCCACATCGACCACGGCAAGTCGACGTTGGCCGACCGCATCCTCGAGGTGACGCACACCGTCGACCCGAAGTTCATGAAGGCGCAGTTGCTCGACAGCATGGATCTCGAGCGTGAGCGCGGGATCACGATCAAGGCCCAGGCGGTGCGGGTCTACTACCAGGCCGATGATGGCGAGACCTACCAGTTCCACCTGATCGACACGCCAGGCCATGTCGACTTCACGTACGAGGTTTCGCGCAGCCTTGCCGCGTGCGAGGGTGCGTTGCTGGTGGTCGACGCGGCGCAGGGTGTCGAGGCGCAGACGCTTGCCAACACCTACCTCGCCGTCGACGGCGGCCTCGAGCTGATCCCGGCGATGAACAAGATCGACCTGCCTTCCGCCGAACCCGAGCGCGTCGCCGGCGAGATCGAAGAGCTGCTCGGCGAGCCGGCCGACGGCGTATTGCGGATGAGCGCGAAGACCGGCGAGGGAGTGCACGAAATGCTCGAGGCGATCGTGAAGAAGATCCCGCCGCCCGAGGCCGACGCGTCGAAGCCTCCGCGCGCGCTGATCTTCGACAGCGAGTTCGACCAGTATCGCGGCGTGATCGCCTACGTGCGAGTCGTCGACGGCGAGTTCAAGAAGGGCGACTCGATCAAGACCTTCCAGACGCCGACCAAGGCCGAGATCGACGACATCGGTTACTTCGGTCCGAAGATGACCAGCGTCGGCGGCTTGAGCGCCGGCGAGGTCGGCTACATCATCACCGGCATCAAAGACGTGGCGAAGCTGCGCGTCGGTGACACGATCACGACCGAGGCCAATCATGCCGCCGAGCCGCTGCCCGGCTATCGCGAGGTGCAGCCAATGGTCTTCTGCGGCCTCTTCCCGGTCAGCACCGACGATTTCGAAGACCTGCGTGACGCGCTCGAGAAGCTGAAGCTCAACGACGCGGCTCTGTCTTACGAGCCGGAGACCAGCCGCGCGCTCGGCTTCGGCTTCCGCTGCGGATTCCTTGGCTTGCTGCACATGGACATCGTGCGCGAGCGGCTCGAACGCGAGTACGACCTTGAGCTGCTGGCCACGCCGCCGAACGTGCGCTACGAGGTCACGCTGACGAACGCCGAGGAGATGAAGGTCAACTCGCCCTCGGACATGCCCGAGCGGGTGCTGATCGAGGAGATCCGGGAACCGTTCATCCGCGCGACGATCCTCACGCCGCGCGAGTACGTCGGCGCAGTGATGGAGCTCTGTCAGGAGCGCCGCGGCGTTCACGTCGACATGCACTACATCAGCGAACAGCGCGTGCAGATCACCTACGACCTGCCGCTCGCCGAAATCGTGCTCGACTTCTTCGATCAGCTCAAGAGCCGCAGCAAGGGCTACGCCAGCTTCGACTACGAGGTCAGCGGCATGCGCGCGAGCGACCTCGTGCGGCTTGACATCCTGCTCGCCGGCGATCCCGTGGACGCGCTCTCGATGATCGTGCACAAGGACAAGGCCTACCCGGCCGGCCGCATGCTCACCGAGCGCCTACGCGAGCGCATCCCGCCTCGATCGTCGCCCGCGAAACCGTCAAGGCCGTCCGCAAAGACGTCACCGCCAAGTGTTACGGCGGCGACATCTCGCGTAAGCGCAAGCTGCTCGAGAACCAGAAGAAGGGCAAGAAGCGGATGAAGCAGGTCGGCCGCGTAGAGGTGCCGCAGGAGGCGTTCCTGGCGGTGCTTCAGCTCGACGGGGACGGGAACGACTAACCCAAACGCATGCGTCGATCGAGTCCGTTAGTTTTCGAGTTGAGCGTCAATCAATCCGAAAGCGAGCTGACCGTGGCTGAGCCTGTACCGATTTCCGGCGGACCCGAAGAAGCGAAGATCCGATCCCTCTGGGGAGTGGCGCTGCTGCCGCTCATCACCTTCGGCATCTATTTTCTCGTCTGGTATTACAAGGTCAATCGTGAGATGAGAGACCTTGGCCGAAAGCGCCAGGTCCAGGGTCTCGGTGACAGCCCGGGAACCTCGCTCGTGGCGATTACGCTCGGCTCGCTGATCATCGTGCCGGCGATCATCTCGTACATCAATACGTACAAGCGCATGAAGCTCGCACAGCAGGTCGTCGGCGTGTACCCGGGCGATCAGATGAACGGTTGGATCGTGGTGTTGGGTTACGTGCTGATCCCGCCGCTCGCCTATGCGTACCAGCAGGACGGACTGAACAAGGTGTGGAACATCGACTCCGGTCGCGCTCCGGCGGGTATTCCGGCAAACGCTCAGCAGCCCGCATTCCAGCCGATGCCGCCGGCCGGTCAGCCTTCGCCGGCGCCGGGTGTCATCCCTGAAGCTCCCGTCGCGCCGCCGCCGCCCGCCGGCGACGTGCCGCCGCCACCGGCGCCACCGGCGCCGCCCGAGCCGCCGGCACCGCCCGCGCAGTAGACTCGCGACCGCATTTCACTTGTCGCGCGTTCAGCCGGTTGATCGACTGGGCTGGGCGCGCGGCGGGCAATCCTCCTCCACAACCAAGGAGTTCGCGAAGTGGCAATCAAGACCGATGCGGTGGGCAAGAAGTACGAGCCCGTCGAGTACGTCGTGGGCACCGAGAAGATCCGTGAATACACGGCGGCGACCTTCGATGACAATCCGCTTTCCAACGACGAAGAGGCCGCCAAGGCCGCCGGTTACCCCGGCCTCGTCGCGCCGCCGATGTTCGCGGTGGTATTCAGCAGCAAGGCAGCCGTCCCGGCGATGTTCGACCCCGAGGTGGGTATGAACTTCGCGATGATGGTGCACGGCGCCCAGGACTTCACGTTCCACAAGCCCGTCGTGGCCGGCGACCGCATCACGACCACGGCCTCGGTCAAGTCGATCGAGGAGAACGCCGGCAAAGGCTTTTACGTGTACACCACAGAGTCGGTCAACCAGGACGGCGAGCCCGTCTGCACGGCCGACTGGACCTGCATCGTGAGGGGTGTCTAGATCATGGGATTCACAATCGGAGAAAAGATCGAAGAGGTCCGTGTGACTCCGGACAAGTACCTGCCGCATCGCTACGCCGGCGCGTCGGGCGACTTCAACCCGATCCACATCGACAAGGAGTTCGCCGAGATGGTCGGGCTGCCGAACACGATCCTGCACGGCCTCTGGTCGATGGCGCAGGTTCAGCGTGCCGCGATTCAGGCCGCCGGCAACGACCCGACCAGGGTCAAGAAGCTCAGCGCGCAGTTCCGTGGCATGGGTCAGCCCGAGCAGGAGGTCATCGTCACCGGCGAAGTCACCGGCGAAGAGGGCGAGCACATCACGCTCGCGCTCGAGGCGGCGCAGGGCGAGAACCGCATCATTCGCAACAGCGTCGCCGTGATCGCGAGCGCCTGAGCGCTCGGCCGCAGAGCGGCTTTTCAGAAGTACAGGCCGTCGCGAGCGATCGCGGCGGCCTTTGTTTTGCCGTAGAGCCGTGCCGGGCACTTTGAATGGGTGGCGTCCTGACGCGATCTGATCGCCGGGTGGGGCGCTATTCGGCCGTTTAACAAAGGCGCGATTGGACCGTTTAACAAATATGTTGAATAGAACATCGGCCGGCCCGTTATGGCCGCGCAGAAATGTCCAGAACTACATATTTGTTAAACGGCCATTTCGCGGGTGCGCGGCCGACCTGCGCGTTCGCCACGCGATAGCGTTGACATGGAATCGACCGCAGCCTCGCACCCGTCGCCGGCGCGTGCGTGCTTCATAACTTCGGAGGACATCAAGTGAGCGGCTTTACCCGAGAAGACGTTTCGTTCGACAGTCACGGCGATCGCTGCGCAGGCTGGCTCTACAAGCCAGAGGGCGTCGAAAACCCGCCCGTCGTGGTGCTGTGCCACGGCCTCGGCGCCGTGCGCGAGATGGCGCTCGACAAATTCTCGGAGCGGTTCGCGCAGGCAGGCATCGCTGCACTCAGCTTCACCTACCGTGGCTTCGGCGACAGCGAAGGCGAGCCGCGCCAGTTGCTCGACATCGACATGCAGCATGCCGACATCCGCGCCGCCCTGACCTACGCGCGCGGCCGCGAAGACCTCGACGGCACGCGCGTGGCTCTGTGGGGAAGTTCCTTCGGTGGCGGTCACGTGATGGCCGTCGGCGCGCGCGACCGTCAGCTCAAGGCGATCGTCAGCCAGTGTCCGTTCACCGACGGGCTGGCTTCGGGTCTGACCGTCGATCCACTCAGCTCGCTGAAGATCTCGCTGCGCGCGACGATGGACGCCATCGGTGCCGCCACCGGAGGCCGCAAGGCTCGCGTGCTGCTGTTCGGCAGCGCCGGTCAGCCCGCGCTGATGACCGCGCCCGACGCGTTGCCCGGCGTCGAACGCCTGATCGAGGGCTTGAACTACCCACAGTGGGTGTGGGCGCGAGTCTCCTGGCAGATCACGCGCTACCGCCCTGGTAAGCAGCTCAAGAACGTGCAGTGCCCGACGCTCGTCTGTATCTGTGACGCCGACACGGTCGCGCCGGCCTGGGCCGCGAAGCACTACGTCGGCGAGTCGCCCAACGCCGACTATCGCATCTACCCGTGCGGCCACTTCGACATCTACTTCGACGATGCCTTCGAGCGGGCCGTGGCGGACCAGACGGCGTTTCTGGTCAAACAGCTCGGCGTCGTGCAGTCGGAAGTCGCCGCCGCGGCCTGACTTCGGTCGCTACTTGAAGTCGCCGCGCAGGAAGCGGACTACACCCGGCACCGCGGCCGCGGCAACCCAGGCGAGTGCGATCAAGATCGACGGTATGAGCGCGAACGTCGGGTCGGCGTCGGTTACGTCGAAGGCGGCGTCGATCGAATCGATGCTCGCTCCGAACGTGTAGTCGCGGACGGCGCTCCACAGGCCGATCAGGCCGTCGCCCACGAAGACCATCGCGAGGCTGGCAATCATGCCGCCGGCGTAACTACGAAACAGCAATGTGAACGCACTCGCAAGCAGCGCGAAGAGCGTGCCCTCGATCGTCATCGCGGCAAGCGCCTTGAACGAGTAGCCGATGTCGAGTTCGACTGCGCTGGCCGACGCGACCAGCGCAATCAGCCCGATCGAGAACGCCATCAGCGCGGCCGCGAAGACCGCCACGCCGCAGACTACGACGAGCGCTTTTGCCGCCAGCACCACTCCACGGCGCGGTTCGGCGGTCAGCACTCGCCGCAGCGTTCCTTGTCCGAACTCCACGCCGAACACCCAGGCGCCGAAGACGATCGAGGCGATGAACACGAAGATCGACGCCGGCCCTGTGGCGATATCCCGATAGACCGTGGCGTCGGACGGCTGAACGCCAAGCAGGATCAGTCCGACCAGCAAGGTCAGGCCGAAGCAGACGGCGGCGATCACGCGAGGTGTCGGCAGCGCGCGCAGCTTGGTCAGTTCCGCCACAAGCGTCATGCGGCTCCTCCTGGAACGTCGCCACTGCTGGTGCCGGTCATTCCCAGGAAAACGGCCTCGAGGTCGGCCGACTGTGGCGACAGCTCGTCGAGGTATACGCCGGCCTCAGCCAGCGTCTGACTGATCTGCGACCCGGCGGTTATCTCGCCCGTCACAAGGATCGAACCGTCGGCCGAGAAGTCCGCCGTGAGCCCCTTGGCGGCGAGCGCGCTGACTGCCGCCGCGCGGTGGCTGTCGTTGACTCGCAATACGAAACCGCCATTTGAGCCGGCGGTCGCCAGTAGTCCATCGACGGTGTCGTCGCGCACGAGCCGTCCGCGGTCGATGATCACGACATGGTCGGCGGTCTTCTGCACTTCCGAGAGCAGGTGCGAGCTGACCAGAACGGTGGTGCCGCTGGCGGGTAGCGACTTGATCAGTTCGCGGATCTCGACCACTCCGGCCGGGTCAAGGCCGTTAGTCGGCTCGTCGAGGATCACCAGCTCTGGATCGTTGAGAAGCGCAATCGCCAAGCCGAGGCGCTGGCGCATGCCCAGCGAGTACTTCTTTGTTTTGTCGCCTGCGCGGCCGGAGAGGCCGACGAGTTCGAGCATGCGATCGAGCCGCGGGTCGCGGCGCTTGATGCCCAGCGCGGCGGCTTGTATTTCGAGATTCGCGCGTCCGCTCGCGTTGGCATACAGCGACGGCTCTTCGATCAGGGCACCGCAGCGGTGCAGCGCATCGCGGAAGCCTCGATCGCCCGCACTCTGGCCGAACAGCGCGGCGCGCCCGGCGTTTGCGTGTGCGATTCCGAGCAGCAGGCGCATCGCCGTGGACTTGCCGGCTCCGTTCGGGCCGAGCAGTCCGGTCACGCTTCCGGGCCGCACGCTGAAGCTCAGCGAGTCGATCACGGTACGAGATCCGTAGCGCTTGGAGACGTTGTCGAAGTGGACGAGGGCAGTCATCGGCGCGTCAAAACTATCCTCCATTGCATGCTGACTTCCCGCCAGGAACAAATCCTGCGGATCGTCGTCGACGCGTACACGCGCTCCGGCGCTCCCGTTGGTTCGCGCGCGATCGCCGATCGGCCGGATGTTCCGTGGGCCGCTTCGACCGTTCGCAACGAATTCGCGGTGCTCGTCAGCCACGGTTTGCTCGAGCAGCCGCACACCTCGGCCGGGCGCCGGCCGACCGAAGGCGGCTACCGCTACTTCGTCGACGGGCTGCTGGCGCGCCGCGGTGGCGAGCGCCCCGCGCGACCGCCGATCGAACTCAGCTTCGACCGCCGCGAAATAGCCGACGCGATCCGTCAGACAACCGAATCCCTCGCCGAGGCGACCGAGCTGATGGCGCTGGTTTCGGCGCCGCCGCTTTCTACCGAAGAGATCCTGCGCGTCGAGTTGATCGGCTTGCAGCCCCATGTGGTCGTCGCGGTTGTCATCACGACCTCGGGCAACGTGACGAAGCGACAGTTCGAGTTCGGCGGCGCCGTCGACCCGGGTCTCGTGCAGTGGGCGACCGGGTATCTCAACGAGGTGCTCAAGGGCCTACCGCTAGGGGCCCGCACTATTCGTCAGCGACTTCTATCTCCAGAGCTCGGTCAGGTCGAGCGCAGTTTCATCGAGGCGATCTCCGGAGCCTTCCTCGAGCCGCCTCCCGGCGACGAGACTTTGTTCGTCGGCGGTGCGGGTCACCTGGTGGCCGGCTCGCGCGACGAGGCGATACCGAGGCTCGATCGGCTGATGTCGGCCGTCGAAGAGCGCCAGGCCGTCACCCGCCTGCTGCGCGCGCGACTCAACGAGCGCGGCGTCTACCTGCGGATCGGCAGCGAGAACGAGGCGGCGGAGTTGCTCGGCGCCAGCGTCGTCGGGGCCAACTACGGCACTCACACGCGCAATCTCGGCTCGGTCAACGTGATCGGACCCGTTCGCATGGACTACCCGCACGCGATCGCCAGCGTGCGCTACGCCGCAGCGAAGCTCTCTGACTTCGTCGCCGACGTCTACGCATGAGCATGTCGACGACGCGCGACTATTACGAGGTGCTCGGCGTCTCGCGCAACGCCGAGGAGCGAGAGATCAAGAAGGCGTTCCGTGTGCTCGCACGCACGCACCACCCAGACGTCAACGACTCGCCTGAGGCCGAGGAGCAGTTCAAGGAGATCGCCGCCGCCTACGAGGTGCTCAGCGATCCCGAGCGCCGCGCGACCTATGACCGCTTCGGACACGAAGGGCTGCGCCGCAGCGGCGGAGAGCCCGACTTCAGTGGATTCGGCGACTTCGCCAGCATCTTCCAGGCGTTCTTCAACGGCGCGGCCGGAAGCTTCTTCGGAGGTGGCGGTTCGCCGACTGGCAATGTCCCGCGTCAGGGCGGCGATCTGGCGATCGACACCACGATCGACCTCTCTCAGGTGGTATCCGGGGTAGAGCGCACGCTTCAGTACGAGGCCGTCGATACCTGCCCGCAATGCGACGGCACCCGCGCCGAGCCCGGCAGCGACGTGAAGACTTGCGAGCAGTGCGGCGGCGCCGGTCGCGTTCGTGTCGTCACGCGCACAGTGCTTGGCCAGATGGCACGCGAGGCCGTATGCAACGTCTGCGACGGACATGGCGAGATGGTCGAGACACCGTGTCGCGAGTGCAACGGTCAGGGCCGTGTGCGCGTCGATCGCGAGGTGAAGGTTGAAGTTCCGGCGGGCATCGCCGACGGGCAGCAGATACGCGTCGCCGGCCGCGGCCACGCCGGCGCAAACGGTGGCCCGCCCGGCGACCTCTACGTCGTCGTAAACGTCTCCGACGATGACCGCTTCCACCGCGAGGACACGGAGCTCTACACCGTCGTCGACGTCGACGCTCACGACGCCATGCTGGGAGCGACGCTCGAGATCGAGACGCTCGACGGACCGGCCGAGATCGAGATCGTCAGCGGCGCCTCGCACGGCGACGAGATCAAGATCAAGGGCCATGGTCTGCCCGGCCTGCGCAACAACACGCGCGGCGATCTGCACGCGGTCATCAACCTGCGCGTGCCGCACAACCTGAACGACGAGCAGCGCGAGTTACTCGAGAAGTTTGCCGAGACCGTCACCGAAGACAATCTGCGCGCGCCGAAGGGCGAGGGCATCCTGTCGCGACTGCGCAGGGCGCTGCGCTGACGGTCCCGCGGTGATCCGCCTGGCCATTCGCTGCCGCGCCGAGCATGCCGATCTGGCGCTGGCGCAGTTGATGGAACTCGCGCCGACCGGCGTAGAGGAGGTGCGCGACGGCGAGATCGTCGAGTACGCCGTCTACGGTCCGCCCGGAGAGATCCCCGAGCTTCCCGACCTGCAGGCGGCGGTCGGAGACGACCTCGTAGAGGTGACAACCAGTGAGGTCGCCGACGACTGGCACGAGCGCTGGAAGCAGTTTCACGGTTCGGTGCTGATCGGTGACGGAGCGCGTGGGTTCGTGCTGCTGCGTCCGACGTGGGAGCCGTCCGGCGAGCGCGAGGACGTGGTCGAGCTGGTGCTCGACCCGGGTCAGGCGTTTGGCACCGGGTCGCATCCAACGACGCGACTATGCGTCGACCTGCTGCTGGACATCGCGCCCGAGCGTGGCGAAAGTGGGGGCGAGGTAGTCGACCTCGGCTGTGGCTCGGGCGTGCTGGCGATCGCCGCCCACAAACTCGGTTTCGGGCCGATCTATGCCTGCGACTTCGATCCGTTGAGCGTCGAGGCCACCGAGGTGAATGCGCGCTTGAACGACACACCGCTTGCGGTCGAGCGTGCCGACCTGCGCGAGGGGTTGCCGTCGCTGGCGCCCACGGTGTTGGCGAACCTGATGCGGCCGCTTCTGCTGGAGGTCTGCGAGAAGATCGCGGCGCTTCCTGGCGACCACGGCATCGAACGCATCATTCTCTCCGGCCTGCTCGTCGAAGAGGCCGACGAAATCAGCGCCGCCTACGCCGCCCTGGGCTTGACCGAACGCCGCCGCGTAAGCGATGGCGGCTGGACGGGCCTTCTGCTCTCACACTGACGGAGGTCATGCGTAGAGATCGGATCTCTACGCAAGGAACCGCTTCGTAATCGGGTGGGCAATAGACTGCCGCCACGATGCGTGCCGTCACGATTAGCGATAACCAGCTTTCGGTTGCGGAGCACCCCGATCCGACACCGGGCGCGGGCGAGATCCTCGTTCGCGTGCGCGCCGCCGGCCTTAACGGCGCCGACCTGCTGCAGGTCAAGGGCGCCTACCCGGCGCCGCCGGGCTCACCGCAAGACATCCCGGGCCTCGAGTTCGCCGGCGAAGTCGCCGCGCTCGGCCCGGGCGCGACCCGTTTTTCCGAGGGCGACCGCGTGATGGCGATCGCCGGTGGTGGCGGTCAGGGCGAACTGGTCGTCGTGCACGAACGCCAGGCCATGCCTGTGCCGCCGGCTCTAGATTGGCCGCAGGCCGGTGGTCTGCCCGAAGTGTTCACCACCGCGCACGACGCGATCTTCACTCAATGTGGACTGAAGCCCGGAGAGCGGCTGCTCGTTCACGGCGGCGCCGGCGGCGTCGGCACCGCCGCAGTCCAGCTTGGCGCCGCGGCCGGAGCGCACGTCACTGCCACGGTTCGCAACGCCAACCTTCGCGACCAGGTGAAGGCGCTTGGTGCCCACGACGTGATCGATCCCGAGGGTTTTGAAGCGCATGGCCCGTTCGACGTGATCCTCGAACTCGTCGGCGCCCCGAACATGCCCGCCAACCTCAAGGCCGTCAACACCGACGGCCGCATCGTCGTAATCGGCGTCGGCGCCGGCTTCAAGGCAGACGTCAATCTGCTCGCGATCATGGGCAAGCGTGCGTCGCTGCGAGGCAGCACTCTGCGCGCAAGGCCGCTCGAAGAGAAGGCTCTCACCGCCCGCGCGGTCGAGCGCCACGTCCTTCCGCTGTTCGAGCGTGGCGCGCTTGCCGTTCCGGTGGCTCAGACATACGCGTTCGACGACGTCCAGGATGCCTACGACCGCTTTGCGGCGGGCGGCAAGCTGGGCAAGATCGTCCTCACGTTCTAGAACGCTTCCGGCGCGCGCTGCTCACTTGGTCGGCCGCGACCATTAACCTGAACCCATGCCGATTCTCGATCAGATTCAAGACGATGTGAAGACCGCCATGAAGGCCGGTGAGAAAGACAAGGTCCAGACGCTGCGCATGGTCGTGGCCGACCTACAGCGTGCCGTCAAGGAAGGTGGCGCCGACGAGATCGCGGTGCTGCAGAGCGCGCGCAAGAAGCGCCTCGAAAGCGCGCAGGCCTTCCGCGACGGCGGTCGCGACGACGCGGCCGCCCAGGAAGAGCGCGAAGCCGAGCTGATCCAGGTCTACCTGCCGGCACAGATAAGCGACGACGAGCTTGCCGGCATCGTCGCCGCCGCGATCGAGCAGACCGGCGCCAGCGCGCCGGCCGACATGGGCAAGGTGATGGGCGCCGTGATGCCGCAGGTCAAGGGTCGTGCCGACGGCAACCGCGTGCAGGCGGCAGTGAAGGAGCGCCTGACCTCTTGACCAGAACCGCGATTGAGCTCGACAACAGCGTCGCCGCAGAGCTCGCCGGCACCCAAGACGCTGTGCTCAAGACGCTCGAAGACCACCTCGACTGCACCGTCCACCTGCGCGGCAACGTGCTGACGCTCGAAGGCGACGACGTCGACGTCGACGCCGCGCGCGGCGTCGTCGAAGAACTCGCCGAGCTGATCGAGAACGGGCACGAGATCGCACCCGGCACGATCGACGTGGTCGCCGGCGCACTCGATCAGCACAAGAACCCCGCCGAGGTGCTCGAAGACGTCGTCTGGCGACACCGCAACAAAAAGGTCGCGCCGAAGACCGTCAACCAGAAGAACTACGTCGACGCGATCCGCAGCAAGACCGTCACCTTCGGCGTCGGCCCGGCCGGCACCGGCAAGACCTACCTGGCGATCGCGATGGCCGCCCAGGCGCTCAGCTCGCGAAAAGTCAGCCGCATCATCCTTACCCGCCCGGCCGTCGAGGCCGGCGAGCGGCTGGGCTTCCTGCCCGGCGACCTGATGGCCAAGGTCGACCCGTACCTGCGCCCGCTGTTCGACGCGCTCTACGACATGCTCGAACCCGAGCGCGTCAACCAGTATCTCGAGGGCGGAGCGATCGAGGTTGCGCCGCTGGCTTTCATGCGCGGCAGAAGCCTCAACGACAGCTTCGTGATCCTCGACGAGGCGCAGAACACCTCGCCCGAGCAGATGAAAATGTTCCTCACGCGGCTGGGTTTCGGCTCGCAGATCGTCGTCACCGGCGACGTGACGCAGATCGACCTGCCGAAGGGCGAACGCAGTGGCCTGATCGAAGTCGGCCAGATTCTCAAAGACGTCGACGACATCGCATTCGTCAAGTTCGGCGACGAAGACGTAGTCCGCCACAAGCTCGTCCAGCGCATCGTTACGGCCTATGCCGAGCACGCCGAGCAACTCGAAGAACAGCGCAAGTCGCGGCGCAAGGGCGGCACCGGCCCCAGCCGGCGTGACGACGGCCGGGGATGAGCACCAACGGTCCCGCACCGGGTGCCGCGGCTACCGACATCGAGCTGATCGGCAGCGACGACGATGCGCTCACCGGCGCGGCGGCCGCCACGCTGGCGCGACTCGGAGTCACGCGCGGCCACATCGCGATAGAGATCGTCGACGCCACTCGTATTCGTCAGCTCAATCGCGAATACCGCGACAAGGACTCGCCGACCGACGTGCTCAGCTTCCCGGTTGACGCCGAGGGTGTCGCGCAGGGCGAGCTTCCCGTGTCCGGGCACGACGACGCGCCGGTCGAGTTGGGCGATGTCGTGATCTGTCCCGAACACACCCAGGACATGATCGAGGCGACGGTGCACGGAGTCCTGCATCTCTGTGGCTTCGACCACGAGACCGACGACGGCGAGATGCTCGCGCTGCAGGACGAGATCGTCGATTCGCTCGAAAAGCGGGCGGGCGCGTGAGCCTGCACGATCCCGGCACCCTCCAGTCGTTCGATGGAATGCAGACGCGCTCGGGCATGATCGCGATCGCCGGCCGCCCGAACGCCGGCAAGTCGACGTTGATCAACGGCATCGTCGGCGAGAAGGTCGCGATCGTCAGCAACAAGCCACAGACGACCCGCCGCGAGGTGCGCGGTGTGTTGACGCGTCGCGATGCACAGCTGGTGCTGGTCGATCTTCCTGGCAGCCAGCGTCCGCGCGACGCGATGACCGAGCGCATGCAGAAGGGTGTGGTCCGCGCTGTCGCGGATTGTGACGGCGCGCTGTTCGTGCTCAACGGCGAGCAGAAGTCCGGCGGCGGCGACCGCTATCTCGCCGACTTGATCAAGCAGGCCGGAGTGCCGGTCGTCACGGCCGTCAACAAGATCGACTTGCTCAGCAAGGAGCGCACCGCCCAGGCGTTGCTCGACGCGGCCGAGTTCGCGCCGGGCGAGATCTATCCCGTCTCCGCTCGCACGGGCGAGGGTGTGCCGGAGCTGATCGAGGCGCTGATCGAGATGCTTCCACCGGGACCATTTCTCTTCCCGGCCGACGAGGCCACCGATCAGCCGCTCGAGATCCGCGTCGCCGAGCTGATCCGCGAGCAGGCCCTATCGCGCACCCGCGATGAGTTGCCGCACGCGATCGAGGTGCGCGTCGATGAGATCGAGCGCGTCGAACCCGCCGACGACAGCGGCACGATTACTTACGTACACGCCAATCTCTGGGTCGAGACCGAGTCGCAGAAGGGCATCGTGATTGGCAAGGGTGGCCGCATGATCAAGGCGATCGGTGCTGCCGCGCGGCCCGGCCTCGAAGAGCTGCTCGATTCGCACGTTCACCTCGAACTGCGGGCGAGCGTGCGCAAGGGCTGGAGGCGCGACGACGGACTGCTGGATCGGCTGGGCATCGGCTGACCGGTCGCGCGGCTGACGGGTGCCAGATCGGCGGTGGAGTCCGAACGGTGGACCCGCGCCGGTAGGATCGGCTTCACCGTGGCCGACGCAGACATCCTTTTCAGACCCGCGCTCGAGCTGGCCGCGATGGTGCGCTCCGGCGAAGTCAGCTCGCGCGAACTCACCGAGCTGTCCCTGCGTCGCGCCGAACAGCTCGATCCGAAGCTTGGCGCTTTCACGATCATCGACGCGGAGCGGGCCCTGGCCGCCGCAGACGATGTCAAGCCCGGCGATGGGCGATCGTTCGCCGGCGTGCCGACCGCGATCAAGGACATCGGGCCGTTCCTCGCCGGCTACCCGTACACGGCGGGGGCCGAGTTGTTCGGCGATTTCACGCCCGACTTCGACAGCAACGTCGTGCGGCGCGTCAAGCAGGCGGGATGCATAGTGATCGGCAAGACGAAGACGCCCGAGATGGGGATTCTTCCGGTCACCGAGCCGGTCAGATACGGCCCGGCCCGCAATCCCTACGACACAGATCGCACGCCGGGTGGATCGAGCGGCGGCGCCGCGGCCGCGCTCGCGGCCGGCATCCTGCCGATCACGCACGGCAACGACGGCGGTGGGTCGCTGCGCATTCCCGGAGCATGCTGCGGCGTGATCGGCTTCAAGCCGTCTCGCAATCGCGTGTCGGGGGCGCCGCTGCTCGCCGAGCATCCGCTGACGCAAGACATGATGCTCACCCGCAGCGTCGCCGACGCCGCCGCTGCCCTGGATGTCCTGTCGGGGCCGGAACTCGGCGACGCCAACTGGGCTCCGCCGCCGGCTGAGCCCTTCGCGCTGGCGGCGGCCCGTGAGCCGGGACGACTGCGCATCGGTTACACCGTCAAGCCCACGCTCGACCTGCCGGTCGATCCTTCGCATGTCGAACAGGTCAACGACTTCGCCAGGCTGCTCGAACGGCTCGGTCACGACGTCGAGCCGGTCGACCTGCCGTGGGACAACAGCGAGATAATGCTGATGTTCTCGAAGGTCTTCGGCGGCTGGATCTCCACGCTCACACGATTCGCCGGAATCGTCAGCGGCCGCGACATCACAGAAGACTCCGTCGAGCGTCTGACCTGGGAGATGTGGCAGCTCACGCAGAAGATCGACGTGCTCGACTGGATCTCATCCAACGCTACAGCGAACGTCTTTGCCCGCAGCCTGATCGCGGCAATGGATCCTTACGACGTAATCCTTTCGCCGGTGCTCAACCTGCGGCCGGTTCCGATCGGCACGATCGACTCCACGCAGGGCATGGCGGCATTTGGGAAGTCCGCCGAGTTCACCTCGTTTACCGCCGTCATCAACGTCACCGGGCAGCCCGCGGTGTCGCTGCCCACGGCGATCGGCGACGACGGCCTGCCTCACTCGGTGCAACTGATCGGGCGTCCGGCCGGCGAGGCAACGCTGCTCTCGCTCGCGGCACAGGTTCAAGAGGTGATCGGCTGGCAGGGCTTCCGGCCGGCGGAGCCCGCGCCGGCGTGAGCGAGTGGGCCACCGCTGCCGGCGAGCTGCGGTCCGATGACCGCGCACCGGGCTTGCTCGTCGGCCCCGGTGTGGTGATTTCCGGCGACGCCACGATCGGTGCCAATGTGGTTCTCTACCGCGGCACGATCGTCGAGCCGGGTGCTCAGATCCAGGATCACGCGACCGTCGGCAGGCCCAGCGTTCGAGGCAACTTCAGATCCGCCGCCGACGCCGCGACCGTGGTTGGACCCGGGGCGATCGTCGGGTCGAACGCGATCGTCAGCCGAGGCGCGCGCCTGGGCGAGTCGGCGTTCATCGCCGATCACGCGACCGTTCGTGATGGCACCAGCTTTGCGCCGGGCTCGCTGCTCGGCAGTTACGCGCTGGTCAGCCAGGGCGTTTCGGTGGGGCGCAACGCGTCCGTGCAGAACAACAGCATCATCTCACCACGCACGGTGATCGAAGACGACGTCTTCGTCGGGCCCAGCGTCGTCATAGTCAACGACAATTCGCTCGACCGCAACGACGGTATGCCGCTGCCCTTCGCACGCCTGCGCCGGGCCTGTCGCGTCGCCGGAAACGTGCAGATCAACCCGGGTCTCGAGATCGGCGAAGAGGCCTTCGTCGGCGCGGCGTCGCTGGTCACGCGCGACGTCGAGCCGCGCGCGAAGATGCTCGGAGTGCCGGCGCGGAAGATCGGCGAGGTTACTGAGGACGAGCTGCTCGAGAGGTGGCGCTGATGCGGATAGCGTTCGGAATCCACTCGCTGGCCGGGCTCGGTGGGACCGAGTCCTACGTCACGACCGTCGCCGACGAGTTGCAGCGCACCGGCCACGATGTTTGGATCTGTTCGCCGGAAGGCGGTGCGTCGGCCGAAGTCGCGCAGCGGCTTGGCCTGCGGGTTGCCGAACGGCCAGAGCAGCTACCCGAAGGTCTCGACGCCGCGCTACTCCAAGACGCGCCGTCGGCCCTGGAGTTTGCCGCTGTGCGACCGGCCTGCCCGCAGTTCTTCGTCGCGCACTCCGACACCTTCGACCTTCAGATGCCGCCGCAGGTGAGCGGTCTGATTCGCGCGGTGTTCGCGCTCTACCGCCGTGCGTACGATCGCATCGTCGCGCAGTCGGTCGCGCTTCCCGTGGAGCGGATCCGGCAGCCCATCGACATCGAGCGATTCAAGCCGATGACCGTGCTCAGCGATCCGCCCCGCCGGGCCCTGTCGTTCGGCAACTACCTGTCGGGCGCACGGCTCGAGATGCTGCGCGAGGCATGCCAGATCGCCGGGCTCGAGTTGGAGGTGGCCGGAGCGCTCGCGGGCGGCGCCGAAATGTCACCGGAAGAGGTGCTGAGCGGTGCCGACATCGTCTTCGGCAAGGCGCGGGTCATCCACGAGGCGATGGCCTGCGGCCGGGCGGCGTACGTGCTCGACCACAACGGCGCCGAGGGGTGGGTGACGGCCGCGAACTACGACGAGCTAGTCGACGACAACTTCGGCGGGCGAAGCCGGCCGCGTCCGCTGACGGGCCAGGCGCTCGCCGCCGACCTGGCGCTTTACAACACGGAGATGGGCGTGGTCAACCGTGACCTGATGGTCGCCAATCATTCCGTCGTCACTCACGTGTCCGAGCTGGTCGGTTTCATCCGCAAGTACCTGGACGAGCCGGCGCCGCATGCTCCCGATCCCGGCAACCTCGAAGAACTCGCGCGGCTGACTCGCGTCAACTGGCGCCACGAGAGCGATGCCTTCCGGCTGCGCAAGCTGCTCGAGATCCGCAGTGCGGAGTTGAACGAGATGGCACGGCGGGCGACCATCGCAGAGCAAGAGCGCGAGTGGCTGGCCGAGCGGCTTGAATACGCGCAGGCCACGCTCGATGAGATCGTCGGGTCGCGCAGGCACCGTGTGACCGGCGCACTTGCACGCCCGTTCGACAAACTTCGAGGCCGGGGATGACCACAGCCAGCAAACCAGACTTGCACACGTCCGACCGCGGACTCAATCTGCTGGTTTGCGACGACGTGTCGATCGACGAGACGGCGTGGATCGGCGCCAACGTCGTCATCGAGAGTGCGACCGAGATCGCAGCGGGGGCGCAGATCCATCACGGCGCGGTGCTCGGCTGCCAGCCGTCGCTCGGCGCTCGCTCGACGGCGTCACGCGAACTGCCGCCGCCGCTGACGATCGGCGAAGGGGCGGTCGTGCGACCCGGTGCCGTCGTGTTTTCCGGAGCGCGAATCGGTGCCGGTGCCATCGTCGGCGACCAGGCGCACGTTCGCGAGCGAGCGTCGATCGGCGAGGGCTCGGTACTAGGTCGCGGCAGTGCGCTCGGCAACGACGCGGTGATCGGCGAGCGGGTCCGCGTGCAGAGCATGGTCTGGATTACGGGCGGGGTGGTCGTAGAAGACGACGTTTTTCTCGGTCCTGGCGTGATGACAATGAACGACGATGCGATCGGCCGTGTCACCGATTCATCGACCCAGGAGCCACCTGTATTTCGTCGCGGCTGTCGCATCGGCGGCGGCGTGTTGGTGACGCCTGGCGTGACCGTCGGCGAAGAGGCATTCGTCGCCGCCGGCGCCGTGCTGACCGCCGATGTCAATCCGCGCGCCAGGGTGCGCGGCGTGCCGGCTCGCGTGTACGGCCGTGTCGGCGACGACGAGATCGAGCCCGGAACCGGCCGGGGCTGAGCGGAGCGGGCAAGGCCTATGCGCATCGCATTCGCGATCCAGTCGCTCGACG
>JACRKX010000111.1 GCA_016219715.1 Actinomycetota bacterium | reverse complement strand
GCTTCTCGCGTTTCAGGCTGACGATCGACGGTGGCCCGAACGGACTGCTGAAGAACGTCTCGTGTCCGACCAACCAGGATCCGCCGGTCGACGGCAACTTCACTTTCCAGATCACCGGCTACACCGGGCGCCAGGTCACGATCGAATCGCCGATGAGCTTCGAAGGGTGCTACGGAATCACCAAGATCAAGCGCACGAAGTGCGCCGCACGACGGCTCAACGTTCGCGCCTACTTCCGCTCGCGCGCCCTCATCCGGGAGGTGCGGCTCTACATCAACGGACGCCGCGTGGCCACCAGCAAACGTGTGCCGTTCAAGTTCAGCGAGTCGGTGCGCCGCTACCAGCCGGGTCGCAAGAGACTCATGCTGCGTGCCATTTACAAGGACGGCAAGGTCGTAAAGAGAAGCACCGTCTTCAAGGTCTGCTGAGGCGCCCGGCGCCTCAGCGGCCGCGGCGATAGTCGGCCGTGGCGCGATCCATCTCGCGCTTCGACTCGCGCTCCTTGATCGTCTGGCGCTTGTCGCCGATGTCCTTGCCGCGGCCAAGCGCCAGCTCGACCTTGGCGCGACCGCCCTTGAAGTAGATACGGGTCGGAATCAGCGAATAACCCTTCTCGGCAAGCTTGCCGACGATCCTGTCGATCTCACGGCGGTGCAGCAGCAGCTTGCGCGGCCGCTCTGGCTCATGGTTCTCGTTGCCGGCGTGCTTGTAGGGAGCGACGTGCATGTTTCGCAGCCAGATCTCGCCATTCTCAACAGACGCGAAAGCATCCTTTAGCTGCACTCCCCCTTCGCGCATCGACTTGACCTCGCTGCCGACCAGTGCGATGCCGGCCTCGACCTCGTCACTCAGGTGGTAGCGGAAGCGCGCCTCCCTGTTGGTCGCCACATCGCCGGGATCGACCTTCTTTTTGCCCTTCTGCTTGGCCATCAGGCGATGAGTGGTAGCAAGTCGACGCGACCGCGTGCCGGCTCGACGCTGATCACCGCGACCTCGAGCTGGTCGCCAATCGCCACCGCGGCGCCGCTGTTCTCGTCGACGAGCTTGATCTGCAACTCGTCGAGATTCCAGAAGCCTCCGCGCGCCTCCTTCAGCTCGCGCAGCGGCACCATGCCTTCGAACTGGAGCTCCGAGCCGAAGGCGACGAACAATCCGCCGCCGATCACGCCGGTCACCTCGCCGGGGAAGAATGGCCCACCCTGAGCGTTCGCGCGCAACGACTCGCGGTCAGGTCGCTTGCGGCGAAACTCGACCGGGTCGGGCGGCGTCCAGCCTTCCGCGCGCAGCAGCCGGTCGAGCACGAACGCGCGGCTGATGTCGTCGGCGCGGCGCTCGATCGACATCGCGTTGCGCTCGGCCGAGCTGGTCCAATCCGCGGCTTCGGGCAGCTCGTGTGCCTTCGGCGCAGTGTCGTCGAGCCCGAGGCCCGACAGCAGCGCCCGGTGAACGACCACATCGGGGTAGCGACGGATCGGCGATGTGAAGTGGCAGTAGTGCGTGCTGCGCAGGCCCGAGTGACCGAGATTCTCAGGCGAGTAAATGGCCTGCTTGAGCGCGCGCAGCACCAGCGGAGTCAACGAGGCGCGTCCGCTGCCGGTGCTCTGCACGTGCGCCGCCACATAGCCGCTGATCTGGCCGACGAGCAGTTCGGCCTGCTGTTCGGTGAAATACTCGGGCAGCGGCGGCGTGGGCACGCCTAGCTCGGCGAGCTGATCGGCGAGCACCGTCACCTTCTCTGGCGCGGGCCGCTCGTGAACGCGGTAGAGCGTGGGCAGGTGGTGGTCGCTTGAGTAGCGGGCGACCTGCTCATTGGCGGCGATCATCAGGTGCTCGATGACCTTGTGCGACTCGGTCTGTGTCTCGCCGTGAATCTCTACCGCCTCGCCGAAGGTGTCGAACGCGAAGACGGGCTCGCTCGACTCGACCTCCAGCGACTGACGTTCGTGACGCAGGCTTTCGAGCGAGCGGCCGACCTTGCGGGCCATCTCGAGCGGCTTCGCCCAGGGGTCATCGGCCCGCGCCGCGCCGGCGAAGATCTCGTCGACCTGGCCGTAGGTGAGACGAGCGTCGGAGCGGATGATCGAGCGGTAGAACGATGCCTGCACGACCTCGTCATCGCCAAACAGCATCTCGACCGTGACCGCGCGGCGCGGCTCGCCGGGCACCAGCGAGCAGGCGCGATTGCTGAGCGCCTCAGGCAGCATCGGCTCGACGGCGCCGGGCACGTAGACACTGGTCGAGCGCCGGTACGCCTCGTTGTCGACGGGATCGCCGGGGCGCACGTAAGCGGTCACGTCGGCGATGTGCACCCATATGCGCGCGCGATCGCCATCGGCCTCGGCCGAAATCGCGTCGTCGTAGTCCTTCGCGCCTTCGGGATCCATCGTGAAGGTCGCGAGTTCGGTCAGGTCGCGCCGCGCGAACTCGTCGGGGCTATCGGCAGCCTGCTCCGCGTGGCGCTCAACGGCGTCGTCGAAGCGCCGACGCAGGCCGCGTTCGATCATCAGCGCTTCGAGCACGTCGCGCGTGACGTCGGGACTGCCGAGCCGCCTGACGACCTTGCCGACGGGCTGGGTGATCATGCGTCCGCGCTGCTTGCTGCGGGCCACGCCGGCCGGTGCCACGATCACCAGCTCTTGGGGTCGCAGCTCGTGGGCGGCCGAACGTTTGCGGTC
>JACRKX010000110.1 GCA_016219715.1 Actinomycetota bacterium | reverse complement strand
CAGCGCGTCGCGCAGCTTGACATCGGCGAGCAGCGCTTCGAGCAGCGCGGCGAGAGCCGGGTCGTGGACCTCGCGAGCGAGGTGCTCGAAGAAGCCTTCGAGCTCGTCGACGTCGCGGTAGGCCGACGGTAGGAAGTCGCGTGGATCGGCCGCTTCGCCCTGCTCGACCTTGCGGATCGAGCGCAGGTTGATCTGCGGCTGGTTCTGGAAGGCCTCGACGCGTCCGGCGACGCGCACGATGTCGCCGCGCTCGAACTGTCCCGCCAGGAAGCTGGCGTCGCGAAAGGCGCGCGCGCCGATCCTGCCCGTGGCGTCGCGCAGCTCGACCGAGAGGTACGGCGCACCGCTGCGGGCCGTCAGCTTCTCCTTGCGCGTGCAGGCGAAGACGCCGTCGACGTCACTGTCGGGAACGAGCTCTGCGATCTTCGGTCGGGCCATCGTGCGCACAGGCTAATCGTGAGCCCCGGGCCGGACGCGCAGACGGGCGGTACCTTCGACGAATCGGCCACGAACGGTCGCATATCGGTTCGCGACCGGATAGGTTTGACGCATGCGAGACGGTGCGACCGATTGCGTCAAGTGGGGACGTGGCGACGTGCCCAGCGGCCCCACAATGGTGGTCGCCTTCAAGGGCTGGAACGACGCCGGCAACGCCGCCAGCGCCGCGCTCAACTATCTGGCGCACGATTCCGATCGCCGCCTGATTGCCGAGCTAGACCCCGAGAACTTCTACGACTTCCAATCGCACCGGCCGCAGATCGCCGTGGTCGAGGGTGAACTGAGCAAGATCGAGTGGCCACGCAACGTCTTCCACGAAGTCGAGGTGGCCGGACTGGCTACCGGTGCGCTGCTGTTGGAGGGCGAGGAGCCGTCGATGCACTGGGGCACGTTCTGCGACGCGATCATTCACGTCGCCAAGGAGTGCGAGGTCGAGAACGTCGTCATGCTCGGTGCGCTTCTCGCTGACGTGCCGCACACACGCCCGTCCACGATCAACAGCATCGCGACCGACCCCGAGATCGTCGAGGGCCTCGGCTTTCGCGCCGCCAACTACGAAGGTCCCACCGGCATCACCGGCGTAGTGCAGAACGCCTTCGAAGAGGCCGGGCTGCGTGCCTGCAGCCTGTGGGCGGCCGTGCCGCACTACGTCGCGGCCACCCCCAATCCGCCGGCCGCGCTGGCGCTGGTGCATGCCTTCGAGGGCGTCACCGGCGCGGACATCGACGTCGCCGAGCTCGAGGCCTCGGCGGAGCGCTTCCGCGATCAGGTCAGCGCGGCAGTCGCCCAAGACGACGAGATCAGCGGATACGTGCGCACGCTCGAAGAGAGCGCCGACGAAGAAGACGCGTCGCTCGGCGCCAGCCAGCTGCCAAGTGGCGACGCGATCGCCCAGGAGATCCTGCGCTACCTGCGCAAGCAGGACAACGGCGGCTGACCTTCCGCGCCGGGCTGCCCGCCGGTTCTAGGCCTCGGTCGCGGGGCAGACGTGGTTGAAGGCGCAGTTCTTGCAGATCTGGAAGCTCGGCGTAGGCTCGAACTCGAGCCGCACGATGCGGTCGGCGACCTCGTTGATCGTCTCTCGAACCTCGGCTACGCGCTCTTCTCCGGCGTCGGCTTCGACGGCCGGCGAATCGGCTTCGAGGAAGTAGTAGATCAGCTGTGAAGCGTCGATTCCGAGCACCTCCGACGCTGCGAGCCGGTAGAGCGCGAGCTGGAGATCCTTCTGTACTTCGCCGACCGACTTCTTCTTGCCGGTCTTGTAGTCGATCAGCCGTGTCGTGTCCGCGGCGCGGTCGATGCGGTCGATCTTGCCGTTGATCTGTATGCCCGAGAGCAGCCGGCCGCCGACTGGCGTGGAGGCCATCGCCTCGGTCGGTGGCAGCTTGAGGCTGAACTTGACTTCCGTTTCGGTGCTGCCCGCGGGCTGCGCGAGTTCGCCGCCGGCGTAGCGCGCGAGCATCGCGCGTGCCCGGTCGAGCAGCTGGCGGTCGTCGTCGCTGCTTCCCCAGCCGCCGGTCGCGACGGCCTTCTCGAACAGCGCCTCGATCGTGGCGGCGCGTTCCTGGTCGGATAGTTCACGGTCGCCGAGGTCGCGGTGATAGCGCTCGAGGACGTTGTGCACGAGGATGCCGAGCCGAAGGTGGCTCTGCTCGCGCGTCGGGATGCGCAGCACCTTCTCGTACTCGTACATCTTCGGACAGCGCTGGTAGGTGCCGATGTCCGACGCGCTGAGCCGCAGATTCTCGCCGACGGTCGGCACGAAGTTGCCCAGCTGCGGTGCAGTGGCGGAGATCGCGCCGCGAAGGTCGGCGGCGTGGCGCTCGGAGCCGAGCAGGCGCTGGTCGAGCGCCGAGTTCTCGAACTCGCTGCGCTGAGGCGGCGACATCGTTGAGGTCAGCAGGGCGTTGACGTCGGGCAGCGCGGCCGCGATCGTCTGGCCCTGGCGCAGGCGGTGGGTCAGGGCGCTGAGCTTGATCAGCTCTGCGAAGCGGGCGAACTCGGCGGGCGTGTCGGCGCCGGCATCGAGCCGCATCTCGCCGAGCTGCGCGCCGGTCTGGTCGACACCGCGCAGTAGCTCGCCGCGCAGGCGCGCGAGTTCGGCGAATACGAACTCGCCGGTGTCGAAGGCGCGCTCCTCGAACTCGAGCTCGTCGCCGCCCGTCAACTCGAGCGCCTCGGCGTAGAACGGCGAGACCTTGTGGCCGTGGGAGTTGGCTTCGAACCAGCTGAGCACCAGCTGCGTGCGGGCCCGTGTCATGGCGACGTGGGCAAGCCGGCGCTGGTCTTCGATGTGACGTTCGCGGGCCGGGTTCTTGCCCGGCGGGTCGAGCGCGGGCTCGCGGATCAACTGCTCGGGAACGCCGAATTTGTCGGGTCGCAGGCTGCCCGGCCAGCGGCGGTTGACCATGCCGGGCATGAAGACGTAGTCGAACTCGAGACCCTTGGAACCGTGGGCCGTCATCAGGCGCACGGCGTTGGGGTCGAGCTGAGCCTTCTCGCTTGGCTCCTCGAAGCCGGCCTCCGACATCGCCGAGATGTGGAGCGCGAACTCGCGGCCGGTTGCCTGAGGTTTGCGCGAGCCGTACTCCTCGGCCATGCGCTGGAGCTTGCCGATGTTGGCGAGCCGGTCGGGAGCGTCGCCCTCGCCGCGCAGCAGCAGCGAGCCCTTCAGCGAGATGCGGTTTATCAGCCTGATCACGAACTCGCCGGGGCGCAGCTCGTCGAGCAGTTCGGCGGCCGCGTCGTAGACCTCGACGAAGCCGCGAATCTTGTCTAGCGTCTCGACACTGAACTGTTTGCCGCGCGAAGCGCTGCGCATCGCCGCCACGACGTGCGGCTGCTTGTTCTTGCTCATCCAGCGCATCAGCTGCGCGTACTCGGCGCTGTCGAGGTTGACCGGCGCAGCGGTGAGCATGCGCCAGGCGTCCTCGTTGAGCGTGGGATTGGCGAGCACCTTCAGCCAGCTCAGCGGCACGCGAATCTCGGCGCGCTGGAAGAAGTCGCGGCTATCGAGCACGTGCGGGATGTCGTGTACGGACAGCCGGTCGAGCAACACGTCGAGGTGCGGGCGCGTGGCGGCGAGCACGCAGATGTCGCGTGGCTGCACGCCGGCCTCGGCGATCAGCCGTTCGATCTCGGCGACGATCGCTTGCGCTTCGGCGACTTCGCCGGCACACCGCCAGAACTGAACGTTGCCGGTCTTGGCCGCGTTGGCGGCGGTGAGCTCTTTGGGTACCCGCCGCTCGTCGTCGATCGGCGCCAGTACGGTGCGCGCCGCATTGACGATCGCGGGGGCCGAGCGGTAATTCAGCTCCAGCTCGATCCGGCGGTGCTCTCCGAAGCGTGCGCCGAAGTCGCGGATACTGCGCGGCGACGCGCCACGGAAGCGGTAGATCGACTGGTCGTCGTCGCCGACCGCGGCAATGTTGCGGCTGTCCTGTGTGAGCAGCCGCAGGATCTCGAGCTGCACGAACGAGGTGTCCTGGAACTCATCGACCAGCACGTGGTCGAAGCGGCGCGCGATTGCACGGCGAATCTCTTCGTTGCCGGAGAGCAGCTTCCAGAGCTCGAACTGCATGCCGCCGAAGTCGAGCGCGGCGGCATCGCGCAGGAACAGCTCGTGCTGTTCGTAGAAGCGTGCCTGCTCGAGCAGCAGTTCGGCCCGTTCGCGGTCGTCGGGCTCAACGGCGTCGGCCAGCGCGCCTTCGGCGTATTCGCGCAGGTCGTCGGGCCCGCTGCACTCCTCTTTCAGACGGTCGATCAGCTCGAGCATCTCGCCGATCACCTGTGCCGGGTTTCCGCGCAACGCGAGCCGGTCAAACGACAGCTCGTTCATGCGCGCGAGCATCAGCGTGACGCGGTCGGGGCCGGTGGCGGTGCTGAAGAAGGGATTCAGTCCGGCCGCCTGAGCCTCGTCGCGCAGGATGTTCATGCAGAGCGAGTGGAACGTGGTGGCGTTGGTCTCCTCGACGTGCTCGCCGAGCGCCTGCTCGATGCGATCGGCTAGCTCGGCCGCAGCGTCCTTGGTGTAGGTCAGCGCCAGGATGCGCTCGGCCGGCACGCCGCTGCGGACGAGCCACTCGAAACGCTTCGTCAGCGTGCGCGTCTTACCGCTGCCCGCTCCGGCAACGATCAGCAACGGGCCGCCGAGGTGACTTGCGGCCGCGCGCTGCGAGTCGTTGAGGCCATCCAGAACGGCGTCGGGCGTCGGTGGTTCGGCGACCGCGGCCGTGCCTTCGTTCTGCGGGACTGAGCTGCTCACCGCTTTAGGATACGGTGCCGCCATGGAGCCCGGTGACGCACGAAAGCAGCTGACCGCGGCCGAACAGCGGGCCACAGAGCTCGACTGGACGGCGATCTGTGCAGAGATCGCGGCCGATATGCGCTCGATGTTCGCGCGCTTTCCCACCTTCGCCGACCGCAACATCGGTGTCGGCCGCGGCGCCGGCGGCGACAACACGCTGATCGTCGACGAAGCCGCCGAGGACGCGGTCTTCGCAGTGCTCGAGCGTGTCGCCGGCGAGCATGATGCCGCCTTCAGCGTGCTCTCGGAAGAGCGCGGCACCGTCGAATACGGGGGCTCCGGCGTGCGCGTGATCGTCGATCCGATCGACGGCTCGCTCAACGCCAAGCGAGTTGGCCTGTCCTACTCGCTGTCGGTCGGCGTCGCGACCGGCGACACGATGGACGACGTCTTCTACGGCTACGTCTACGACTTCGGCAGCGGCGAGCAGTGGACCGCCCGCCGCGGCGAAGGCGCTTGGCTCGGCGACCGCCGGCTCGATCCCGCCGAGCCTGGCAACGAGCTCGAGGTGATCGGCATCGAGTCGAGTAAGCCCGCATTTCTCTCGCAGGAGCTGCTGCGGGCCTTCGACGGCCGCGTCATGCGCCTGCGCTCGATCGGCTCGATCGCGCTGACGCTCTGCCAGGTGGCCGCCGCGCGCTTCGACGGCATGCTTTCGCTGCGCCCCTGCCGTTCGGTCGATGCGGCGGCCGGGCAGTTGATCGTGCGCGAAGCTGGCGGGCACGTGATCTTCGGCGACGCTGAGCGTCCGCTGGACGTGCCGCTGGACCTTTTGCCACACCAGCACGTGATCGCCGCGCGGGATCAGCGGCGGGCACGGTTTCTTTTGGATTCGCTCAGCTCCTGAGCCGAGGCGAACAGAGAACAGATCGGCCCGCACCCCGCTCGCGCTTGTCGCACGAGCGGGGAACGGGGAGTCAACTGCGGGCCGAGTCTTCGGTGCGAAGTGCTTAGCCGGCCGAAGACGACAGCGTGATCGACGTGTCGAGCTTGCCCGGGCGCTCGCGCTGCGGGAAGTCGCCAACGGGAACACGCTTGAGCTCAACGCCCGTGTCGTACGAGATGACCGAGACGAAGTCGCCGTCACTGTTGCTGACGAGGCACTTGTTGCCGTCGTGGCTGGTCTGCGTCCAGTACGGCTTCTGCTGGCCGGTGACGGTCGCCGAGACCGAGAAGTTGGCACGGCTGACGATCTTGACGTAGCTGTCGATCGTTCCAGCGTTGCAGAACTTCGTGCCGGCGCCGTTCATCGACAGACCGTGGTGCATCGAGTTGGCCGGGAGGTCATCGGGGAACAGCGCGTCGCCGGCCGCCGTGGCGGGCATCGTCGCTGTACGCGTGATCGTCTTGGTGAGCAGGTCGTACTCGACGAAACCGCGGCGGTACGACTGCTGGAAGTAGTAGTAGCGCTGGTCGGCGGTCAGGACGCTCGGGCGCACACCCAGGTCGAACGAGTGCGTGGCCTTCTTGGCCCAGGTCGTCGTGTCGAACACGCTGATCGACTTCTCACCCTTCAGCGAGTTCAGCGAGTACGGGTACATGGTCGTACCGATGCTGGCGTTGTAGAGCGTCTTGCCGTCGGCCGAGAACGTGTTCTCGTGCGGGTAGTCACCCGTGTCGAGCGAGCGGAGGATCGAGCCGTTGGAGGTGTTGATCACACGCGCCTGCTTGGCGGTGGTGGCCGAGACGATCAGCTTGGTGCCGTCGGGCGAGATCGCCATGTGGTCGCTGTTGAAGCTGTTGACGTCCCTGCGCCAGATCATCTTCTTGGTGACGAGGTTGAACGCTGCGACGTCCATCAGCATTCCGCGGGAGACGTAGAGCGTCTTACCGTCGGGCGAAAGCGCGACGTCGTCGGTGATGCGCTCGCCGCCCTTCTGGGCCTTGACGGCATTCCAGCCGACCAGCGTGATCGGGTTCAGGAAGATCAGCGCCTTGCGGGTGGCGAGGTCAGGCACGACGTTGATCGAGCCAAGGTTGTTCAGCGTGCTGCCGTCAAGGAAGCTGACGGTTCCTTTGCCGGCGTTGCCGACTGCGATTACGTCCTTGGTAGCTGCGGAGCTGTTTGTGGGAACGATTGCCAGCAGGGCAAGCGCCGAGACGATGGCAAGCAGCACAATCGCCATGCGTGCGTTGCCGCGCCGAGTGTTTGATGCGGTCATTCTGGATTACTCCTTAGTGATGTAAGCGTGGTCCCTCCCCTAAGGAACCGGTACGTTTCCAAGATATACGAAAAGGAACGGTTTGGTTCCTATTACTGGAGAAACTTTTTCAGGGGTGTGCAAATCATGTGACCTTTCTTGCGCAACCCCATTACGAGCGGCGCGTGTGGTATCAAAGACCCCGTGACTCCGAAGTCGTTGTTCGAAACCGAGGGCGTTCCCAACGTCTTGCCGCGCGGCCCGCACGGTCTCGACCGCGAGGTCGTGCTCGCCTCACAGCGTGGACGGCTGCTGACAGCGTTCGTCGAACAGGCCGCCGAGAAGGGCTACAACCAGGTGACGATCGCCGACATCGTTCGTCATGCCGGCACGGCCAAGCGCACCTTCTACCAGCACTTCGCCGACAAGCAAGACTGTTTCATCCAGGCATTCGAGGTTGCCAGCGCGGCGATCATCACCGAGATCGTGCGGGCAGGCGACGCCACCGACGATCCGATCAAGCGCATCGAGGTCGGCGTCAGCGCGTACCTCGAGGCGATGAGTGAGATGCCTTACTTCGCGCAGCTGTTCCTGACCGAGTCGCTTGCCGCCGGGCCCGAGATCGCGGCCCGCTGGATGGGCTGGATCGAGCTGCTCGCAGACGGCATCGTCGGCTGGCGTGACGAGTCCCGCGAAAAGCACCCCGAGATTCCGCCACTGACCCGCCGTCAGGCGATCGGCGTGATCTCTGCGCTCAACGAGCTCGTTCGCTTCGAGATCCTCCGCAACGGCGTCGATTCGATCGGCGCAATCGCCGACGAGCTCGTCGACCTGGCGATCGGTCTGCTCACGGCCGACGTCGCGCCGCGGCCTCACCACCTCTAGAAACCGTTCTCCGGCAACTGTCGCACGCGCACGCGGCGGTCAGATGTGTAACCCGGCTTCCGCCGCCGTGTTCTATAGTTTGGACATTGTTACTTCTAACAAACTTACGGAGGACAGCCTGATGGCCGCCACCACCGCAACACCGAAGACCAAGAAGACTCCCGCGAAGGCGACCACACGGCGTGCGCCCGCGAAGAAGACGACCGCCCGCGCCAAGGCTCCGACCGCCGCGGCAACTTCCAAGTCGACTTTCGAGGAGTACACCGAGAAGGGCCAGGAGTACGCCGAGAAGGCAGTGCTCGTTCCCGTCGGTCTGGTACTCGAAGTCCGCGACGGCGTTGTCGACTTCGTCGAGCCCTACACCTCAATCGACGGTGTCGAAAAGCAGCTCAAGAAGTTCGAGAAGCGTGGCACCACGTTCCGCAACCGGCTTGAGCGTGACCTGCGCAAGCAGCGCACCAAGGCCGAGCGCGAGCTGCGCAAGCAGCGCAAAGAGGTCGAGAAGACCGTCAAGACCAACCGCAAGAAGGTCGAGGACCGGCTGACCAGCGTCAGCGACGAGATCGAGAAGACCGTCAAAGACGTCCAGAGCCGTATCGAGACCCAGTTCGACAAGGTCCAGGAGCAGCTCGACAAGGCCCAGGCCCAGATCGAGAAGCGCCTCGACTTCTAGTCACCGCTTGAAAAACCCGGCCCAGGACGAGGCCGGGCCCGCCGCATACCGGCACCTCCCCCAAGAGATCCCTCCCCCCGGGGATCGAACAACAGAAAAGCCCCGGCCGAACGCCGGGGCTTTTCTGTTCTTCTGTTCTGTTGGCCGCGATCGATTGGCGCGCCCAAGAAAAAGGGCGGCCCGTGAGCCGCCCTTTCGCGATACGGAAGATGATTTCGCGCTAGCCGGCGAAGTACTGCGCGTTGACCTCGACGAAGTTCTTCCACTCGTCGGGGAGCTGGTCCTCGGCGAAGCAGGCGTCGACGGGGCAGGCCTCGACGCAGGCGTCGCAGTCGATGCACTCGTCGGGATTGATGTAGAGCTGCTCGACTTCCTCGTAGGTCGACTCGTCGGGAGTCGGGTGGATGCAGTCGACAGGGCACACCTCGACACACGAGTTGTCTTTGGTCCCGATGCAAGGTTCTGCGATTACGTATGCCAAGGTGGTCGCTCCTTTAGAACTGAATGCTTGACCGCTGATTTTAATCAAGCT
>JACRKX010000034.1 GCA_016219715.1 Actinomycetota bacterium | reverse complement strand
TCGACGCGTGGCAGCGCGTGCAGGACGTCAACCTCAAGAGCGTCTTCCTCTGCTGCAAGTACGGGATTCCGCACCTGCTGAAGGCCGGCGGCGGATCGGTGATCAACACTGCCTCGTTCGTCGCGGTGATGGGCGCCGCGACGTCGCAGATCTCCTACACGGCCTCGAAGGGCGGCGTGCTTTCTCTCTCGCGCGAGCTGGGCGTGGAGTTCGCCAAACAGGGCGTGCGCGTCAACGCTCTCTGCCCGGGGCCGGTCGACACTCCGCTGCTGCAGGAGCTGTTCGCGAAGGATCCCGAGAAGGCCGAGCGCCGGCTCGTGCACCTGCCGATCGGTCGCTTCGCGCGTGCCGAAGAGATCGCCCAGGGCGCGCTGTTTCTCGCCAGCGACGATTCGAGCTACGTGACTGCGTCGACCTTCCTGGTCGACGGCGGTCTCAGCGGCGCCTACACGACACCGCTGTGAGTGGCCGCCGGCCGCTGATCGGCGTCTGCGCCGCGCTGGAGCCCGCGCGCTGGGCCGTGTGGGACCAGCCGGCCGACCTGCTGCCGCGCATGTACGTCGACGCGGTGCAGCGCGCAGGTGGCGCCGCGGTGCTGCTGCCGGTCGATCCCGGCTGGGTTGATGACCCAGCCGCCGTGCTCGACCGGCTCGACGCGCTGCTTCTGGCTGGCGGTTCGGACGTCGACCCCGCGAGCTACGGCGCCGAGCCTCACCCGAAGACCTTCGGCGTACTGCAGCTGCGTGACGCGTGCGAGATCGCCTTGCTGCGAGAGGCGCTGCGCCGCGACATGCCGGTGCTCGGGATCTGCCGGGGGATGCAGCTGATGAACGTCGCCTGCGGCGGCACCCTGATCCAGCACCTCACCGACGTGATCGGCGACCGGCGCCACCAGCCGACGCTCGGCGGCTTCGAGGGCACCGGGCATTCGGTCTTGGTCGACGAAGGCTCGGCCGTCGCTCGCGCCGCCGGCGCCAGCGAGCTGACCGCGCTTAGCCATCATCACCAGGCGGTCGACGAGATCGGTGATGGAGTCGCGATTACCGGCCGGTCCGCTTCGGATCACTTGCCCGAAGCGCTCGAGTTGCCCGACCAAGGATTTGCGATCGGCGTCCAGTGGCACCCCGAGGCAGACCCGGACGATCGCATCGTTCCCGCACTAGTCGAAGCGGCGCGCTCGTACTGCGCTGCCGGCGGCTGACCGAGACCGCGCGCCGGTTCAGCGCGGCGCGCCGGGCTGAAGTTCGTGCTCGCTCTCGCGGCGCCGTGCGACGCGTTCGAGGTGCAGTGAGCCGTCTGCGCGCGCGAGCAGCTCGTCGGCCGTCTCGCCCGGCCTGAGCACGACCCATCCGATACTTGCGTCGGGGTCGATGTCGGGGCAGATGCTCTCTCGTGCCTCGGCGATCGCATCGGCGATTCGCTTGCGCGACGCGACGGCGTCGCGCGCATCGGAATCGGGAAGGATCACCGCGAATTCGTCGCCGCCACGACGGGCGGCCATGTCGGTGTGGCGCGCCGTTCCCACGATCGCGCCGGCGACCGCGATCAGCACCTCGTCGCCGACGGCGTGGCTGTGCAGGTCGTTGACCTGCTTGAAGTTGTCGAGGTCGAGCATCAGCATCGCCAGCGAGCCGCCGGTCGTCTTGCAGCGGCGGATCTCGCGTTCGAGCCGGTCGGTGAGGCGCCGGGTGTTCGGCAGGCCGGTCAGGGCGTCGGTGCGCGCCAGCTGCGACAACTCACGAGAGGCGCCGATCGTGGTCTCGCGGGTCCAGGTCAGGATCGTTCCCGCCAGCACCATGATCGACGCGGTGTTTGCGACGCGGATCAGGGCGTCCGGACTGTCGTTGACGACCAGGACCGTGGTGTACATCGCGAGCATCACCGCCAGGTACGAGAACGCCGAGCGCGCCGGCAGGATCGCCATGATCGCCAGGCCGGCCATCAGGTAGGTCTCCGCCAGGGCCGGCGCGGAGTCGCCAGAGATGGCGCAGCCGAAGCTGATCAGCAAAAGGGCCGCCGTTCCGAGCAGATGCAGCAGAATCTCAGGTTGACGCTTTCTGCGCGACATCGAGTACACGATCGGGGCGAAGATCGCGCTCCAGGTGAGAGACAGTGCGATCGACATCGGCGAGAACTCGAGGTCGGTCTTGTCGAGCAGCGCGAGAACGTTGATGGTGGCGGCGACGGCCAGGATGATCCAGGCCGCCGTCTTCCAGACGACTCGCCGCGCTTCGACGATCGGGTCCTCGCCGACCGAGGCTCCGTCGATCCGCCGGGCGCGCTGTTCGGCGACTTCGGGTGTTTCGGGCGTGGGGTGGTGGCCACTGCCGGCGAGGTCCGCACGCTCGGGCTGCCCGCGCCGGCCCGGAGCGGCGAGCTTCGCGTCGTGCAATGCCGCGTCGGTTCGGTGGAAGAGCTCGTCGGCGGTCTCGCCGTGCTCGTGAACGACGATCGCCGAGCTGATCGACGGAGTGACGTCGGGGCATAGCCAGCGGCGAGCGTGCTCGACGCGTTCGGTCGCCTCGGCGACCATCGCGTCGAGGTCGCGGCTGTCGGCGCCGGGGGCGATCACGACGAACTCGTCGCCACCGCGTCGCACGAGCATGTCCGGAGATTCGAAGGCCGAGCGGATCGCATCGGCAGTGGCGATCAGCACTTCGTCGCCGGTGCTGTGATCGTGCACGTCGTTGACGAGCTTGAAGTTGTCGAGGTCGAACTCGATCAAGGCGAACGCGCCGCCGCCGCGATTCGCTCGTGAGATTTCTTCGTCGAGACGTTGCTCGAAGCGGTGCAGGTTGCGCGTGCCGGTCAGCGGGTCGCACCCGGCGAGCATCTGATTGAGCTCGATGGTCTCGGCGAGGCGCCGTTTAACGAAATGCACCATCAGCGAGCCGCCCACGACGATCTCGGCGAGGAATATGGCGCGAAGCAGGGCCTCGTGTTCGCCGGTCTGTCCACTCATGTAGAGCAGCGCGGCGATCGACAGCAGCGCCATCGGAGCTGTCGGACGCAGTGTGAAGTAGAACGCCGCGCCGATCGGACCGGCGACGTAGAGAATCTGGAAAGCCGCCTGCTGGCCCGCCATCGACTGCTGCGCGAAGAACGGAGCGGCGACGCTGTAGAGCAGCACTCCGTAGATCAGCGGCGCATGGAAGCGGTAGCCGATCGCTCGCGGTACGAAGATCAGGGCCGGCGCCAGCAGCACGCCCGTGAGGCAGATCAACCGTACCGGCGTGGGCGAGAGCGATTCGCCCAGGGCGGTGAACGAAAGCACGAGCGGTATGCCGCCGATGCACGCGGCGAAGGCCGCGAGGAAGGTGTAGTGGAAGCGGTAGGTCACGCCTAGATCGTCGACCGGCTCGCCGCCGCGTCGCCTGGTCAGCGGCCGGTGGGCGGCGCTCCAAACCAGGCGAATGCGCGCAAAGCGCCTGCCGGCGTCGCCGATGGGGTGATCGTTGGTCCTCATGTCCATGTTGTCTGCGGTCAAACAGGGGCGATTACTCACACCGTCGTGACCATTTCTTACATCGACAGATCGGGGTCATCACTTCAAGCAAATTTTGCGCCGGGTACGACCAGCACGAGAAATTCCCTGCATGCTGATACTTTTTCCTGCGTCGCTGAACGCCCTGACCGGTCAAGTCGAGGGCGACGGGGGACCCACTGGTTTCTCCGGGGCGAGTCGCCGTCAATGGGACGGCGTAGCGCTAGAGCCGCGAATAGCGGCGCCGCGCGAGCCCGACAGCTAACTCCGTAAGCGACGCAGACCACCCAGTCCGGCCGCGCAATCTGCCTTGCAGATAGCTGTGGGGCGGGCGCAATTAGGCCTTCCGTGGGCCCGGCGGACCTACCGTCAACGACTTCGATGCGCACGTCTACCGATAACCGAGTTCTTCTTCGCGCCGCACGCTGGTGCGCGATCGGCTGCGCGCTGACCGCGAGCGTGACTGTGCTCTACCTCGCTCTGCCGATGGGCTCGGGCGCCGTGCCGCCTGCCGCAGGTTCGAGCGACCCGCACGTTCGCGCGCAGCAGCTCGCCGAGCAGATCGACAAGCTTCAGGACCGGATCGACAAGCTGCGGGGCCGCGAGAACGTCGCATCGGCCGATCTCGTCCGCAAGCAGGCCCGAGAGCGCGCGATCGCCGCGCAGCTGGCAGCGGCCCGCGCCCGTCTGGCGCGTACGACCACGGTCGTGCTCGAGAGCGAGGGCTTCGCCGAGATGCTCGAACGCGCGGAGTACCTGCGCGCCGTCGCAAAGCAGGACCGCCGGGTGATCGAGGACGTCACCGAGTTGAAGCGGCAGAGCAAACGTCAGTCGAACGAACTCGCAGCGCTCGAGGTCAAGGCCCAGGAGGCAGTCGGTATCGTCGCCGATCGCAAGGCCGGCATCGTGATCGCGAAGAACAAGGCGATCGCCGAAGCCGGCGACCTGCAGGCCCAGCAGCGCCGCGTTCGCCGCGAGATCGCCGCGATCGCGGCGCGCGCCCGCGCCGAACAGCGTTCAGACAGCGCGCCCAGCAGCACCTCCGCGCCGATAGTTGCGCGCCCAGGCATGGTTCGCCTGCACAGCGACGGCTTGGCCTCGGCCAAGCCCGGCGCCCCGCAGGCGATCAAGAACGCCGTGGCTGCCGGAAACCGCATTGCTAAAACGCCGTACCTCTGGGGCGGTGGGCACGGCTCGTTCGAGTCCTCGGGCTACGACTGCTCGGGCTCGGTCAGCTACGTGCTGCACGCCGCTGGCGTGCTGAGCAGCCCGATGGCGTCGGGCCCGCTAATGGGCTGGGGCGCCGCCGGGTCGGGCAAGTACATCACGATCTACTCGAACCCCGGTCACGTCTTTATGAACGTCGGCGGCGTCTGGTTCGACACCTCCGGCCGCAGCGGCGGCGGCACCGGCTCGCGCTGGCAGACCGGCAGTAAGGGCACCGGCGGCTTCGTGGTGCGACACGCGCCGGGCCTTCATTCGGTCGTGACGAGGGAAGTCCGGTGTGAAACCGGCGCGGACCCGCCACTGTGATCGGGTGTGTTCGTCGCACGAGGCAATCGCTGATCGGCAGCGGCCTCAGCCACTGGCGGCTCCATGAGCTACTCAATGGGCCACTGGGAAGGCGCGGCGAAAAGACCCGTCAGCCAGGAAACCTGTCCCGGCCGTGTCTATGACATAACGATCCCTCGAGGAAAGGGGAAGTCACTCATGTACACGGTCACCCGTGTCTTCACACGTTTCACCCTCGCTGCGCTGTGTGCGCTTGCGTTCTCACTCGCTGCTGCTGCGTCGGCCTCGGCAATTTCGGTCGATCTCCGCATCGAAGCGCCGGGCTTGACGATCTTCAACGGCCCCGTCGAGACTGGGCCGCGCGACGTACCTACGCTCGGCGGCAACTGCGACGGCGCAGCTTCGACCGTCTCGATGACAAGCTGCTCGTCTACTACTCGGCCGGCAATCCGACGGCATCGCTTGACCTGCGGCTGCCCGCGACCGCCAAGCCCGGCGAGCCTGTGAATGGCGTGGTCGACTCGTGGACGAACTTCAGCGGTGACGTCGTTTCCCCGGCGGCTGGGGCGAACGTCGCGGTGCTTGGCGGCGACGTGTCGGCCACAACGGCCGCCGACGGCTCGTTTTCGCTGACCTTCGCGCAGTCCGGCCGCCAGCTCGTGGTTGCGACCAAGGACGGTGCCGTTCGTGGCTCTGCCTGGATTACTGTCGACCCCACGGCCGCACCGGCCCCGGCGATCGTTCCGGTCAAGGTCAATCGCTTTGCCCGCTGCGGCAAGCTCTACGGCAAGGGCTCGCCGAAGCACCGCCGTTGCATCAAGGTCGCCCGCGCGAAGCAACGTGCCGAGTGTCGTAAGCGTGCGAATCGCGGCAAGTCGCACTGCCGCAAGCTTGCCCGGCGCGCGCACTAGGGCGGCCGGGATGCCGGCCTTTCGCGCGCACGGCGTTTGGATTTCGGGGCTGTTGGCGGTGGCGCTCTGCGCCGCCGCCATGGCCGGCTGCGGGTCACGGCCCGGGCAAACTGAAGTTGCCGCGCGCGACGGCGTTACGCTGGTCGTCACTCGCGATTTCGGCGCGAAGCAGCAGCGCCCCGAGATCGTCACCGAGCCAACCAAGGGGCTGACGGCTATGCGCCAGCTCGAGTCGGCCGCGAAGATCGAGTCCAGCTACGGCGGGCGCTACGTGACTTCGATCGACGGCGTCGCGCAAGATCTCTCCGAGGGATACGACTGGCTCTTCTACGTCGACGGCGTCGAGAGCGACGTCGGGGCGGCTGCCGTTAAGCCGGTCGCGGGTCAGCTGGTGCAGTGGGACTTTCACCGCTGGCGTGACGTCAAGACCGGTGGGGCGATCGTCGGCGCGTTTCCGCGACCCCTGGAAAAGGATGGAGTCGCGCTGGAATGTGTGCCACAGGTGTCGGTTGCCTGTACGACCGTCAGACAGCGGCTGCGCAGCTCCGGCATACGGATGAACACCAGGGGGCTGCCGCTGCGGGTCGGCACCTGGAACGAACTCTCCCGGCTCGACCTCGACGTCGACCTGTCGGCCGACCCGGCCGAAAACGGCGCCTTCGCCGCGTTCCCCGGTGGGCGCGAGATGCGGCTGGCTGCCGACGACGGATCGGCGCCGCGCGCGCTTGGCGCCGGGAGTGGTCTGGTCGCCGCCTTCGCCGAAGGCGACTCGATCCAGTGGCTGATCACGGGCGTCGACACGCTCGGCGTAGAACGTGCCGCCGCGGCGCTCGACGCGAAGCAGCTGGCGAATCGCTTTGCCGTGGCGGTCGATCCGTCTGGCGCGATCGCTCTGCCGTTGACTTCCGGGGAGGAAGGGTGAGCCCGGCCACCGCAACGGTTACGCGCGCGCTCAGCTTCGGCTACCGGCCGCGCGGCGGTCCGCTGCAGCGAGCGCGGGTGACCGTGGCGACCGCATGGTGCGTCTCGCTGGGGCTGGTCGTCGCCCTGTACGAGAGTCCC
Source organism: Actinomycetota bacterium (assembly GCA_016219715.1). Taxonomy (GTDB): domain Bacteria; phylum Actinomycetota; class Thermoleophilia; order Solirubrobacterales; family JACPNS01; genus JACPNS01. Next base: position 21,200 of record JACRKX010000034.1, on the reverse strand, counting down.
TTTGTGCTGGCGGCTGTGCTTGTGGCGGTTCTCGCCGTAGCGATCAAGTGCCGGGTCGCGGGGGAGGTCGCATTCGCGGTTGCGATTGCTTCGCCACTGGCGTTGCTGATGGCGCTCATCAATCCGATCGCGTCTCAGCAGGGCCTTACGGTGCTGGCCGATGGGCTGCATCTGCCGTTGCTGGGCAGCTTCGACGTGACCCGTGAGGCCGTCGTCTACGGCCTCGTGCTCGGATTTCGCGCGATCGTGATCTTCGCGATCGCCGCGCTGTATGTCTGCACCGTCGACCCGGACGAGCTTCTGCGGGTGTTGCGGCGCTACTCGGTTCGTTCGGCGATCACCGCCTCGCTGGCCGTGCGGCTGGTGCCTGTGCTGGCGAGCGATGGCGCGCGCATGGCCGAGGCACGGCAGTGCCGTCCGGGCGAGCCGCCGAGTTCGGGCACGGTGGTGCGGGCGACCTTCGCGCGGTCGATCGACCGCGCGGGCGATGCGGCGCTGGCGCTCGAGACTCGCGGCTACGCGCTCGCCGCGCCGTTGCGCACCCGGCTGCCCGCGCGAACGTCCGCTGACTGGCTGGTGGCCGGTGGGGCGCTCGCCGCGGTTTCATTCGCCGTGGCCGGCAAGGTGGCCGGCCTGGCGTCGTTTGTCGACTACCCACTGACTTACGTCGCGTCAGATACGCGCGATCTGCTGTTCTCGGCCGCGCTGGCGCTCGCCGCCGCCGTACCGCTGATCGTGAGCCGCGGGGGAGGGGCGCAGTGAGCGCGGTGCTCGAACTCGAGCGCTTCAGCTACGCCTACCCACGGCGCGACCCGGCGCTGCGCGAAATCTCCCTATGTGTCGAACCCGGCGAGTACGTGCTGATTGCCGGCCGCTCCGGCTCGGGTAAGTCGACGCTGCTGCGCGCCCTCTCTGGTCTCGTTCCGCACCACTTTGGAGGCGCCGCGCAGGGCGAGGGCGCCGTTTGCGGGCTCGATCTGCGTGAGCACCGCGCCGCCGAGCTGGCCGCGGTCTGTGGCAGCGTCATGCAGGATCCCGAGGCACAGACGGTGATGGGCGGCGTACGCCACGAGATCGCCTTTCCGCTCGAGAATCTCGGCTGGACACAGGCGGCGATCGACGAGGCGGTCGACGAGATCGCCGCCCTGCTTGGTATCGAGAATCTGCTCGCCCGCCGTACCGCCGAGCTTTCCGGAGGCGAGCTGCAACGGGTGGCTCTCGCGGCGGCGCTGGCACCGCGACCGCGCGTGCTGGCGCTCGATGAGCCGACAGCGCAGCTCGATCCGGTTGCGGCGGCGGAGTTCTTCGACGCCGTCGACATAGCCAACGATTCGGGCACCGCCGTGGTAATTGCTGAACACCGGCTTGACCGCGCACTCGCGCGTGCCGATCGTGTGCTTGCGCTCGACGCCGGCGAGATCGCCTTCGACGGCGCGCCTTCCGCTTTTCTCGATTGGGCGCTCGCCGACGGCCGCGGCGCGGCGCTCGTGCCGGCTGGAGCACGCCCTTACCCTCGCGCCCCGCGACCGGCCGTGCCAGCGAGCACGCGACCGGTGCTCGAATTCACCTCGGTCGACTACACCCACCCCGGCGCCGAGTGCCTGGCGCTGCGCGAAGTTTCGATCGAACTCCATGCCGGTGAGCGTGTCGCCCTGATGGGCGAGAACGGCTCGGGCAAGTCGACCCTGTTGCGCCTGGCGCGCGGACTGGTGCAGCCGGCGAGCGGCAGCGTGCGGGCCGCCGGCGATGTTGGACTGCTGCTGCAGAACCCCAACGACTACCTGATTCACGAGCGCGTTGCCGACGAGGCCCCGGCCGTCGCTCTGGAACGCTTCGGACTGACCAGTCACGCCGAGCGCGATCCCCGCGACCTGTCGGGCGGCGAGCGGCAGCGACTCGCGCTGGCGATCGTCATGCAGAGCAGACCGGTGGTGTTGCTGCTCGACGAGCCGACCCGCGGCATGGACCGTGAGCGCAAGCTCGATCTGCTCGCCCAGCTCGACGACATCGCCGCCGCCGGCACGGCGGTCGTGCTTGCGACGCACGATCAGGCACTGGCTGCGGCATTCGCCGATCGCGTCATCACGCTCGCCGCCGGCACGGTCGAGGTGCTCGATTCGCCGGACGAGGTCGATTCACCGCCGCGCGCAGCCGTGGAGGCCGTCGCGTGAACTCTCCGGCGACATGGCAGATCGGCAGCGCCACGATCCTGCTGCTCTCGCTGTCTGCAGTCTTCTTCTGGTTCGAACGCTCGCGCCCGCCGGCGCGGATTGCTGCGGCCGTGGCCGTGCTGGTTGCCTTCGCGGTGATCGGCCGCATTCTCTTCGCGCCGTTTCCCAACGTCAAGCCGACGACCGACATCGTGATCGTCGCCGGATTCGTCTTGGGCGCCGAGCCGGGCCTGCTGGTCGGTGCGCTGGCAGCGCTCGCGAGCAACTTCTACTTCGCCCAGGGGCCGTGGACGCCGTGGCAGATGGCGGCCTGGGCGCTGTGCGGCCTGCTTGGCGCCGTACTTGGCACGCTGATGCGCGGGCGCGCGCCGCGGCTGCCGCTCGCTCTCGCCTGCGCGGCGGCAGGCCTGCTCTACGGCGTGATCCTCAACTTCGGCTCGGCCGTCAACTTCGGAGGGTCTGACGTCTGGACCAGCTTCATCGTCTTCACCGGCCAGGCCCTGCCGTTCGACATTGCGCACGCGGCCGGCAACTTCGTCTTCTTCATGCTCGCCGGCCCCGCCTTGATCGGGATGTTGCGCCGCCTGCGAACGCGAGCAGTGGTCGACTGGCCACGGGTGCCGACGCCGGCGGCCAATCCATCTGGCGCGGCGACCGAACTCGCTTAACAAAGGCTGAATCCGACAAAACGAAACCTTTTCCGGTTTCGGTCGTTATTACCGTCGAGTCATCTTTTGGAAAGCCCTGGGAATCCAGGAACTAAGCGAAAATCTGAAAATCCACTGGCAATACCAGAATTTGACTTGCATTCGTCGGACGAAACCCGTAAGATGGCTTTAGTCCGATCTGGACCGAACCTCCTGGGCCTAAGTGACGTCCAGGTCATTCGGCCGGCACGGACACAGTCGTGCATGGCGGTGGGTCGAAATTCGTCCCCGCCGCGTAGCAGACGCAGCGTCACCGCGTAAATCAGCACAGGCGACGTGAACAACAGAAGGAAGTGCCCAAGCAGGTAGTTGGGCGATGGCCTTGCCGCTGTATCAATTGCGACATTAATCCGGGCCAGTTTGTAACATTTAGTAACAATCCCCGCCAGACCCCCATCCCCACCACATAGAAGCACCAGCGCAGCCAGCCGGATCCCCCAATTGGAGAGCGCAGTTCCCTGGAACGCCAGTGAGAACGCGACTTTCAACGGCAGGCGAGACATCTTCAGAAGAACGCGACCGCCGACCGAACGGCGGACGTTGAGCGAGATTCGGCCGCAAACCGGAACGTCGCAGGATGAAGTGCCGAAGCGAACGGCAGACGAAATCAGGAAAGCGCTCATCCAGTCCCATCCCGCATCGACCAACAGGAACAGCAAGTGACCACATTCACGCAGGACATTTTTGAGATTCCCGAGATCGGCCAGCTGCTCGAAGCTGAGTCGGTCACCGAGGAGCGCCTGCTTGAGCTCGCGGAGATCCACGAGCTCGAGGAAGTGCTGCTCGAAGACCTGAAGTCGCGCCTCGTCGAGGCCGACGTCACGATCGTCAAGGGCGACGAGGACGACGCCCTCGCGGTCGAGAAGCGTGCACTCGACGCTCACGCGATCAGCGCCGAGCTGCCCAGCGACCTCACGCGTCACTTCATCAACCGCGCGAGCCGCCACAAGATCCTCACGCGCGAGCAGGAGGTCACTCTGGCCAAGCGCATCGAGCGTGGCGACGAGGTGGCCAAGCGTCAGCTGATCGAGAACAACATGAAGCTGGTCATCAAGCTCGCCGGTAAGTACCGCGACCAGGGTCTTGAGTTCGGAGACCTGATCCAGGAGGGCGTGATCGGCCTCAACCGCGCCGCCGAGAAGTTCGATTGGCGCAAGGGCTTCAAGTTCAGCACCTACGCCACGTGGTGGATCCGCCAGTCGATGCAGCGTGCCACCCAGAACCAGGGCCGTACGGTCCGCCTGCCCGTCCACGTCGCGCAGCAGCTGGCCAAGATCCAGAAGGCCACACGCCGTCTCGCCGTCGAGCTCGCCCGCGAGCCCACCGACGCCGAGATCGCCGAGGCGACCGACATGGAGATCGAAGAGGTCGAGCGCGTCAAGCTCGCCGCTCTCAAGCCCACGTCACTGTCGCTTCCGGTCGGCGAAGGCGACTCGGAGTTCGGTGACTTCCTCGAAGACGAGGACACCATCACTCCCGAGGAGTTCGCGGTCGAGGCCGAGCGTCAGCGCAAGATCACGCGCCTGCTCTCGCGTCTCTCGCCCGACGAGCGCCACGTGCTCGCCGAGCGTTACGGCCTGGCCGGCGGCGAGCCGCGCACGGCCGAGGCGATCGCCCGCGGCAGCGGCATGACCGCCGCCCGCGTGCGCGAGATCGAGAACGCCGCGCTCAAGCGCCTCGCGCAGGACCCGGAGGCCGTGGCTCTGCGAGCCGCTTAAACCACCCGGTTCAAAGCAAGACTCAAAAAGGCCCCGTTCGCAAGAGCGGGGCCTTTTTTCTGCCCGATAACGTAAGCGCGACCCGCCCCGAAAACACGGAAAGCCCCCTTCATGAAGATCATCTACACCCACACCGACGAGGCTCCGGCGCTCGCGACCCGCTCTCTGCTGCCGATCATCGAATCCTTCACTTCCCTCGCGGGCGTCGAGGTGGAGACGCGCGACATCTCACTGGCCGGCCGCATTCTCGCGCAGTTCACCGACCACCCGGACGCGCTGGCCGAGCTCGGCGCGCTCAGCAAGACGCCCGAGGCCAACATCATCAAGCTGCCGAACGTCAGTGCTTCGCTGCCGCAGCTGAAAACGGCGATCGAAGAGCTGCAGGCGCAGGGTTTCGCGGTGCCCGACTACCCCGAGGAACCGCAGACCGACGCCGAGCGCGAAATCCGCGCCAAGTACGACGCAGTCAAGGGCAGCGCCGTCAATCCGGTGCTCCGCGAGGGCAACTCGGACCGCCGCGCGCCCGCCGCGGTCAAGAAGTACGCGCAGTCGCATCCGCATTCGATGGGGGCGTGGTCGCCCGAGTCGCGCACGCACGTGTCGACGATGTCGGAGGGCGACTTCCGTTCGACCGAGCTCTCGGTCACGGTCGAGGCCGCCGACGACGTTCGCATCGAGCACGTCGCCGAGGATGGAGCGATCACGGTGTTGAAGGCTTCGACGCCGCTGCTCGCCGGCGAGGTGATCGACGCCTCGGTGATGCGAAAGGCCGCGCTCACGCAGTTCTTTGCCGAGCAGATAGCCGACGCCGAGCGACAAGGCGTCCTCTACTCGGTGCATCTGAAGGCCACGATGATGAAGGTCAGCGATCCGATCATCTTCGGACACGGGCTCGAGGCGTTCGTCGGCTCCGAGCTGTTCGACAAGTACGGCGACGCCAGCCCGAACGACGGGCTCGCAAGCCTGCTCGACGAGCACCCCGAGGCAAAGGCCGAAGTCGACGCCGCGCTGGCCAGTGGCCCGGATCTCTTCATGGTCGACTCGGACAAGGGCGTGACCAATCTGCACGTGCCCAGCGACGTGATCGTCGACGCCTCGATGCCCGCGCTGATCCGCTCCTCGGGCCAGGGCTGGAACGCCGCCGGCGAGCAGGAAGACACCAAGTGCGTGATCCCCGACTCGAGCTACGCGGCGCTCTACCACGAGACGATTGAGCACTGTAAGCAGCACGGCGCCTTCGATCCGGCGACGATGGGCACGACGCCCAACGTCGGCCTGATGGCCCAGAAGGCCGAGGAGTACGGCTCACACGACAAGACCTTCGAGATCGCGGCCTCCGGCACTGTTCGTGTGATCGACCAGGGCGGTTCCACGCTGCTCGAGCACAGCGTCGAGGCCGGCGACATCTGGCGGATGTGCCAGGCCAAGGATGCGCCGATCCGCGATTGGGTCGGGCTAGCCGTGCGCCGCGCCCGCGCCACCGGCTGGCCGGCGGTGTTCTGGCTCGACGAGGCGCGTCCGCACGATGCCCAAGTGCTGAAGAAGGTGCGCGAGGAGCTTGACTCGCTCGACACCGACGGCCTGCAGATCGAGATCATGAACGTCGCTGACGCCGCTCGATTCACGCTGGAGCGCGCCCGCGCGGGCGAGAACACGATCAGCGTCACCGGCAACGTGCTGCGCGACTACCTGACCGACCTCTTCCCGATCCTCGAACTTGGAACGAGCGCGAAGATGCTCTCGATCGTCCCGCTGATGAACGGTGGCGGGCTGTTCGAGACCGGCGCCGGCGGCTCCGCGCCCAAGCACGTGCAGCAGTTCTTGGCCGAGAACCACCTGCGCTGGGACTCACTTGGAGAGTTTCTGGCGCTGGCGGTGTCGCTTGAGATGCTGGCCGAGAAGACGGGCAACACCCGCGCGAAGGTGCTGGCCGACGCGCTCGACCGCGCCACCGGCAGCGTGCTCGAGAACGGGCGCTCGCCGCAGCGCAAGACTGGTGAGCTCGACAACCGCGGAAGCCACTTCTACCTGGCGCTGTACTGGGCTCAGGAGTTGGCGGCGCAGACCGACGACGCCGGATTGGCAGAGAAGTTCGCGCCGCTGGCCGACGCGCTTGCCGGTGCCGAGGCCGAGATCGTCGAGCAGCTGAATTCAGTGCAGGGCTCGCCAGTCGAGATCGGCGGCTACTACCTCCCCGACGAATCGCTCGTGGTGCCCGCGATGCGGCCGAGCGCGACGTTCAACGCGGTGCTGGCAGGTTTGGCGGAGTGACGGTGCCGGTCTGACGGGTGCGCCTCAGCGCGCGCCCGGCAGCCCGCGGAACTTGTAGTAGTACGGCTCGTTGCCCGCCTGGATCACCAGCAGTTCGCCGTGCGCGTCCGTGTCGGCGAACAGCCGCAGCGTCGCGTCGGCGACCGTCTGCGCCGGAATGATCGGCACGCCGCCGGCGCCGAGCATGTCGCGGATCGGGTCGATGATCTTGGAGTCGGCGAAGCCGGGGCAGATCGCGTTCACGTGGATTCCCTCGTGAGCGTGGGCCGGACCGAGCGCGCGCACGAGGCCGACGACGGCGTGCTTGTTGGTGCCGTAGACCGGCTGGACGGGCATCGCCGCCAGGCCCGCCAGCGAGGCGGTCGCCACGACGCTGCCTCCACCGCGCGCCAGCAGGGCCGGCCGCGCGGCGTGGAAGCCGAAGACGACGCCGTCGAGGTTGACGCTCATCGCCTTTCGATAGCCCTCGGCGTCGAAGTCGTCGCCGAGTCCGAAGGGACTGGCGATGCCGGCGTTCAGGTGGACCAAGTCAAGGCCGCCGTGGGTGTCGACGGCGAACTGCACGGCAGCGTGGTTGCTGTCGAGATCGGCGACGTCTACGGGCGTGAAGCTCGCGCCGAGCTGCTCGGCCGTGGCGCGGCCGGCGCCCTCGTCGATGTCGGCGCAGACGACGATCGCGTCTTCGTTGGCGAGCGCGGTGGCGACGGCTTTGCCGAGCCCACTGCCGGCTCCGGTCACCAGCGCGACCTTGCCGCGAAACCCCTCCTCGACGAGCGGCGGCGGCGTACGTGATTCCGTCGGCTCGACCACGACGGCAGTCTATTTGTCGGCGAGACCTCCGTTCGCGTCCCGATCGGAGAGCGGCAAACCACTCCAAAGCCTGGCCTTGGAGCCGCTCCAGGGCCAGGCTTTGGAGTGGTGGATGGCTTTGGCAAGGGGGGTCGCTTCCGGGCGCGTAGTCGGGCGGAAGGCGGCACGGCACGCTGTCCGGCGACCCCGGCGGCTAGCTTGACAGCGATGATCGATCGCGAAGCCGCCATTCACTCCCTTCCGGAAGAAGTCTTCGACGTGCTGGTGATCGGCGGCGGCGTGACGGGTGCCGGCGTGGCACTGGACGCGGCCAGTCGCGGCTACGACGTCGCCCTGATCGAGCGCGACGACTTCGCCGCGGGCACCAGCAGTCGCAGTTCGAAGATGGTCCACGGCGGTCTGCGCTACCTCCAGAACTTCGACATCGCGCTAGTGCGCGAGGCGCTGATCGAGCGGCGCATCATGGTCGAGTTGGCTCCGCATCTGGTGTGGCCGACGCCGTTTCTGGTCACGGCCTTCGAAGGCGACCGGATCGATCGCAAGATCGGCGTAGGCCTGAACATGTACGACGCCATGCAGCGCGGCCAGGCCAGTAGAAGGGCCGAGAAGCAGCGTCGCGCCGAGCTCTCGGGGCTCAGCCTGCGGCAGTACCGCCGCGAGTACGACGAGATGGAGTGGACCCCAGAGCGCCATCGCATGATCGACGGCGACGAGGTCAAGCAGCGCGTACCCGCGCTCGCCCACCGCGACCCGAAGGCCGCCTACCTGTTCTACGACTGCCAGACCGACGACGTGCGCTTGACGCTGACGATTCTCGGCGAGGCCGAGCGCTACGGCGCACTGATTGCAAACGACGTCGAGGCCACGGGCGTGATCGAGCAGGCCGGCGCGGTGGCCGGCGTGATGGCGCGCGACACCGAGACCGGAGCCGAGTTCGAGATCCGGGCCCGCCACGTCGTGAACGCGACCGGCGTTTGGGCCGACCGGCTCAAACCAGACAACGTGCGCGAGGGCGACGTTCCGATCATCCGGCCGAGTCGTGGTACGCACCTGACGTTCGCCAGCGAGGACCTTCCGCTGCGCAAGACCGCCTGCGTGGTGCCGGCCGGTCACGGCCGGATGATGTTCACGCTGCCGTGGATGGGCCGCACGCTGGTCGGCACGACCGATGTTGACTACGAGGGCGAGCTCGGCCACGTCGCTCCACCAGCCGACGACGTCGAGTACATCCTCGAAGCTCTCAACCACTTCTTCGAGACCGATCTGACCACCGCGAACATCACCGGTGCCTACGCCGGCGTGCGCCCGCTGATCAGCACCGGCGACCCAAAGAAGTCGGTCGACATCTCGCGTACGTCGGAGCTCTACGAGACGCCGGGCGGAATGATCACGATTACCGGCGGGAAGCTCACAACGTGGCGTCAGATGGCGTGCGACGTCGTCGACCGGATCGTCGCTCGCGACCGCCGCGAGGCGCCGGCGCGCACCGAAGAGATTCCGCTCGGCCTGCCGATCGACCCCGCGGACCTGCAGGTCGCGCAGGGCATCGACGACGCCGCGCGCGCCCACCTGGCGGCCCGTTACGGCTACGCAGCGAACGAGGTCGTCGGCTTCGCGCGCAGCGACCCGCACCTCGCGACCCCGATCGTCTCGGGTCTGCCCGACCGGCTTGCGGAGGTCACGATGGCCGCACGCAACGAGCAGGCCCGAACGCTGGGCGACGTCTTCCTGCGCCGCACACGGCTGGGCATCCTGGCCGCGCGCGAGCTGGTCGCCGGTGGCGGCGACGTGCCGATGTCAGTGGCGGCGGTGGCCGACGTGATGGCCGCCGAGCTTGGCTGGGACGAGCACCGCCGTAACGCCGAGTGCGACGAGTGGCAGCGTGTGGCCAACGCAGAGGGGATTCTCCCGTAGGCTGGCGGTATGTCTGACGGGATTGACGATTCCGGCGTGCGCACGATCCCGGCCTTCGCGGCGATCGGCCTGCCGCCGCGCCCGCTGTGGCGTCCGTATTTGATGGGAATCGTCAACGCGACGCCCGACAGCTTCAGCGATAGCCAGGGGGCAAAGCCCGTCGCCGACCGCGTGGCGCTCGCGCGCGAACTCGTCGCGGCAGGGGCCGACATCATCGACATCGGCGGCGAGTCAGGCGTCACGAATAAGCCGGCCGTCGAGGCCGCCGAAGAGATCGAGCGCGTCGTGCCGGTGATCGAGGCGGTTGCCGCCGCGCTGCCGAGCGTGCCGATCTCCGTCGACACCTACAAGCCGGCAGTCGCAAGGGCGGCCTGCGCCGCCGGCGCGCGCATCGTGAACGATGTCAGCGGCCTGGCCGACGACGATCTCGCCAGCGCGGCTGCTGAACACGACGCCACGCTCGTGCTGATGCACACCCGTGCGCGGCCAAAGCAGAAGCTGTTTCCGCACTACGACGATGTCGTCGCCGACGTAAAGACCTTTCTCAGCGACGCGATCGCCCGCGCCACCGCGCGCGGTGTGCCGCTCGACCGGATCATTCTCGACCCGGGGCCGGACTTCGCGAAGACCCCAGCCCAGACGATCGAGACCCTGCGCCGGCTCGACGAGTTGCACTCGCTCGGCCGGCCACTGTTGCTGGCCGCCAGCAGGAAGGACTTCGTCGGAGCTCTGACCGGCCGCGCGCCGCGCGAGCGCGAGGCGGGCACGCTGGCCGCACTGGCGGCCGGCGCCGACCATGGCGTCGACGTGATGCGCGTGCACGACGTGGCCGGCGCCCTCGACTTCCTGACCGTGCGAGCCGCGCTGAATGGCCAGCTCGCAGTTGACCCCGGGCTGACGCTTGCCGAAGAAAAGAGACGTGAAGGGGGAGAGGCATGAGCGATCCACGTGACGACGGCGCAACTTCCGGCGAGGCCGCCGGATTCTCGATCGCCCACATCAGCGATCTTCACTGTGGCTCGCCCTACTTCGTGCCCGAGTTGCTGGCCGCGGCGATCGACGAGATCAACGATCACGATCCCGACGTCGTCGTAGTCAGCGGCGACTTGACGAACGAGGGCTTTCTGCCCGAGTACGAGCTAGCGCAGGACTACCTCGACCGGCTGAAGACGCAGAACCTCGTGATCATCCCGGGCAACCACGACGCGCGCAACGTCGGCTACGAGCACTTCGAGGACGTCTTCGGCTCGCGTAGCAGCGATCTCTACACCGACGACCTGGCGATCGTCGCCGTCGACAGCTCGGAGCCCGACCTCAACTTCGGCACCGTCGGCCGCGGTCGTTACCCCTGGATCGAGAGCTGCTTTGACCGTGAGGTCGCGCTGAAGGTCTTCGTGCTGCACCACCACCTGCTTCCGGTGCCCGGCACCGGCCGTGAGCGCAACGTCGTGCACGACGCCGGCGACACGCTCGAGTGCCTGATGCGCAGCGGCGTAAACCTCGTGCTCAGCGGTCACAAGCACGTGCCCTACGCGTGGCGCTTCGAGAGCATGTTCGTCGTTACCACGGGCACCGTCAGCACCACACGCGTGCGCGGGCGCACGCGACCGTGCTACCTGATGATCCGTGGCGACGCGAACGAAGTCACGATCACGCGTCACTACCCGGAGGTCGGCAGCGACCTGTTGCTGAAGTTCGGCCCAAAGACGCTCGACTACACGAAGGCCGACGAGATCATCGCCGGACACCGGTCGAAGCCGGGGCCCAAGGCGTAGCGGCGATGTCCCAGCGACGGTTGATCGCGCTGATCGACGGCGAGCATCACCCGGCCGCGGTCGGAGACGCGCTCGCCTCGGTCAACGACGAGGCGGTCGTCGTTGCCGTCGTCTTCTGCGGCGGCAGCGAGAAGGTGCCCCAGGCGGTCTTGGACGATCCAGTCACGCACTACGGATTCCCGCTGGTGCGGGGCGACGGCGCCGTCGACGCGCTCGGCAAAGCGCTTGCCGCCACGTCCGGGGCCGACGGCGTGATTGACCTGGCCGACGAGCCGGTGCTGCCGCTGTCCGAGAAGCTGCGGCTCGCCTCGATGGCGCTGGCGGCGGGACTGACCTACGAGGCCCCGGGGATGTCCTTGAAGCCGATGCACCGCACGACGGTCGACTTCGCCGGACCGAAGCTGGCAGTGATCGGCACCGGCAAGCGCACGGGCAAGACGGCCGTCTGCGGACATCTCGCGATGCTGCTGAAGGACCGTGGGGTGGCGCCGGCGATCGTCTCGATGGGGCGTGGCGGGCCGGCCGAGCCGCAGGTCGCGCGACCCGATACGGGCCTGGCCGACCTGTTGGAGATCGCCCGCAGCGGCATTCACGCCGCTTCTGACTACCTTGAAGACGCGGTGCTCGCGGGCGTTCCGACCGTGGGTTGCCGCCGCGTCGGCGGCGGCCCGGCAGGCGAGACCGCGTTCACCAACTTCGCCGAGGGAGCGGCGGTCGCAGCGCGGCTGCCGGGCATTGACGCGCTGCTCTTCGAAGGCAGCGGCGCCAGTGTTCCCCCGGTCGAAGCCGACCGCACGATCTGCATCACGGGCTCGCTCGAACAGGCCGATCTGCTTACCGGTCCGCTGCGGCTGATCGAGAGCGATCTCGTGCTCGTTCATGCCGGCGACCCCGAGCTGCTCGAGGCCGCCGCCAAGTGGTGTGACGGACAGGTGGTGGCGTTCGAGCTTGAGCCGACCGTCGCCGAACCGCTGCCCGACGACGCCGTGTCCGCGCTGTTTACGACCGGGGCGCATCAGGTCAGCGGCGCCGATCCCGTCGTGCATTCGGCGAATCTCGCGCGCCGCGCCGAACTCGAACATGACCTCGAGGCCGCGGCGCTGGCGGGGTGTACCCACTACCTCACCGAGATCAAGGCGGCTGGCATCGACACCGTCGCGATGCACGCCGATCGCGTCGGCGCCAAGGTCGTGTTCGTGTGCAACCGCCCGGTCGGCGTGGGCTGCGATCTCGATGCGGTGCTCGAAGGCGAGTACGCGGCTGCTACCGGAACGGCGCAAACGACGGGCTGAAAAGGCACAATCACGACGATGAGCACGGACAACGGGCACGAGATGGGTGGATCGCTGGAGCAGCAGGGATCGCTGCACGACGACGGCGGCAAGTCGGTCCTGGTCGTCAAGGAAGACCGCAAGTTCCCGTATTCGAAGGGCCTGATGGCGATGTCGCTGATGGCCTCGGGCCTTTCGCCGGATCGCAGCTACGAGATGGCCACCGTCATCGAACGCAAGCTGATCGCACGCGGCGAGCTCGACATCGCTTCGGGCGACCTGTCGCGGCTGGCCGAGGAGGTTCTGGCGACCGAGGAAGACGACGTCGCCGTGCGCCATTTCCGCCAGTGGCGACGCCTCGACCATCTGCACAAACCGCTGATCCTGATGATCTGCGGCGCCACAGGAGTCGGCAAGTCGACGCTGGCGACGATGCTCGCCCACCGGCTCGGGGTCACGCGCGTGACCGCGACGGACATGGTGCGTCAGGTGCTGCGCGCGTTCTTCTCCAATCAGTTCATGCCGGCGGTGCACCACAGCTCGTTCGACGCCGACCACGGCGTGCGGCTCGACTCGTCGGGCGACGCATTGCTGACAGGCTTCGAGCGCCAGGTCGAGCAGGTTTCGGTCGGCATCAAGGCACTTATCCAGCGTGCCGCGATCGAGCGCACCTCGATGGTTATCGAAGGAGTTCACTGCGTGCCAGGCGCCTTCGAGGGTCTCGAACAGCTCGATGCCGTGGTCGTGCAGGTCGTCGTGGCGATCGACGACGAAGAGCTGCACCGCAGCCATTTCTTCGCCCGGGGGCAGTCGCAGCCGAGAGCCGTCGAGCGTTACCTGGCGGCCTTTGCCCGCATCCGCCGTCTGCAGGACTACATCGTCAAGCGTGCCCGCAAGACTGGTGTGCCTGTGATCGACAACGCTTCGCTTGACGACGCGCTAGTTGAAGTGATGAATCTCGTGCTCGACACGATCGAGGCCGAGCTCGATTAGCCGCGTCGCAAAGGCGGGCGAGTGAGGCGCGACGGCGGGTGACGGCCCCACGTTGTAGGCTTCGCGCCCGTAATGGCTCCAGTGCTCGATATCGATTCTCTGCTTGAAAGTCCGCTCTCGGATCTGCACGCGCTGGCCGGCGAGCTCGACATCGAGGGCTACCGGCTGCTGCGCAAGGCAGACCTGACGATCGCGATCCTCGAATCGCGTGGTGCCATCGCAGACGAGATCCGTCCGAAGGTCGAGGCCAAGGCGGCCGAACTGGCCGCTCAGCGTGCCGAGCGCGAGCGCATCGCCGCCGAGCGCGAAGCCGCCGAAGAGGAGGCCCGCGAGGCTGCCGCCCAGGAGCGGCGCGAGCGTACGAACGAGCGCTCCGGTGCCCGTGGCGAGCGCCAGCGCGGACAGCGCGGCGGTCGTAACCGCGGCGGTCGTGGGGGCGAGCGCCGTCCTGGCGAACGCGCCGAGCGCGGTGGCGAGCGTCAGCCCCGTGAGCGGGCAGGCCGCGAGCAGCGCGAACGCGAAGGCGCCGGCCGCCAGAGTCGTGACCGGGGTCGCGATCAGGGCCAGGGCCGTGGCGCGAAGGCGCCGGCCGCCGCAGAGGCCGAGGCGACAGTCACGATCAGCGGCGTCTTTGAGCCCGGATCGGGTGGCGGCGGCCGCCTGCGAACAGATCTTTCACGTCGCGTGCGCGGCGACGCCGACGTCCAGCGCGGTGAAGTGCGCAAGTGGCGCCTGCACCGCGGCGACACGGTTACCGGCGAGGCCCGCAAGCTCAAGCGTGGTCGCACCGATTTTCAGCTTGCAGGCATCACCAGCGTCAACGGCCTGAACGCCGAGCAGCGCGCGGCCTCGAAGGTTCGTTTCTCCGAGGCCGAGGTCGCCGAGCCAGGTACGCGCTTCGCGAAGCGCAGCTTCAAGCACGCGCCGGTGCTGGCCGGCTCGCGCGTGATCGTCACCGGCCCGACGCGAGCCGCCGCGGCCGAGATGACCGACCGACTCGCCGCCGAACTTGCCGGTTCGGGTATCACGACCACGGTCGTGGTCACCGTCGCCCGGCCACAGGCGGCAAGCCCGCCGAAGACGTTCTGCAGGCGCTGGAGCTGGTGCTCGAGCGCGCCAAGCGAGTTGCCGAGTCCGGTGGCAACGCGGCGGTGCTGGTCGACGGCCTCGATCTACTTCCGGCCGACAAGGCAACCGAGATCCTTAACAGCTCGCGCAACCTCGCTCAGCACGGCTCGCTCACAGTGATCGGGTCTGCCGGCGCAGGTTCGGCGCTTGAAGCCCAGGCCACATCGATCGCCGTCGTCAGCGGCGGTCGCAGGCTGAAGCTCGACAAGAAAGCCAGCTGGTCGGCACACCGCTAGCGGCGCGCCGGTAGCGCCGGCCGCACCGGTCGATCGCTGGATAGGTCTGAGGTCGCCGCCTTACGGGCGGTACGAAACCTGACGCCACGACGGGCCGGTGGCGAGCACGATCGGCTCGTAGTCGCGGTCGGGCTGGGCGTAGAGGAAGTCGTTGGTCTCGGGGTCGAAGACGATGTCGAGTTCGCCCTCGATCACGCGCTGGTCGAGCCACGCGCCGCGGAAGACGAGCCGGCGCAGCCAGTGCACGAGCGATCCGTCGTCGTTGCCGTTGAGTTCGCACCAGCATTCGTTGATGTGGTGGCCAAGTGCGCTGACGCAGTCGTTGACCTCGCCGTTGACGACTAGGTTTACGAGATCCTCGACCTCTTCGCGCGCCAGCCGGCGCTCGATGAAGTTCAGCTTCAACGCGGCTTGTTCGACGCGTTCGCTGAAGTCGCGCTCGTTGAACGTGAAGCGCAACTCTCCGTACTCGAGCACATAGTCCGAGCCCGAGTCGTAGTTCTGTCGGCGGTAAGGATCCGTTTCCATGGTTCTTGGTGCATCGCGCCTTGAGAGCGCGTCCCTGCGTCGGGAGGTTACGGCCAATTCCCTGCCCAGCGCAAGCGGTGCAAACCGCCTTGCATGAAATTTACGTGAATACACCAAACGTGGGAGTAAGAGCAGGCCGCCCGGATCGTTAACTGTTCATGCAGACGATTTCCGAGTTCTGGCGTAGCGACAGCGGCGCGCTGATCGGCGTAGCGCGCGCTCGTGGCTGGCGCCGTGTGCGGGGCCTGATCGCGTCTCGCCCGCCTGGCCGAGCGAGGGCGCTGCTGTTTACGCGCTGCCGTTGCGTGCACGGGCTCCTGATGGGCTTTCCCGTAGACGTCGTCTTCCTCGATCGGTCGCTCGCCGTGCTGCGCGTGGAGCGGCTACTGCCGTGGCGCATCGCCGCCTGCGCGAGGGCCGCGCACGCTCTTGAGCTGCGCGACGGCGAGGCGGCAAGGCTCGGCCTACTGCCCGGAGACCGCCTCACGCCTCAAGCACCGACCACGAAGGGAGCACGAACGCAGGCCGTTCGTTAGAGAGCTATGCAGAACCTCAGCCACACCCAGACCAGCGGCGAGCCGGTCTCGATCCTCGTAGTCGAAGACGACGAGACCACCCGCGACACGCTCGTCGAAGGCCTTCGCCTCTACGGCTACAACGTGATCGCGGCCGGCGACTGCTCGACCGCGCGCCGCGCGCTGAGCCGCGAACCGCTCGACGCCATCCTGCTCGACGTCGAGCTGCCCGACGAGTCCGGCTTTGCGCTGCTGCGCGAGATACGCACAAGACAGCCAGACGAGGGAACGCGACCCGACGTGCCGATCCTGATGCTCTCCGGGCACGGCCGCGAAGAGGACCGGGTTCGTGGCTTCGAGCTCGGTTGCGACGATTACGTAGTCAAGCCGTATTCCTTTAATGAGCTTCGCGGGCGGCTGACCGCGTCGCTGCGCCGCGTGGGCGCGGCCACCGGCGAGCTTCAGCGGATCGGCGACCTTGTGATCGACCATCGCGCACACACTGCTCACGTAGCGGGCGAGGAGGTCTCGCTCACTCAGAAGGAATGGGGCCTGCTGATAGCGCTGGCCGCCGACCCAACGCGGGTCTTCACCCGCCAGCAGCTGCTGCGCACAGTCTGGGGATACCGGTCGGCGGGCTCCACGCGCACGCTCGATGCCCATGCCTGCCGCCTGCGAGCAAAGCTGTCGCGCGGCAACCGCCGTTTCCTGGTCAACGTCTGGGGTGTCGGCTACCGACTGGTCGATCCACGGCACCCCGACCTCGCCGAGGAGCGGCAGTCATGATCGCCGTCACCGTCGGGGCGCTGCTCGTATGCGCGGCAGTCCTGCTGCTGTCGCGGCGGCGACGGCAACGGCTTGCGGCCGACGCGCACGAGGTTCGCCAGGCGATCACCTCTGCACGACTGATGATCGACATGCTGCCGCTGGTCGCCGGTGTCGAAGACGAGCCGTGTCTGGCGGCCGGCGACGAACTCGTGCGCTCGTGCCGATCGCTGACCGACTTCGAGCTACGGCTGCACTCGCCGCTCTGGAGCGAGGTATCGCTGCCTCTGCCGGCGCGGCGCGGCGATTCGACGGGCGATGTCAATGCGCGCGCCGAACTCGAACGGCTGGCGATGATCTGGGGTGAGGCCGCGCGCATCTGCGGCCGCGGCTTCGAGTTCGACTGGAGCGGCGACGCCGTGTACGTCGCGGGTCCGCGCCGGCGGCTCACCGAGGCGGTCGCCAATCTGCTCTCCAACGCGATCCGCCACGGCGACGGCCGGATCTCGCTGAGCGCGCGCGTTCGCGGGCAGGCGTTGCGAATCGAAGTGGCCGACGAAGGCCCCGGTCTGCCACGCCCGGTCGCCGCGCTTGCCGCTTGCCGTCGCCGGCCGCTGCGGCGGCTCGGTCCGCACGGTCACGGACTCGCCGTCGCCACGCGTGCGGCCCAGCGGCTAGGCGGCACACTTGCCAGCGCTCCATCGGCGGCAGGCGCCTCGCTGGTGATCGAGCTTCCGGTGGTGGCCGCAGAGTTGCCGCTGCCGTCGCGAGCGAGCGAGTTGCTCGGAGCGCTGCAGCGGCTCGAACCGCTCGGTGACGACGGGTGAGGGCGCGCGCACGTCGCGCGTCCGTGGCGATGCTCGCCGCGGCGACGCTGGCCGGAGTAGCGGCCGCATGGCTGGTAAACGACTACGCGCGGTCGCTTGAGCGGCGCGACGGCGCTCCGGTGACGGTGCTGGTGGCGACTGCGCAGCTGCGCCGGGGCGAGTTGCTCGATCCGCGCGTGCTTGGCACGTCAGTGGCCGCCCGCAAGGTGCCGCGTTCGTTCGCCACGCCAGGCGCGATTGCGTCGCTCGAACAGCTCGCCGGGCTGCGACCGCTGGCCGATCTCCCGCCCGGCACGCAGCTCAGCGCCGTGCTGTTTGTCGGGGCTAAAGCCGCGACTGGCCATCGCCTCAGGCGGGGCGAGCGAGCCATCTCGATCGCCGCGACGGTGGTCCCCGACGGGGCCGAGATCGCGCCTGGGCAGACGGTCGACGTCTTTGCCGGCGGAATCGGCGGCGGCACGTCGGTCGGCGCCGTCGTGATCGGGGCGGAGGTGCTTGCCACCGGCGACGCGCATGATTCAGGCGTGCAGCCAAGTGAAGAAGCGCCTGAATCAGAGGTCGCGAAGCGCGGGGCGGGCAACCGGCTGACGCTGCGCGTGACTGCCGTACAGGCAGCCAGTTTGATCCGGGCCGATGCCTTCGCGGCAGACCTTCGCGCAGTCCTGCGCCCTTAACGCGGCGATCTCCGGCAAATGCTGGGTATTCGGCGTTAAAGGGCACTGGCACCGCGGTCGATACAGAATCGAGTCGCGCGTCCGGCTTCCGCTTGACGACGCGTGACCACTCAACTCCGATGGGCTCAGAACGCATTCAGATCCACGCCTTCCCCCGCGCTGCAGCGGCCTTGACGGCCCTGCTGTGCGTGCTGGCGCTGTGTTTGGTCGCCTTTGCCGGTGACGCTTCGGCGGCGAAGGTCAAGAAGAGCGCTTCGGCGACGAAAAAGCTTCCGGTGGTAACCCGGGTTTCACCGATGGAGGTCGACATCGGCAAGAAGCTGACGATCTCTGGCAAGTACATCGTGAAGGGCACCAACAAGATGCGCGTGCTCTTCCAGCGAGTCGACAGCACACGCCGCTTCTCGGCGCGCGCCAAGGGTCTCAGCAGCAAGTCGCTTTCCGTGATCGTGCCGGACGTCTCGTCGGACGTGCCCGATGGCGCGTCGGCGATATTCCGCATCCGCCTGATCAGCAAGTACGGCACGTCGAAGGTATGGACCAAGGCATCGATCTCGCCCTCGATTCGCGTCTCGTCGAGCTCCGAGGACACGGGTGCGACCGGCGACTGCGATCGCGACGGCCTGATCAACAGCGTCGACCTCGACGACGACAACGACCTACTTGACGACGTCAGCGAGAAGGTGATCGGCACGCTCGCATGCGTCGCCGACACCGACGGCGACGGTCCGACCGACTACTACGAGCACCGCGTTTCGCTTGAGCGAAACAACGGCTTGGCCGACCGCCTTCAGACGGTGCCATACCCGCTGCTCGATACGTACCCGAACCCGACGGTCGGAGACGACACGCTCGACCTCGACGGCGACAAGCTGACGATGAGGGATGAGTTCGATGCGTGGCAATACACCGGCCGTATGGACCGCTTTTACAGCGATGCCGACCAGGACTCCGACGGCGACGGGGTGTTCGACGACCTCGAAGACGAGGATCTCGACCTGCTGCCGAACATCGTCGAAATCTTGAGCTTCGCGGGAGCATTCCCGCTGCAATGGCTGAAGACCGACAGCGACGGCGATGGTCTCTGCGACGGCCTCGACGACCAGGACCAGGACGGACCTCCGGTGGCCGCCAGCGAAGCCGATTGCGCGACCGTGGTTCCGAACGTTGCGCTCAACGGCCCCGGCGACCCCAACCCGCTGCTGATCGACGGCGACGACAACCGGTACGGGAACTGGTACGAGTGGGCGTACAACGGCGCGAGCAGTTGGTATGACCCCTGCAACCCGTCGTCCTTCCCGACCAGCCCGTCCTGCCCGCATCCTTAGCGCTGGTTCTTCGGGCGTCACGCTCGAAGCTGTAAAAACTCTGTAACGAGGGGGGTAAGAGCGACCCGTCTCGATCGTTAGAGGAGTGTGGACCTTGATCTTCACTCCGGAGCGGACGGCGCGCTCGACGACTACGCCGGCCAGCTGCGCAACCGCGCGATCGAGCTGGCCCGCAGCCGCCGGCTGCGGCTCGGCGACGACGGCGCCGCGCTGCGCGAGCACGTGCGCGACCTCGTCGGCGCGGAGGCTCCGGCACTCTCGGCCGATCTGCGCGACGATCTCGTTCAGCGGGTCGTAACCGCGTCGGTCGGGTTCGGTCAGCTCGAACCTCTGCTTGCCGACCCCGGGGTCGACGAAATCATGGTCAACGGATGCGACTCAGTGTGGGTCGAGCGCTGCGGTGCGCTCGAGCGGGCCGACGTCAGCTTCGAATCGCTGGTCGAGCTCGAGAACCTGATCGAGCGCATGATCGCGCCGCTCGGCCGGCGGGTCGACGAAGCCTCGCCGATCTGCGACGCGCGCCTGCCCGACGGCTCGCGCGTCAACGTGGTCATCCCGCCGCTGGCGCTCAACGGACCGCTGCTGACGATTCGCCGCTTCCGGCACGGTCGGCTCAACCGGCGCGAGCTGGTCGCCAACGGCACCTTGAGCGACCGTGCGCTCGGTTTTCTCGGTGGCTGTGTGCGTGACCGGGTTTCGATGCTGGTCAGCGGCGGGACGGGCTCGGGCAAGACGACCACGCTCAACGTGCTCTCGGGATTCATTCCGGCGGGCGAGCGAATCGTCACGATCGAAGACGCCGCCGAGCTGCGGCTGCGCCAGGGTCACGTCGCTCGGCTCGAAGCGCGCCCGCCGAATGTCGAGGGCCGTGGCGAGGTCACGATCAGATCGCTGGTCAAGACGGCGCTGCGCATGCGTCCCGACCGGATCGTCGTGGGCGAGGTGCGAGGCGGCGAGGCGCTCGACATGCTCGCGGCGATGAACACGGGGCACGACGGCGGCCTCACGACCGTCCACGCGAACTCGCCCGCCGGTGCGCTGGCGCGCGTCGAGACGCTTGCGATGATGGCCGGCGTCGAGGTGCCGTATGCGGCCGTGCGTCGCATGACGGGCTCGGCGATCGAACTCGTCGTGCATCAAGCGCGTGTGCGGGGCGGCGGCCGCAGGGTCGTGGCGATCGCCGAGGTCGTTGCGGCCGCCGACGGCTACGAGTTGTGCGAGTTGATGCGCCTCGAAGGCGGCGAGGAGCGATGGTCGCCCGCCCAGGGCGGCCGGATCGGACGGCTACTGGCAGAGGCACGCGATGCCTGAGCTCGCCGCGGCGATCGCCGGCCTGGCGGCTGCGACCGCGGTCGTGGCCGCGGCGAGGGTGTTCGCGCTCGCCTCACAGCGGCTTCGCTCGCGACCCGTCGTCCGAACGTTCTCGAAGACGCTCGCGGGCTGGCGCGGGATCGTGCGCTCCGCCGGCGCCGACGGACGGCTGCCACCGGGGGCGGGTGCAAGGCTGAAAGTGGCGGCATCGCTTGCCGGCGCGGCGATCGGTCTGGCGCTGCTTGGCTTGGGCGGGGC
>JACRKX010000033.1 GCA_016219715.1 Actinomycetota bacterium | reverse complement strand
CCGCTCGCGAGAGCGAAGTCGTAGACGCCGTCCCGAAGGGCGCGCTGATCGGCGGCGAGTGGGTGCAGACCGGCAAGACGCTCTCGGTCGACGATCCTTCGACGGGAGAGTCGCTTTGCGAGATCGCCGACGCCGGTGAGGCAGAGGCGATGGCCGCGCTCGACGCTGCGTCGGCCGTGCAGGACGAGTGGGCCGCAACCGCGCCACGCGACCGCGGCGAGATCCTGCGCAACGTCTACGAGCGCATGGTCGATCGCGCCGACGAGCTGGCGCTGCTGATGACCCTTGAAATGGGCAAGCCGATCGCCGAGTCGAAGGCCGAGGTGCTCTACGCCGCCGACTTCTTCCGCTGGTTCAGCGAAGAGGCCGTGCGCATCAGCGGCCGTTACTCGACGATGACCGGCGGCGGCGGGCGGGTGCTGACGATGAAGCAGCCCGTCGGCCCGTGCGTGCTGGTCACCCCCTGGAACTTCCCGGCCGCGATGGCCACGCGCAAGCTCGGCCCCGCGATCGCCGCGGGCTGCACCGCAATCCTCAAACCCGCCAAGGAGACACCCTTAAGCGCACTGGCCGTGGCGCAGATGCTGCTCGACGCCGGCCTGCCCGGTGGCGTGGTCAACGTCGTCTGCGGTTCGAGCGCCTCGCAGATCGTCGGCCCGCTGCTGAAGGACCCGCGCATTCGAAAGCTCTCGTTCACGGGATCGACCGAAGTCGGCCGCCTGCTGATCGAGCAATCCGCCGAACAGGTGCTGCGAGTGTCGATGGAACTCGGCGGCAACGCCCCGTTCCTCGTATTTGGCGACGCCGATCTCGACGCCGCGGTCGAAGGCGCGGTACTGGCGAAGATGCGCAACAACGGCGAGGCGTGTACTGCCGCCAACCGTTTCCACGTCCACGAGTCGGTTGCCGACGAGTTCGCCCGCCGCCTCGCCGAGCGCCTCGGCGCGATGAAGGTCGGCCGCGGCGCAGACCCGGCCACGCAGGTCGGCCCGTTGATCAACGAGGGACAGCGCGAGATCGTCGAAAGCCTGGTCGTCGATGCACTCGGCAAGGGCGCCACCGCGCTTACGGGCGGCGAGCGCCCCAGCGGCCCCGGCTTCTACTACCCGCCGACCGTATTGGCCGGCGTGCCAGGCGACGCCCGCGCCTTGTCCGAAGAGATCTTCGGCCCTGTCGCGCCAATCGCAACCTTCAGCAGCGACGAAGAGGCAATCGCCGCCGCCAACGCCACCGAATTCGGCCTCGTCGCCTATCTCTTCACCCAAGACCGTCGCCTATCTCTTCACCCAAGACCTCAGCCGCGCCTTCAACACCATCGAGGCCCTACAGACCGGCATGGTCGGCCTCAACCGCGGCGTCATCAGCAACCCCGCCAGCCCCTTCGGCGGCGTCAAGCAGAGTGGCTTTGGACGCGAGGGCGGCGAAGAGGGGATTGAGGAGTATCTCGATACGAAGTATGTGGGGATGAGTTTTTAGAAGTCGATTTGCGTACTCGGTGCCAGGCGCCCTAGAGCTCGCACGCCGGAAGAGCCTCGCGCGGCTTCGGCATACCGCGCTGGGAAATTGTTGGGGGTCACGAGCGAGTTTCCTTTAGCATGGAAGACGAGTCAAAACCTCTAACAAGGAGAAGCTCAAATGAGGCGGACATCACCTCCGCAAGACGAATACCTGTTGGGCCTGAGTGACGCTGGACGGGAATTCAAGTTCAGCGTGCTCTCAGACGGCAACGTGCGAATCACGTTTCTTGACGAGAGCGCGATCTGCCTGGTTGATCGCAGCGGCGAAGTACTGCCGCCGCCGATTAGCTAACGATTGTCACTCACTTCTCGGACCGCTGAGCGGCCCTAGCGGCCCTACCGAGAAGCCGGTTGCGGACTAGCCCTACCCCTTCCCATCCCCCGCCTTATCCCGCATACTCTCCGGCCGCATCTCATTCGGCAACTTAAACCGCCCTGCCAGCTCGGCCAGGTTCGAAGCAGTCTGAGCCACACGCTGAGCCGACGCGCTCACCTGTTGCGCCGCTGCTGAAGTCTGCTGGGTCGATGCGCTGACCTGCTGTGTCGAAGCGCTCGACTCTTCGGCGACAGACGCGACCTCCTCGATCTGGCCGCGCACCTGGCCGGCGCCGAGTGCGATGCCGTCGGCGAGTTCGCTGATCTCGCTGGAACTCTCGTGCAGCGCGCGCACGGCACCGCTGATGTCGTAGAAGGTCTGGCGGTTGCGGTTGACCGTGTCGAAGCCTTCCTCGACGCGCACGACGCCGTCCTCCATCGCGTTGACGGCCTGCTCGGTCTGGGCCTGGATTTCCTTGATCAGGGCGGCGATCTCTTCGGCCGATGACTGAGCGTCCTCGGCGAGGATGCGCACTTCTTCGGCGACGTTGGCGAAGCCCTTGCCCTGCTCGCCGGCGCGCGCGGCTTCGATCGAGGCGTTCAGCGCGAGCATGTTGGTCTGGCCGGCGATGTCGGTGATCGCCTGGACGATCTGGTCGATGTCGGACGACTTCTCGCCAAGCGAGCGCACCACATCGGCGGTGTTCATCGAGCTCTCGCGCACGTTCTGCATCGCCTGCTGAACTTCGGCGGCTCGCTGCACTCCCTCTTCGCTGAGCTTCTCGGTCTCGGCGCTCTGGCGCTGGGCCTCGCGGGCGTGTTCGGAGGTGTCGCGGATCGACGTCTCGATTTCGGCGACGACGTCGCTGGCGCGAGTGATCAGCGAGACCTGGTGACTGGCCCCCTCGCTGATCGAGCTGATCGCCTGGGCGACCTCGCCGATCGCGTGGCCGGCCTCGTCGGAGGTGTGCGCCATCTCTGAGGCGGCCTGGCGCAGGTCGTCGGCCGCGTGCTCGATCTTCGAGATCGTCTGACGGAAGGCGTCGACCATCTGCGCGAAGCTCTTCTGCAGCGCGCCGTACTCGTTGCCGAACCACACCTGCGGCTGCACGGTCAGATCGCCGCCTGCGGCCGCGCGGGCGTCTTCGACGAGCTTCTCGGTGGCCGCCATCGTGCCGCGGCCGAGCGTCAACCTCAGCGAGACGCCGGCGAAGATGCTCAGCAGCACATTGAGGATCACCCACTCGTGCATGAAGTCACGTTCGGGGGCGCGCTCTGCGACGGCGTCCCTTGGCACGGTGCCTTCGGCCGTCGGCTTGGCGGCGGCGACCTGCTCCTCGATGCGATCGAGCGAGTCGGTGCTGGCGTGAACGTAGAAAGCCATCGACACACCGATTGCGAAGATCGGGATCACACTGATCATCAGCGCCGTCAGGTAGGCGCGCACCATCGGAACCCGGAAGAGCCAGGCGATCATGACTGCTCCTCGTCTCCGGCGGCTGGCGGCGGCGCGGGTTCGGAGCCGGCCTCGGAGGCGGCATCGGTTTTCGGCTTCGGCTCGATCGGGATGGCCGGTCCACGAATGCCGTCGGCGGCCGCGATCTGCGCCGCCGTGGCGCTCGACGGGACAACGGCCTCGGCTCCCAGCCGGTCCTTGTGGATCTTGAAGCGCTTGGCCAGATCGGCAAGGCCGACGGCCGTCTGCGCCACGCGCTGGGCCGAGGCGGTGACCTCTTCAGCCGCAGCCGATGTCTGTTCTGTCGAGGCGCTGACCTGCTCGGTCGACGCGCTCGACTCCTCGGCGACAGACGCGACCTCCTCGATCTGTTCGCGCACACTGCCGGCATCGGCGGCAATGCCGTTTGCCAGCTGGGCGATCTCGGCCGAGCTCTGGTGCAGCGCGCGCACGGCCGCGCTGATGTCGAAGAAGATCTGGCGGTTCTGGTTGACAGTCTCGAAGCCGGCCTCGACCGTGCTCATGCCCTCGTCCATCGCCGTGACCGCCTGTTCGGTCTGGTCGCGAATCTCGAGGATCAGCCCGGCGATGTCTCCGGCCGACCCCTGCGCGTCCTCGGCGAGCTTGCGCACCTCCTCTGCCACCACCGCGAAGCCACGACCCTGCTCGCCGGCGCGGGCGGCCTCGATCGCGGCGTTCAGCGCCAGCAGATTCGTCTGCGAAGCAATGTCGGTGATCGCCTGGACGATCTGGTCGATGTTGGTCGACTTCTCACCCAGCGAGCGGACGACCTCGGCAGTCGCCTGCGAGGTCTCGCGCACGACCTGCATCGCCTCCTGGACCTCGGTGGCGCGTTGCACGCCGTCTTCGGTCAGCAACTCGGTCTCGGCGCTCTGGCGCTGGGCCTCGTTGGCGTGCGAAGCGGCGCCGCGCACCGCCGTCTCGATCTCGGCGACCACGCCGCCCGTGCGCGTGACGAGATCGACCTGATGGGCCGCACCCTCGCTGATCGCGCTGATCGACTGAGCGACCTCGCCGATCGCGTGGCCGGCCTCGTCTGAAGTGTGCGCCATCTCGTTGGCGGCCTCGCGCAGTTCGTCGGCGGCGGCCTCGATGCGGTTGATCGTCGCCCGGAAGCTGGCGATCATCTTGCCCAGCGCCTCCTGGATGTCGCCGATCTGGCTCTTGTTGTCGCGGCGGATGTCGTGCGAGAGATCGCCCTCGGCGGCACGCTGGGTGGCGCGCGTCAGCTGACGCAACCAGTCGGCCGTCAGACCGGGAGTCAGCCAAGCATTCAAGATCGCGGCGATCGCGCCGTAGACGGCGGCCACGATGAACGAAGTGGAGACGGCGGTAGTCGCGCTGCGCAACTCCTCGGTGAGCCGGTTGATCTCAGCCTTCGTGCCGGTGCCGCTGTCGAGCAGAGCGTTGAGCTCGGCGCGTGTGTCGTCGACCACACCGGACTTGATCCAGGCATAGACCATCAACGGAACGACGACGACCAGCACCGCGACCGCTCCGATCAGCGGCTTGATGCTGGCATCAAGATTCATGTACCAGCGCGGAAGCAGGTCCTTAGGACGGATGCCGCGGCGGGTCTTCTCGGCGATTTCCGGCATCGCCTTGGCTCAGGCCGCTACGAAGTCGCCGGTTTCGCCACCGGATAGCCCCGTCAGCGCGACGGGATCGAGCAGCACGATCAGCCGCTCGCCTGCCTTGACGACCCCCTCGACGATCGGATTGCCGCTGGCGGGCAGATCCTCGAACTCCTCTGTGGCCACCGTGAGCACCTCGGACACGTCGTCGACGACGACGCCACTCATCGAGTCCTCGACGTTGATCAGCACGATCTTCTCGCCGTCTTCGCCGGCGGCCGACGCAACATTCAGGACCGAGCGAACGTCGTGCACCGGCACGATCCGGCCACGCAGGTTTATGACTCCCAGAAGCGTGGGATCGCTGCTGGCGACGGTACGCGGCTGCTGGTAGCGGATCACCTCCTGGACCGACTTGATCGGCAGGCCGTACTCCTCTGCGCCCAGCGTGAAAACGACTAGCTGGCGCCCGGAGCCTTCGCTTTGGGCGGAAGTGTCAATCATCCCTGTACCTCGTTCGCTGGAGAGACGCCCATACCTACCGCGTTCGGCATATGCAAGCCGAAACTCAAGCTATTTGGACGGGTCGAAATTCGGTATCTGCTCATGCCTCCGGCTCCTTCGGTTCCGTTTCCGACGTCGACGTTTTGAAGCGCGACGCCACCTCGGTGAGCACCGCGGCGGTGTCGGCCACGCGCTGTGCCGAGGCGCTGACCTGCTGAGCTCCGGCCGAGGTCTGCTGGGTCGACGCCGTGACCTGCTCGGTGGCGCCACTCGAGTCCTCGGCGAATCCCGCGATCTCGTCGATCTGTCGCTTGACCGACACGACCTCGTCGGAGATCGCTCCAGCCAGGTCGCTGATTCCCGAGGCGTCCTCGTGCAGAGTGTGTACCTCGACGCCGATCTCGGTGAACGTCGCACGGTCGCGCTCGATCGCGCCGAAGCCGGCCTCTACTCGCTCGAGGCCGGTCTCCATCTCGAGCACCGCGGCGCCGGTCTGAGACTGGATCTCCCCGATCAAGCCGGCGATGCGCTCGGCCGAATCACGTGCTTCTTCGGCGAGCAGGCGAACCTCTTCGGCGACGTTGGCGAAGCCCTTGCCCTGCTCGCCGGCGCGGGCGGCCTCGATCGAGGCGTTCAGCGCGAGCATGTTGGTCTGCTCGGCGATGCCACGGATCGCCTGCACGATCACGTCGATGTCGGCACTCTTGACGCCCAGCGAGCGCACCGCGTCGGCCGTCTCGGAGGCGCTGTCGCGGACGTCGGCCATCGCGGCGTACGCCTGCTGGGCGAGGTCCGCCCCCGACTCGCTGAGCCGCTCGGTGTCGGCGATCCGGTCGCGTGCCTCAGCCGCGTGCTCAGAGGCGTCGTGTACGGCACGCTCGATCTCTTCCAGCGCCCGGCGCGCCGAGACGATCTGCTCAACCTGGCTGCTTGCTCCCTGGTTGATCGAACCCATCGCCTGCGACACCTCGCCGATCGCGTGACCGGACTCGTCGGCGGTGTGGGCCATCTCGGTGGCGGCCATTCGCAGGTCCGAAGCCGAGACCTCGATGCGGTCGATCGTCTCGCGGAAGGCGTCGATCATCGCGGCGAAGGCCCGCTGAACCTCGCCGTACTCGCTTCCCAGCGTCCGCTCGATTCGCACGCTGAAGTCGCCTGAGGCCGCGGAATTCGCCGCCTGAACCAACCCGTCGGCGGCCTCGAGCGTGCGGCGGCCGATCGTCTTGCGGCTGATCGCGCCGCCTACCAGAGTGACGAATGCCGCCATGGCGATCACGATCTGCGGAAACGGTGGGTGATTGGGCGCCTGCGCGAGTTGTGCGGTTTCGACCTTGCCGTTCTCGGCGGCGGCGGCCGCCTGACCCGCGATGCGCTGGATCTCGTCGTCGTTGACGCCGACGTAGTAGACGACGATCAGCGACAGGATCACGAGCGGCACGGTGTAGGTCGTCGTGAGCAGGAGGTAGCCGCTCACGAGCGGCATCTCGTAGATCCGCTTCATGACTGCGCCTCCCCGGACTCGCCGACAGTTGCCGGAGCCGCGGACATCGCCAGCGTGAAGCGCTCGGCCAGCTCGCGCAATTCGCGTGCGGTCGAGCCAACGCGATCGGCGGCGGCGGTGACTTCTTCCGCGGCGGCGGCGGTTTGTTCGGTAGATGCCGAGACCTCTTCGGTCGACGCGCTCGATTGCTGGGCGATCGCCGCGACCTCTTCGATCTGCTCGCGCACGCTGGCCCCGTCGAGTGCGATCTCGTGCGCCAGGCGAGCGATGTCCGTTGTGCTCTCGTGGAAGGCGCGCACCGCGTCGGCGATCTCGGTAAACGCTCCGTGGTTGCGCCCGACGGCATCGACGCCGGCCTCCACACGCGCCGTGCCGGCCTCCATCGCGCGAACCGCGTCGGCCGTCTGCGCCTGGATCTGATCGATCAGCCCGGCGATGTCGCCCGCAGAGAGCTGCGCGTTCTCGGCAAGCTTGCGAACCTCTTCCGCGACGACGGCGAAACCCTTGCCCTGCTCGCCGGCGCGCGCGGCCTCGATCGCGGCGTTCAGCGCGAGCAGGTTCGTCTGCGAGGCGATGTCTGTGATCGCGGCGACGATCTCATCGATGTCGCCGGACTTCTCGTCGAGCGCGGCGACCATGCGGGCGGTACTGGACGAGGTGTGGCGCACTTCCTCCATCGCGTGGCGCAGGCCAAGCGCGCGTTCGGCTCCCTCCTCGGTCAGAAGCTCGGCGCGGCCGCTTCGCTCGCTTGCTCCCGAGGCGCCTTCGGCGGCGAGGTTGATGCGCTGCTCGATCTCGGCGACGCCCTTGACCGCGCGCGAGACGAGATCGACCTGCTTCGCCGCCCCCTCGCTGATCGAGCTGACCGACTGCGCCACGTCGCCGATCGCGATACTCGCCGACTCGGAGTTCTGCGACAACTCGTCAAGCGCCTGGCGCAGTTCGCCCGCGGATTCGCCGATCCGCCAGATCACGGCGTTGAAGGCCGCCAGCAGCTTCGACACAGCCTCCTGAATGTCGCCGACCTGCGACTTGCTCTCGCGCACGACGACCGGCGTGAGATCGCCCTTGGCGATCCTGCCGAGCACGTTGTGCAGCCGCACCAGCGGCCCGCGCGAGACGGCCGTGGAGAGCCATGTCATGCCGTTGGTGACGATCAGCGAGTAGAAGATCGCGATGACGACCGACACCGTGAAGCGTCCTTCGGCGGCGTGGTATTCGCCGGCCGCACTCTCGATCGCCGCGACATCGGCGGTCGGCTGGGCCAGCAGTCGTTCGAGTTGCCGGCTGGCCTCGCTCATGTCGAATGCGGCCAGCAACGCAACCGCATAGAGCGGGAATGCGACCACGAGGATCGTGAAACCGATCACCAGCGGCCGGTGCGCGGCGTTTAGATCCTTGTACCACTGCGGCACCACGCGCTCGCTAAAGCGTTCGCTAAAGCCGGTCTCGGTTGGCATTTCCATGTACTTCGCTGTCCCTTTGTTGACCAGTGCGCCGCATCGCACAGGTGCACAAGCATTTTCGGCACGGTCGCACCGATACCTACAGCACCGCAGTCTGTATTGGACCGGGCGTCCAGCGCCCGGCAAGGAATATTGACTAGGCGAGCGCCTTGACTACCGCGTCGAGCACTTCCGGCGGGTCGAACGGCTTGATGACGAAAGCCTTGGCGCCGGTGTCTAGGCACTCCTGCACGACCGTTTCCTCGCCTAGCGCGCTGCACATGATCACGCGCGCCTCGGGTTCGAGGGTCATGATGTGGTTCAGCGCGCCCAGGCCGTTTCGTTCGGGCATCGTGATGTCGAGCATTACGAGGTCGGGCATCACCTGGCGGTAGAGCTGGATCGCCTCTTCGCCGTTTTCGGCCTCGGCGATGACCTCGTGCCCCTCACCGGTGAGGATGTCGCCCAAGCGCTTGCGCATGAACATCGAGTCGTCTGCGATCAGTACGGTAGCCATTCTGCGGGATGGGAGTCTATTGGCTGCGCGGACGGAGTTGCCGCGCAGTTCGCTTTCAAGCAGTCAGTTTGCCCTCGGCCGCTGAGGCCCAGATGCTCTCCGGAAACGATGGCTGAGCGGGCTTCTCAGCCGTGCGACGCGAGGTATCGGCCGCCACGCCGCCAACCTCGAACGGCTGCTCGAGGCCTGACTTGGTCAGCACACGACCCTCGCCCACGTAGACCTGCACACTGCGGCCGCTGGTTCCGCCGGCATCCTGGCCGATGACCGGGATCCCCTGCGCCGAGAGCGCCTCGAGGGTCGCCACGACGTTGCGGTCGCCGACGCCGGCCAGCTTGCTGCCCGGCTTCTGGCCGAACATCGTGGCGCCGCCGATGACCACTGCGTGAATCGCCTCCGGGCGAACTCCGAATGAGCGCATCGCGCGCAGCATCTCGGGCACCGCGGTGTCGGCGAACTTGGCCGGCGGTACGTCACGACGGCCGGCCATCTCGCTGGCCGGCAGCACGATGTGCGCCATGCCGGCAACGCCCTGCTCGCGCGCGAGCATCACAAGTGCCACACACGAGCCCAGACCGACGATGCTGAGCACGTCGACTGCCTTCTTGGAGACCGACATCTCGCCCATGCGGACGGGGTGCAGGCTTCCCGCCGTTTCGCTGACGGGGAAGTTCATTCCTTGCCCAGGTTGTTGATCAGCGCCTCAACGCTCATATCGCTGGGGATGAACAGGAAGCGAACCGTGCAGTTCGCCTTCGCCACCTTCAGCTGCGTGTCGACAAGGACCGCGTAGTTGGTCATAACCGATGACATGGCAAGCACCGTGGAGAGCACGGCGCCGAGCATGCCTTCGGCAACCTCCGGGGGTTCGGGTTCAAACGTCATGCCGCACGACTCGGCGATGCCGAAGACGTACTGCGTACCGATGATGTTCGCGATCTCCTGCAGTGCCGATCGCGCTATCTCGGTGTTGGGCTCGACCTCGAGGATCGAGTAAAGCTCTTTCTCACCTTCGGGATCGAAGACCAGCAACACGCTGGCCTCGATCTGGCCGACGACGGGCAGCCACGCGACGGTGACTTGCTCGGCAGGCGAGCCGAGCCGATCGACGGCCTCGGAAAGCGGCAGGACTTCGAGTTGCGGAACCTTTGCCGTGACCTCGGTTCCGAGCAGCTTCGAGAAAGCGTCGGTGGCCTTGTCAGAGATCGTCTCGGCGACCTTGCCGAGAGCTTCCTGCTGCTCCTCGCTGATCGGGGGAGCCGGATCTCCGAGCGGCATCAACATGTTCATCAAACGTCCCTCATCCTGTCGCTGTCTGCATTGGTTCGACCAATACCCGTCTAATGAGCTCCTCGCAGTCGACAATGAAGGCGATCTCGCCGCTCGCCAGCACCGCGCCGCCTGAAACCGGTGAATCCTTTCTCACCTGCTTCGGAACCGGCCGCGTGACCAGTTCGCGCCTTCCCACCATGTCATCGACCAGAAGGGCTAGTTGTCTATCGGCAGAGCGCAACGTGACCATGAACTTCGGTTCATCTGAATCATCATTATTTCGATCGAACATTTCGGCCAAACTGACCACCGGCATTGAGCGGTCCTCAAAGACGGCTACGGGCATTCCGGCGACCGTTTTTATGTGAACTTCTTCGAGTTTGAAGGTGCGATCTACGCGGTCCAGCTGTAGCGCGAAGGGGTCCCCCGCGGCCTGCACGACCAGGGCCGGCAGGATCGCCAACGTCAGCGGCATGCGAAGTTCGGTAGTGGTGCCGACGCCGAGCTGCGAGCGCACCCGCACGTCGCCGCCGAAGCCGCGCACGGCGGCGCGTACGGCGTCCATGCCGACGCCACGGCCGCTGATGTCGCTGACCTCGGAGGCCGTCGAGAAACCAGGCATGAACAGGAACTCGATCGCCTGTTCGTGGTCGATCCGGTCGCTGCTTTCGGGCGAAAGCAGTCCGCGCTCCACGGCGCGGGCGATGACCGCTTCGCGATCGATGCCGGCGCCGTCGTCGGAGATTCCGATCACGACCTCACCGCCCTCGTGGCGAGCATTGATGTTTAGTACTCCGAGTTCGGGCTTGCCGGCCGCCTCGCGCAGCTCGGGAAGCTCGATGCCGTGGTCGAGCGCGTTGCGGACGAGGTGCATCAGCGGCTCGACGAGCGCGTCGACGGCCGTGCGGTCTAGCTCGGTGTCGCGGCCCTCGATCTGCAGATCGACGCGTTTGCCGAGCTGGTTGCTCAGGTCACGGACCAAGCGGGGCAGGCGGGCGAAGGCGGTGTCGATCGGCACCATCCGCACGCGCATCACCATGTCCTGCACGGCCTGCGATGCGCGGGTCAGCTCGTTGACGCTCGCCAGCAGCTGCGAATTGCCGGTCTCGGCGGCGAGCTGCTCGACGCTCGAACGGCGCACGACAAGCTCGCCGATCATGTGCAGCAGCGTGTCGAGGCGCGACGCTTCGACGCGCACGGTGGCGCGGGTCTGTGCCTCTCGCACGGCCGCGCCAACGAGATCTGCCTGAGACTTGCCGGGCGCCGGTTGCGCGGCCTGTGGCGCGGTGGCCGGCTGTGCTGCGGCCGGCTCGGCCGGCTTCTGCGCCGGTTTGGGCTCTCCACGCCCGGACGCGATCGGTGCGTCACCCGGCGCTGGCCTCGGCGGCGGCTTCGGCGATTTCCTCCGGGGTTCGATCGCGGTTGCGCACGAGCCCGCGCAGGCTGAAGATCAATGGCTCGGGGTCGGCCTTCGACTGACCTTCGGCCTCGATCTCGCTGACCATCTTCGAAAGCATGTCGAGGCAGTCGAACAGCACGTCGACCGCGACGCGATCGATGCCGCCCGTGCGTTCGCGCAGCAGCGAAAAGACGTCTTCCATGGCGTGGGTAAGACCGGCGACGGCGTCGTAACCCATCGTGGCGGCCATGCCCTTGACCGAGTGGGCGACGCGGAAGATCTGATCGAGCGTCTCACGGTCGGCGGGATTCGCCTCGATAGCCACGACGGCGGTGTTCAGCGTCTCGAGGTTCTCGCGCGCCTCGGCGAGGAACAGCTCTACGTATTCGGAATCGTTGATCTCGCCGGGAGTCATGGAAAGTCGGGCTGGGTTAGCGGGTCGGCCAGTTTGCGGAAGACGAACGGCCTCACGCGCTCGAGGCCGAGTTCGGCCGGCTGAACGATCATCTCGGTCGAGCCGAGCACAAGCATGCCGCCCGGCAGCAGCGCGTCGGACAGGATCCGGTGCACGCGATCGCGGCGCTCGCGCTCGAAGTGGATGGCGACGTTTCGGAAGAGGATCAGGTCCATACCGTCTGTTTTCGCCGCGAACAGGTCTTCGACCTTGAATCTGATCATCTGGCGAAGCTCGGATTTGGCGCTCCAGCCATCGTCGACGCGGTCGAAATACTTCTCGAGCAGCTCCTTGGGCGCATCGCGCGCGTCCTCGTCGGTGTAGAAGCCTTTCTTCGCGCGCTCGATCATGTGCGGGTTGATGTCGCTGCCCTGAATCGTGGGCAGGCGATTGAGTTGATCGCGAATCTCGAGGCAGACGGCGGCCAGCGTGTAGGGCTCGGCGCCGTAGCTACAGCCGGCCGACCAGAGGTGCAGCCGGCGAACGCCGGCGTTGCGGTTGAGCTGGGGAAGCACCTCCTTCTCGATCGCCTCGAAGATCTCGTTGTTGCGCCAGAGCTGGCTAACTGTGATCGTCATGCGCTCCATGAACTTGTCGAGCTGGTCCTCGTCGGTGCGCAGCAGCTCTAGGTAGCCGTCGAGCGTGCCGTCGCCGAAGCGCGAGGCCAGGCCACGGGCACGACGCTCCATCTGCTTGCGCTTGTACAGCGAAAGATCGATGCCGACGAGATCGGCGATTCCGGTACAGAAACGCTCGAAGTCGTCGCCGGCCGCTACGGCCGGCTTTCTCGGGGTCGCTGGCGTCTCAGGCATTCGCCGCCTCCACGATCGCATCGGCGATCTTGTCAATCGGTGCGATGACGTCGGCCAGATTGGCATCGACGACGGCTTTGGGCATGCCGTTGACCGTGGTGGTCGATCCGTGCTCTGCGATCACGATCCCGCCGGCTTCGCTGACCAAGCGTGCGCCGGCGCAGGCGTCGCGGCCCATGCCGGTGAGCACCACCAGCACCACGTTGCCGCCGTACTCGTGCACCACGTCGTCGATCGTGATGTCGGCACAGGGGCGCAGGCCCGAGCGCGGTGGCGCATCGCTTAGCGTGACGCGCTGGCCTTTGAGCCGCATGTGCCTGCCGCCGGGCGCCACGAGCGCACTGCCGGTTGCGATCTTGTCGCCTTCGGCGGCCTCGCTGACTGAAAGTTCGGAGTAGGCGTCGAGCCGCGTGGCGAGCGACTTGGTGAATCCGGCCGGCATGTGCTGAACGATCAGCAGGCCCTGGCCCAGGCTCTCGGGCAGGTCCGAGAGCACGGTTGTGAGCGCGCGCGGCCCGCCCGTCGACGAGGCGATCACGACCAGCCGGCCGGCGTCGGTCGGAGCCTGTGTCCGGCGCCGTCGCCGCGGGCGAAAGGCCTGCTTATCGCTGGCCTGAGGCGCTCGCGAAAGCGGCAATGCACCGCCGCGCTCTTCGCGGGCCTTCTGCACGGCGGCAGCCTCGATCTTGTAGAGAAGGTCGTCGAGAAAATCTTGGAGCTTGCCTGAGCTCGCCTGTTTGGGCACGAGCTCGAAGGCGCCCTCGGCCAGTGCGTCGACGGCACGCGCGCCGTCGCTTTCGCTGAACGAAGAGACGACGACGATTCGCATGTCGCGCATCGGGCGCAGTTTGCGCAGCACCTCGATCCCGTCGATCTCGGGCATTGCGAGGTCGAGCGAGAGCACGTCTGGCTCGTGCTCGCGGCAGGCTTCGATCGCCTCACGACCGTTTGCCACGGTCGCCACGACCTCCATGCCGGCGCGGGTCAGCACGTCACCGATCAGCCTTCGCATGAAGGCGGAGTCGTCGGCGATCACGACGCGGGCGGGCGCCATTAGCGGTGGTTCGGGTGGTTGAAGTCGATCGGCTCGGCCATTGGCGCTCTTGCACGCGCTTACCGTCGCGGCGCGCCCTCATTCGTTACGGGGCGCCGCGAAGGCAACAGTGATGTCTACCGTCCACGCCGGCCGAAATTGATTCCGACCGGCGCGACTGCCCTTAGATCGGCAAGTTCGGCCTCAACCTTGTGGGTTTGCACGGGGATTTCTACTTGGCCCGGCTGTGGCTGGCCCTGGACCGCCGCCACCGCCGCAGCGCTGTCGAAGCCCAGGCTCGCGAGCATCGCCTCGGCCTTCTCGGGGTCGCCGCCCAGCACACGGCGCAGGTCCTGCTCGCCGGTCTCGGGCCGGCGGATCTGGTGTACCGGTGCATGGTCGCCGGGCGCGGCTACCGGCGCCGCGAGCGTGGCAACGACGTTGAGTGCGCCGGTCTTGCGCTCGACGCGGCCGGTCATCGTGAGCAGCGGCTCGCTGCGCACGGTCACGCGATGGCGTTCGTAGACAGGCGGCGGCATGACGATGTTGACCACCCCCTCTTCGTCTTCGAGCAACACGAAGACGACGCCCTTGGCCGTGCCCGGCCGCTGACGCGCCACGACCAGGCCGGCGACCTTGACGACGCGCCCCTCCGGCAGCGCGGCAACCTCGGCCGTCGAGAGCACGCCGGCCTCGCGCAGTCGCGGCCGCAGCAGCTTCATCGGATGGCTGCCGGCGGTCAGGCCGGTGGCGCCGTAGTCGGCGATCATCTCGTCCCAGTCGCTCAAACCCTTCAGCGCCGGCGGCAGCATCGGCGGGATCGGCAGGGCAAGCTGGGCACCGGCGAAGGCTTCAGGGTCGTGACCGGAGCGCCTTGAAGCACCGGCGGCGCGAGCGCGGCTACGCCTGCTCGGCAGCGGCGCGCCGGCAGCGGACGCCCCGAGCATCCAGAGCGCCTCGCGGCGCCCCCACGGCGTAGCCGGCCCTAGTGAGTCACAGGCGCCGGCCCAGGCCAGCTTCTCGAGCGTGGCGCCGTCGGCGCCCGAACGGCCGGCGAGGTCGGCGACGCTCTTGAACCGCCCGCCCTCTGCGCGCGCCGCCAGCAGCGCGTCGATGCTGTCGGCGCGTACGCCTTTGACGTAGCCGAGGCCGATGCGGATCGCCAGCGCGCGGTCTTCGCCCTCTCCCCTCCACTCGACGCCACACTCGGCGCCGCTGGCGTTGACCTCGGGCGGCAGCACCTCGATACCACGCCGCTGGGCCTCGTGGATCAGCGCGTCGGGCAGGTAGAAGCCCATCGGCTGCTCGTTGAGCAGGCCGCAGACGAACTCGGGACCGTAGTGGCAGCGCAGCCACGAGGTCTGGTAGGCCAGCAGCCCAAAGGCCGCGGCGTGCGCCTTGGGAAAGCCAAAGCCCGAGAAGCCGACGATCTGCGCGAAGACCTGTTCGGCGATGTCTTCGGAAACGCCGTTGGCCTTTGCTCCCGCGACGAAGCGCTCGTAGTAGGCGACGAGCGCCGCGTGGCTGCGCTTACGGCTCATCGCACGGCGCAAGCCTTCGGCCTCGCCGGGCGTGAAGCCCGCCAGTGCCTGGGCAACCTCGAGCACCTGGTCCTGAAAGACGATCGCGCCCAGCGTGTCCTTCAAGACCGGTTCGAGCAGCGGGTGCAAGTAGGGCACTTCGTAGTTGGGATCGGCGCGCAGCTTCTTGCGGCGATCGAGATATGGGTGCACCGCGCCACCGACGATCGGCCCCGGCCGCACGATCGCCACCTGTACGAAGATGTCTTCGAGGTTCTGCGGCTTCGAACGCACCAGCATCTGCATCTGCGCGCGACTCTCGATCTGGAAGACGCCGGTGGTCTCGGCGTTGCGGATCGTCTCGAAGGTTTCGGGATCGTCGAGTGGGATGCGCGCGAGATCGACGATCTCGCCACGTGCGCCGTGGATCAGCTCGACCGTGCGCTCGACGGCCGAGAGCATGCCAAGGCCAAGCAGGTCGATCTTCACGAATCCGGCGTCGCCGCAGGAGTCTTTGTCCCACTGCACGATCTGGCGGCCGGGCATCGCGGCCGGCATCACCGGGCAGACGTCGACGAGCGGATCGGTGCTTATCACCATGCCACCGCTGTGCTGGCTGGCGTGGCGTGGCAGGCGGCGAATCTGCGGCAGCAGCTTCAGTAACGCCTGCCAGCGCGGCGAGGCCAGCAGCTTGGCGCCACCGGGCGAGCCTTCGAGCGACGCCTGCACACGCTCGTCGACTTCGCCGCCGGAGCGGTCGGTGGTGCGAATCACGCGCTCGATCTCGGACACCGGCAGACCCAGCGACTTGCCGAGCGCCCGCAGCGAGCCGCGCGTGCGGTAGGTCGGAAAGGCGGCAACCAGCGCCGAGTGCCGGTGGCCGTAGCGCTCGTGGATGCGCGGGATCAGCAGGTGGCGAATGTCACGCGGGAAGTCGAGGTCGATGTCGGGCAGCGAGGAGATGTCTTCGTGCAGGAAGCGGCCGAGACAGAGATCGGCCTCGAGCGGGTCGACATGCGAGAGGCCGGTCAGGTAACAGACGATCGAAGAGACCGACGAACCACGCCCGCGACCCGGCGGCAGCACGGCGCGTGCGGCGCTGGGCCCGCGCACCTCTAGTGCGATCTCACGCGCCAGCTCGAGCAGATCGTGGTGAATCAGGAAGAAGCCGCTGAGATTGAGCTTGTCGATCACGGCGAACTCATGGGCCAAGCGGTCGCGAGCCTCTGCGAGGGTGACGCGGCGGCGGCCGACGCTGCCGGGCGTGGGCGCGGCTGCGCTGCCGCGAGTGCCCCCTCTCTGGCCGGGCGCGGGATCGCCATAACGCTCGGTAAGACGCGACTCGCAGACCTCGCGCAGGCGGCGACTCATCGCCGGATCTTCGGCGCCGGGATAGCGGTAACCGAGGTCGCTGGTGATGTCGAAATCGATGCGCTCGGCGATGTAAGCCGACTCGGCGACGGCACGCCGATGGTCGCCGGAGCACGGGTCGGTGAAGCGGCGCGCCATCTCATGCGGCGCAACCAGTACGTGCGAGCTGTTGCCGCGTCGCAGCGGCTCGGTTTCGTCGAGCGTGGCGTTGTGGGCGACCGCCACGAAGACGTCTTGCAGCGGAGCACGGGCGCGGTCGTGGCAGTGAACGTTGCCGGTGGCCACCGTGGGAACCTTCAGGCGGCCCGCGATACCGGCGAGCGCGTGATTGCGGGCGCGGTCGTGGCGGGCGAAGGGGCGCTGGATCTCTATGCGAAAGTCGTCTGGACCGAAGGCCTGCAACAGCCGGCGCGCGACGGCCTCGGCCACCCCGGCCTCGCCACGTTCGACGCGCCCGGCCACCGCCCCTCGCTGCGCGCACCCGGACAGGCAGATCAGCCCCTCGGCGTGTTCGAGCACCTGGTCGAGTGTGACGTTCGGCTGGTGCTGGGTGCGGGCGGCGTCGTGATCACGCGTGTGCTCGTGAGCGAGCGTGAGCAGACGGCAGAGACTGGCCCAGCCGGTCCTGCTCTTGACCAGCAGCGTGAGGTGGCGCCCGTCGTTGAGCGTCAGTTCGGCGCCGTGGATGGGCTTGACGCCCAGCGGCTTGCAGGCCTGGGCGAACTCCATCGAGCCATAGACGCCGTCGTGATCGGTGAGCGCGAAGGCGGCGTAGCCGAGGCCGGCGGCGGCCGCGGCGAGTTCGTGAGGCTGGCTTACGCCATCGTGGAAGGAGAAGGCGGAGTGGGCATGGAGCTCGACGTAGGGAGCGGTGGTTTGAGTGCTTGCAGGCACTTTCGGCTACCGCCTGGCGCGTGTGTATAGTGGCGACATTGATACGAACATATGTTCGATTCTAGCGAGGAATGCGCCGGCACACATGGCACCTAGCCCGCCGATCCAAGAAGGCACCAGCTAAGCAACTCAATCCCGATCGCCGCTTCCGATCGCCACCCCGTGATCGCGACTTCGCGCGATTCAAGGGAGTCGAGTGGTTTGATCCGCTTGATTAGGCGAGTCGATCTGCCGCGAGCGCGTCAGGCAGCCGCCGCCAAGACCCGAGCCCGGCGCGCGGCCAGCGCCTGAGCGGCACCGTTCCATTGCGCATCGGGTTCGACCGCCGCCCGCGCCAGCGCCGCCTCGGCGCGCAGATTCAGCGGTCCCAACATAGGTGCCGCGCCCAACTGCTGAATCGCGAAGTTGCGTTGTGCCGGGTCGCTCGATCGCGACATCCAGATCAGGTGTTCGACCGGATCGACGTGTGCAAGCCACTCTTCGCTGGCGGCAAACGCCGCGTCGAAGGTCCTGCCGCCAATGATGCCGCCGAGCAGGCCGATTGAGAGGTTCCACCACAGCAGCACGGAATACCCGGCCAGCCAGGGCAGGTCCGGGTCGACGAGCTGTAGTTCCATGACGATGCAGAACGCGAAGATCAAGACGAAGATGCCGCTCGTAACGAGCGTGAACCTGCTGCGACGCTTCATCACCAGCGCGACCGCTTGTGCCAGCCGCGCGCCGTAGCGATCCGGGCAGGGATTTCCGGTGCTGACCGACGCGAGCACCGCGTTACGCATTTCCGGCGCCGCGGCAAGCCAACCTGCGGCGGCGGCCTGGTCCGTCTGCGCGAGCAGCTTTGCGAGCTTGGCGTGCAACTTCGAGGGCTGGTCGCCCGCGGGGGCCGCACGGTACATGTCTCGCCGGCCGCCGGCGAAGGCCTCGGCCCGCAGGCACAGGCTGTCGACCGACCCCTCGAGAGAGTCCTTCGCGCCCTTGGCCATTGGCGCCAGCAAGACTCTGAAGAGACCACGCCGCGCCATCGTCGCGTGAACGGTGATCAGAGTGCCACCGGCCGCAGGCTGAATGTGGGTCTCGATCTCACCGCTCAGCGCGCGGGCAGTGAAGCCTTCGCGTAGAACCGCGCCGGGCGTAACCACCTGAATCTCGAAGCGCCGCGCGCGCACGACTCTGCCTGACTGATTGACGATCGGCTGTCCGGCGTCGGGCTGCGAAATGCGACCGGGATCCCATTGGCCGATCAGTTCGTCATCGGTGAGGCACGCCCAGACCACTTCGGGCGGCGCCGCAATCGTCGTTTCGATGGTGAAGTTCGCGGCCATCGACGAAATCATCGGCAGAGGCTCGCCGTCTTTGAACCCTGCACGAGGTCTGGGCAACCTGAAGCGTGGAGACAAGCGCGTAGGATCTGAAACTCAAGGATGAACTTCCGCCCACGGAAAACCGAACTCGCGATCGCCCTTGCTGCGCTCGCTCTGGCACTCCCGGCGTCGGCTGGCGCCGTGCAGCGCTATGCGACACCTACCGGAAGCGGCGATCCAAACACTTGCGCGGCGGTCGCGCCGTGCAACATCATCGACGCGACCAACTCGACTTACACGAACGATGGGGACGAGGTCATCCTCGCGGCCGGCGAGTACAACGTCGGCGCCACTCCGTTCGGAATCGCCGACCAAGTCGACGTCCACGGCCCCGGCGCTCCGCAACAGACGAAGATCGTCGGCACCGGCACGTTCGTGGTGGCAATCAACAATGCGCTGGCCAAGCTGAGGAACGTGACCGTCGAGCACAGCGTTGGCGGAACCGGTGGCGTCTACATAGCCAACGGCTTGCTGCAGTCGTCGATCGTCTCCACCCAAAGCGCGTGGGGCTGTGCAGCGATGAATGCAACGATTCGCGACAGCGTTTGCATCGCGAAGGGCCCCGGAACCGTCGCCATGGGCGTAAACGAGGGCGGCGCGGGCACCGCGACCGTGACTTTGCGAAATGTGACGGCGATCGGATCGGGTGCCGGCACGCACGCCGTGCGCATCTACGCCGACACCGGACGCGCAGTGTCGATCGACGCCAAGAACGTGATCGCCCGCGGACTCGGCTTCGACGTCAGCGCGAGCGTCACCGCAGGCGCCACGGCGAATATCTCGCTTTCCAACTCGAACTACTCGACGACCAACTCGACAGGCGGAGCCACGATCACCGATCCGACCACCAACTCGAATCAGATGACCACGCCCGTTTTCGTCAACGCCGCCATCGACGACTACCACCAGGTGGCCGGCTCTCCGACTATCGATGCCGGCACCATCGACGGACTGATCGGACTGTTCGACTTCGACGGTGAGTCGCGCACGATGGGCGCCGCGACCGACATCGGCGCCGATGAATTCCTCGTTGCCGCCGCCACGCCGCCACCGGCCGACCCCGGCGACGTCACCGCGCCGCAGACAAGCATCGCCAAGAAGCCCAAGCGCAAGACCGTCTCGCGCCGCGTCAAGTTCACCTTCCGCTCCAATGAGACCGGATCGACCTTCCGCTGCAAGCTCGATCGCGGAACGTATCGCTCCTGCAGCAGCAGCTACACCAAGCGCGTCAAGCCGGGCAAGCACGTGCTGCGCGTCTTCGCGATCGACGCGGCGGGCAACGCCGATGCGTCGCCCGCCGTCTGGCGCTGGCGCGTGTTGCGCTGAACTGTTCGATCTGGGCTGTTTCGACCTAGGCTGTTTCGATCTGGGCGGGTTTGATGGGGGCTGCGCCGATCAGCGGAGGATCTCGCCCTCGCTCGACTGCACGACCATGTCCGGGATCAGTCCGAGCTGGCGCATGAAGCCGAAGTTGTCCCAGTAGTCCCAGGCCTCGGCGATGCGTCCGACGCCGTCGAAACGGTCGATCGTCACGCCGGCGATCTCGATGCGGTGGCCACTCGGCGGCATACCTTGCAGCTCGCCGGTGTTGGTGCCGCGCACGGTCCAGCGTGTGACCACGCGGTCGCGCGAACCGAACTGGTCTTCGATCGTGAATTCCAAGTCCGGCATCGCCGCTAGATACATCGCGGCCCGCTCCTTGTGCGCTTCGATGCCGGTCACGTCGTCGTCTTCAGCGGGGTCGTGCGTAACGCAGTCGTCGGCGCAAAGCTCCTCCATCAACTCGAGGTCACCCTGGTTCATGCACTCCTCGAACAGTCTGCGGCTGGCCTGAAGGTTCGTTTCGGCCGTCATATCTGTCTCCTCTCGTGAGAGGTGGTGGGGTCGATTTCGATCCTACGCCTAGTCAGCCGGCCGCGGTAGCCAGGGGGCCAAAGAGTCGCTCCTGCCGGCGTCAGATGAGCGAGATTCGGCCGCCGGAGCACGATGCACAACCTCACGCCGCACCATAAAAGTGCCTGATTTGCAGGGATTTTGCCGGTGTCTGAAGGTCCGTTGCTCCCCCCGACATCCGTACATACGGCTCCTGTGATTTTTGTCCTACCGGCCCGCCAACCGCCATAAGTACAGATCTACATTCGATGTCGCATCACCCACTGACCCCCATCGGTGAGCCGCACCCCGCATTCCCGGGCAGTCGCGGCACAGAGCAAGGAGACAACAGATGCAAAAGGACCCCCGCAAGCCGGCCGAGTCGTCGTTGATGGACGCACTCAACCAGCCGATTTCCCGTCGCCAGGCGCTTCTGAAGGGCTCTGCCCTGGCTGCGGCACTCGCGATTCCATCCTGGGCGCTGGCTGGCTGCGGCGACGACACGTCATCCGGCGGCGGTTCCAGCGGCGGAGCAGGTGGCGGCAAGACGATCAAGATCGGCTTCATCGCCCTGACCGACTGTGCGCCGATCGTGATGGCCGACTCGCTGGGCTACTTCAAGGAGCGCGGTCTCAACGTCGAGGTGGTCAAGCAGGCATCGTGGCCGGCCACGCGCGACGCGCTGATCAACGGCGACATCGACGCGGCGCACTGCCTGTACAGCATGCCGCTCGCGGTCGCTTCGGGCGTGGGCAACGACGGCAAGGGCGGCTCCGACAAGCTCAAGATCGCGATGACCCTGAACAACAACGGTCAGGGCCTCACGCTGAAGAAGGACTTCGCTTCGGCCGGCTACGGCGACCTCGACAAGGCCAAGGCGGCGATCGGCGGTGGCAAGGGTCAGACCTTCGCGATGACCTTCCCCGGCGGAACCCACGACGCATGGTTGCGTTACTGGTTGCTGGCGATGGGCATCGACATGTCCACGCCGAAGGTAATCCCGATCCCACCACCGCAGATGGTGGCCAATATGACCGCCGGAAACAT
Source organism: Actinomycetota bacterium (assembly GCA_016219715.1). Taxonomy (GTDB): domain Bacteria; phylum Actinomycetota; class Thermoleophilia; order Solirubrobacterales; family JACPNS01; genus JACPNS01. The sequence continues at coordinate 17,043 of JACRKX010000033.1, read as the reverse complement.
GAACGGCTACAGCGTCGGCGAGCCGTGGAACGCGGTCGCGGTCCAGAAGGACATCGGCTTCACGACGCTGGCCACGCAGGATCTCTGGACCCACCACCCGGAGAAGGCCCTCGTTGTCAGCAAGAGCTTTGCGAGCAAGCGCGAGAGCGAGCTCAAAGAGGTGATGGGCGCCGTGCTGAAGGCCTGCCAGTACTGCGACGACAAGGCCAACATCCCTGAAGTCGCCAAGACGATCGGCACACCAGCCTTCGTCAATGCCAAGCCGGCCGACATCGAACCGCGACTGCTCGGCGAGTACGACCTCGGCGCCGGGCTGCCGCCCAAGACCTTCGATGACGACCGCATGCGCTTCTACCGCGAGGGCGAGACGAACTTCCCGCGCCACAGCGAGGCGATCTGGTTCCTCGCGCAGTACCAGCGCTTCGGCTACCTGAAGTCGGCCCCCAACTACGAGGCCATCGCCGAGAGCGTGATCCTCTCCGACCTCTACGAGAGCGTCGCGAAGGCGGAGAACGTTCCGGTGCCCGACAACGACATGACGCCATTCAAGGTGAAGCTCGACGGCGTCACCTTCGACCCCAAGAAACCAGACGAGGAGGCTGCCCGCGCATGAGCGAACGCGACCTGAAAACCAGCTTCGACGCGCTCCCTGGGCGAGTCGACGGAGCCGCCGTGCTCGATCCATCCACTGGGATCGAGCACGGCGACACAGCTCCACCATCCGGCACGGCCGGCGCGGCAGGTAGGCCGCGCCGGGTCGCCGGCCTTCGCAGGCCGGCTTCGGCCCGCGCGCGCTCGGCGGTCGATCAGGTCGTCCTGGGCTTCGCGGGGTTCGTCGGGCTGTTTGCGCTCTGGGCAGCGATCGCCGCGGTGTCGCCCGACCTGCCGACGCCGGCCGAGTCGCTCAGCGCTCTCAGCGACCTGCTGGCCGAGCCTTTCCACGACAACGGTCCCAACGACAAGGGCATCGGCATCCAGCTGATGACCTCGCTGCAGCGCGTTTTCATCGGCTTTGCACTGGCACTGGTGGTCGCGATCCCGGTCGGCTTCGCGATGGGCGCCAGCCGGCAGGCATGGTCGGCATTCAACCCGGTCGTTCAGCTGCTGCGCCCGGTGTCGCCGCTGGCGTGGTTCCCGCTCGGGCTGGTGGTGCTGAAGGCGGCGCCCGCGGCGGCGATCTTCGTGATCTTCATCACCTCGATCTGGCCGACGCTGCTGAATACGGCGTTCGGCGTGGCGTCGGTGCCCGAGAGCCACAAGAACGTCGCGCGCGTCTTCCGCTTCTCGAAGTTCAAGTACACGCGCCACGTGCTGCTGCCGTACAGCCTGCCTTCGATGGTCACCGGCATGCGCATCTCGATGGGCATCGCCTGGATGGTGATCGTCGCCGCCGAGATGCTCTCGGGCGGTACCGGAATCGGATTTTTCGTCTGGGACGCGTACAACGCGTCGAACCTGGCCAACGTAGCCGCCGCGATTTTCCTGATCGGCATCGTCGGCGTGGCATTGGACTTCGCCTTCGGCAAGCTGCAAGCGCGTGTCCAGTACAAGGAGGTGGTCTGAATGTCGCTCGAGATCATGGGCGTCCGCAAGACGTTTCACACCAAGTCGGGCGCGCAGCCGGTGTTGCGCGGCGTCGACCTGGAGATCGAGAAGGGCGAGTTCGTCTCGATCATCGGTCACTCGGGCTGCGGTAAGTCGACGCTGCTGAACGTGATCGGCGGCCTCGAGGGCGCCGACGAAGGCAAGGTCGTGCTTGACGGCTTCCGCGTCGAAGGCCCCGGACCTGACCGCGCGATCGTCTTTCAGAACTATTCGCTGCTGCCGTGGATGAGCGTCTACGACAACGTCGTCGAAGCCGCGCTCTCGGCCCGTCCAGACCGCAAGTCCGACGCGACGCGCGACATAGCCGAGAAGTACCTGCGAAGCACCGGGCTGTGGCTGCACCGAGACAAGAAGCCCGGCGAGATCTCGGGCGGCATGCGCCAGCGCACGGCAGTCGCTCGCGCGTTCGCCGTCGGCCCGAAGGTGTTGCTGCTCGACGAACCATTCGGCGCGCTCGACGCGCTGACTCGCTCGAACCTGCAGCAGCAGCTGATCGATCTGTGGTCGCACGAGGACGACACCGAGACGGTGCTGATGGTCACCCACGGCATCGACGAGGCGATCTTCCTGGCCGACCGCATCGTCGTGATGGCCAACCCGCCGAAGCCGTCGGTCGCCGAGATCATCGAAGTGAAGATCGAACGCCCGCGCGACAAGGCCGAGCTTCCGAAGGACCCGGAGTACCAACGCATTCGAGAACGGCTCGTCTACCTACTCGAACGCGAGCTCGTGACACCTCAGACCAACGAACAGGAGGCAGCATGATGCCAGGAATCGGACCAATGGAGATCGTCGTCGTCTTGGCGATCATGCTGATCATCTTCGGACCGAAGAAGCTGCCCGAGCTGGGCCGCGGGATCGGCGGTGGGATGCGCGAGTTCAAGCAGTCGGTAACCGGCACGCTGCCTGCCCTCGCCGAGCAGCCGGAGTCGAGCGAGCCGGCGGTTACCGCCACGGCCGTTGAGGTTTCGGAGCGATAGGCGAAGGCTCGCGGCGATGAACGACCTCGCAGAGAACCAGGTACCGGTCAGTGCCGCCGAGTTTCGGGCGATGAAGCGGGAGATGGAGCGAGACCCCGCGCCGCTTCCGGTCGAGAACGGCCGTCCGCGAGTGCATCGGCTGGTCGAGGACCTCCCCCCGGTTCACCTCGAGCTGGAGCCGCCCGTCCGCGAGACGTGGACCCTGAGCATCGGCGGGCTCGCCGAGCGCCCGATCGAGTTGACGCTCGACGAGCTGCGCGAGCTGGGAGTCGTGCCTTACCAGTCCGACTTTCACTGTGTCTGGGGCTGGAGCCGGCCGCGCGTTACATGGGCCGGCGTTCCCGCCGGACGGGTCCTCGATGCGGTGCTGCCCAGCCCCGCGGCCACTCACGTGCGCTTCGGGGCGACCGACAGCCCGTACGCGTCGTGCGTGCCGATCGAGCAAGCGCGCGACGGGCTGTTCGCGCTCGAACTAGATGGCGAGCCGCTGTCGCCGATCAGCGGCGGCCCCCTGCGCTGGCTTCAGCCGCACTACCTGTGGGGTTACAAGGGCGTCAAATGGGTCGGCAGCGTCGAATTGACTGACCGGCTGAACGCCGGTCCCTGGGAGACAAAGGTCGGCGACGTCGACGGCGAGGTCCCGCAGGGGATCGTCGATCGCTTCGCCGAGTTGAACGAACTCGCGAAAGACGAGGCGGACAGATGACCGCGGGTATCGCGCACATCGACCCGCTGGGCGTCGAGAAGGCGATGCCGCCGCTGATCCGCGAAGAGATGGGTATGCCGCCCGGACACGCCTACGCCAAGGCGATCCGCGCGGTCAAAACGTGTGTGGGCTCCGAGTTCTGCCGCATTGGGCTGGACGATTCGATCGAAACGGGCATCGCGCTCGAACGAGAGTGGGATGGGCTCTACACGCCGCACAAGGTCAAAGCTGCCGTCTCGGGGTTCCCTCGCAATTGCGCCGAGGCCGGCACGAAGGACGTCGACCTGATTGCGGTGGATAGTGGATGGCAGATGCGCATCGGCGAAGCCGCGGGAGCGAGCGTTCGTAAGGGTGATGTCTTGGCGACCGTCGGGCCCAAGGCCGAGGCGATGCGCATCGCCACCACTTTCCTTCAGTACTACCAGGAGAGCGGCGAGCACCTCGAACGTGCCTCCGGCCTAGTAGGGCGTGAGGCAGAGTGAGCGGCAACCCGGCAGCCGCGGGCACGGCCTCAGTGACCATGCGCGAAGCGATCCCGATCTGCTTCGTCGACGACGTGCCGTTCGGCGAAGGGCGCAGCATCGCGCTCGTCAACCGGCGGATCGGCGTGTTCCACACCCCGCAAGGGTTCTTCGCGATCGACAACGACTGTCCGCACCAGGGGGGTCCGCTCAGCGACGGCATCGTTGCCGACGCCTGCGTGACCTGCCCGCTGCACGGCAGGCGAATCGACCTCACCACCGGTCAGGTCCAGGGACACGACGAGCAGGTGAAGCGCTACTCGCTGGAGATACGCGACGGCAAGGTTTGGCTGCTGCCTGGCACCGGGTTCCAGGAACCGTGATGCGGCGGCCAGCCGACACGCACGCGGGCCTGGCGCGAGAGCTTCGTAGTCCGGTGAGCGACCGCTGCCGCAAGGAGGCCGATGGCTGAACGGCGCCGACAGTTCAACCGCCGGAGCGGGCAGGTCGCCGAACCCGTCGCGACCAAGCGCGGCCGTGAAGTGGAACGCTTCACGGCCGAAGTGCTTTTGTTCGCCTGGATAGCCGAGCTGGCCGACGCGCGCAGCGTCGCCATTCAGCTGCCACACGGCGTGCGTGCCTCGACGGTGATCGCGCGAGCGCTGAAGCACGCCGGTCTCGATGAGACGCTCGGTGCTTCGGACTCGGTCCGGCTGGCCGTGAATCGCGAGTACGTCGGTCCGGGACACATCGTCAAGGAGTTCGATGAGCTGGCGCTGATACCGCCGATCTCAGGTGGAGCGCCGGTGCACGTGCGCATCTGCTCCGAGCCGCTCGATCTGCAGATGCTGCACGACATGGTCGTAACCGATGGCTCCGGCGCGGTCGTCACCTTCACCGGCACGACGCGCGACGTCGACTTGCTGCACTACGAGGCGTACGAGGTGATGGCCGTGCAGCGGATCGAGCGGATCGTTGACGACCTTCTGGAGAACTACAGGCTTGAGGCAGTCGCGATCGAGCACCGCGTCGGCGATGTGCCGCGCTCGCACCCCAGCGTGATCGTCGCCGTCTCGGCGCGCCATCGTCCGGCCGCCTTTACGGCCGCGCGCGAGGCGATCGACCGGATCAAGGCCGAGGTGCCGATCTGGAAGCTCGAGGTCGACTCGGGCTATCGCAGCTGGGTACGCGGTGTGCTGCCCGAGCTGCGCCGCTCGGGCTGACCGCGGCTCGCGCTGTGGCCACGCGGGGGCCGATGCGGGACCGACGTGGGGTCATGCGCCGGCCCGCGCTGTGGCCCACGGCTGCCCACACTTCAGCCGCGCTGCTCGAACCACCGCTTGCTGGCCAGATCCTGGAAGACGACGACGTTGCTGCCATCGGCCAGCACCAGCTCGAAGTAGCGGCGGCGCAGCGGGCGGCCGGTCCACCAGCGGTCCTCGACCACCCAGCGCTCACGTTCGTGAGCGACCGGTACGCGCGAACGGGCGCCGGCACGGCGACTCCATCTGTTGTTCGAGTCGCGGGCGGGCAGCATCAGCGGGCGGCCGTCTTCGTCGGCGCGCAGATCGATCGGTCGTGGACGGTTGAGCGCCACCGGTCCGGGCGAGAGCGAGCTGCGACGCTCGGGCAGGCGCGAGTGCTCGCTGAGGCGCATCACACGCGCAACCTTGCGCGGATCGCCGGCCGCGATTCGGGCCTGCTCGGCGGCGCTGTGCAGACGGCTGGCACGCTCGCGACCTGGGTCGGCGCCGAACAGCGTGACGGCATCGTGGTCGTACGGGCCGAAGGCGTCAACGCTCAACTCCAGCGAGGCGGCCGGCTCGGGCAGCTCGAGCAGCTTGGGCGACAGCACCAGCTTGACGCGCGCCGGGTCGGCGGTCGGCTCGCGCATCACGGCGCTGGACGCCCACGAGCCACCTTCGGCAAAGCGCGCGGTCAGCGTGAATGCGCGCAACGTGCGACCGGCGCGCTCGCGGCGCGCGATCAGCCGTTCGATCAACAGCGCCAGCGCGTGCTGCAACTCGGGAGCGAGCGCGCCGGCGGAAGCGGGCGCTATCTGAACCGCCTGAACGGACACAAGCGCGGAGCTGCCATCGACGTCGTAGCCCACCCCCACCTGGCCGTCGGCATCGTCGATCAGCTCGATGCGCTCGGACAGCGCTTCGGCCGGACGGCGCGGGCGCAGTGGCGGCTCGCGGCCGTGGACGACATCGCGCGCGGCCAGGCCGGTCGCACCGAAGCGCTCGGCTACCTGGGCTCGTCGCAACAGCGCAAACTCGCCAAGCGTTTCGATGCCGAGCTTGCGCAGGGTGTCGGCGAGTTCGCGCATCGGCTTGGCGGCGGCGGGAGCCAGAGCGGCAGGCTGCCGTGGTTGGGCAGGCCTAGTCGCTCCCACGCCCGCACCGGCGTCCGCCCCAGCTTGGAGCGCCAGCCAGTCGACCGGTGCGCGGGCGAGGAACTCGCGGCGCTCGCGAGCGGTCAGCACCAGCCGCGCCTTGCGCGGACGCGTGGTGCGCGCCGCGGCCAGCGCCACGAAACGCGTACGCGACACGCCGACGCGCAGCGGCCGGCCGACGGCAGCGCGAACGGCGGCGATCACGCCGTCGAGCCCGCCGCCGGCCGCCGCGGCCGGGCGGCCATGCGACCTCCCCCCGTGCAGACGAAGCAACCCACCGGCCTCGAAAAAGGCCGTGCCGGGCACCTCGGGATCGCTCTCGACCTCAGCGCCGATGCCCTCGATCGCGCGCACCACCGCCTCCCATTCGGCACGCGCTGCCGCCGGATCCGGCGGCAGCAGCTTCAGCCCCGGGCAGCGCGCGAAGGCCTCGCTGAGCGGTAGCCCCGGCGTGACGGCAAAGGCCTCGGCCGCGGCGCTGACCTCGCCGACGACCTGCCGCCCACCCGGCACCGGCGCCAGCGCAACCGGCCTGCTGAGCAACTCCTGCCTATCGACCCCGCGCCGCGCCGCCGCCACCCCCAGCTCAAAGCGGGGCAGCAGAACACAGACGACGATCCGATCTCCTGACACGAACATATGTTCGCACACGGCCCCGACGGCTCCGCCCCCGCCACCAAGCATGGGAATGGGGTCGAGCGCGCAAGGTTGCGATCTTTGCGCAGGGGTCGGGCGCGCAAAGATCGCAACCTTGCGCGGGATCGGGCTTGGGAAAGGGGCGCGGTGGCAGACGGAGCGCACCGGCCCGGCGACTACCGCGTCTTCGCCGCCATCTGCTCGTCGGAGACGCGCTTGACGTTCCAGGCCAGGCCGGTCTTCTCGAGCGCGAGCACTACCCAGCCGCTGGGGTCCATCGCCTTCTGCCAGCCGCGCAGGCCGTGGAAGGCGCTGGTCGGGAAGGCGTGGTGGTTGTGGTGCCATGCCTCGCCCATCGTGGGCAGCGCGAGTATCCAGTTGTTCGTGCTGAGATCGCTGGTGACGAACGGGCGGCGGCCGAACATGTGGCAGATCGAGTTGACGCTCCAAGTGATGTGGTGCGTGAGGAAGATGCGCACGGCGCCGCCCCAGAACGCGCCGGCCAGCGCGCCGAGCAAGGTGCCCGTCAGCGCAAAGCCGATCGCCGCCGGAATCGCGATCGCGATCGCGATGAACCATGGGAATTGGCGGTCGACTGCCATCACGGCGCGGTCCTTCAGCAGATCGGGAGCAAAGCGCTTCACCGGGGTCTGGCCCGGCGCGAACATCCAACCGACGTGCGCGTGCCAGGCGCCCTTTACCGCCTGCCAGAAGCCGCTGCCGCGCCCGACGTGCGGGCTGTGCGGGTCGCCCTCCTCGTCGGAGTAGGCGTGATGACGGCGGTGGTCGGCGACCCAATGCGTCGGGCGGCCCTCGATCGCCAGCGAACCGGCGGCCGTCAGCAGCCCGCGCACCCACGGCTTGGTCTCGAAACTACGGTGCGTCAGCAGCCGGTGGAAGCCGACGGTGATGCCGAAGGCGGCGATCACGTGCATCGTGAGCAGCACGATGAGGTCATGCGTGTGGATCCACTTCTCCCACAACAGCACGACCGCGGCGAGAAATGCGACGAACGGGATGACGACCACCGCGAGCGTGCCGATCTTGTGTGCTCGCGTCGTCGACTCAAGCTCCAGCACACCGTCGACGACGGGGATCGTGGTGAGGTTGCTGACGTGGGAGTCGTTGGCGGTCGCGCCCGGGGCGAGGGCAGCGGCCTCGATCGGGCCGTCGAACTGCACGTCGCCTTCGATCTGAAGCGTGCCGTCGTCGGGTGGAAGCGTGCTGGTCATGACGAAGCTTGCGAGCGCGGGGTCAGTCGTCCATCGGCTCGAAATCCTTCGGGCGAGCGCCGCAGACTGGGCAGAACCAGTCGTCGGGCAGCTCCTCGAAGGGAGTTCCGGGCGGAATCCCGCCGTCGGGGTCGCCGACGTCAGGGTCGTAGATCCAACCGCATGTCACGCACATCCATTTGCGTGTGAGAATCTCCACGCTCATCAATCCAAAGGGTAGCCAGTCAACCGACGGTGATCGCCGCAGTTAGCTGCTGCCCCTCGACCGTGCCAGCAGCGGGCGCTCGACGAATCGCCACTGCGTTGCCCCGGCGGCAGCCGCCACCGCGATCAACAGCGCCCAGGTGGCGAGCCCCGAACCCGGCATCAAGCCGTGACCCTTGATGAACAGCAGCAGCGGCAGGTGCCAGAGAAACACGCCATAGGACCAGCGGCCGAAGGCCTCGGCCGGACGCAGCCGCCGGTGGAAGCCGATCACCGGCTGAGCGCAGGCGGCGATGATCAGCGCGTAGCCGATCGCGCCGGGCAGATCGCGCAGCACACCGAGCGCCCACTCGCCTTCACCGAGCGCGTGCCAGACGCCGTTTGCCACTGCCAACGCCACGCCCGCCAGTAGCACGCGTACGGCGGTGGCGCGCGTGCCGAATGGCGGCAGGTGGGCGATCAGCATGCCGAGCGCCAGATACGGCAACATCGCCGGCATCGCGAGGCGCGCGATCGGGCCGAGCGCGTTGGAGTACGAGTACCAGTTCCAGGCCAGTCCGAAGACGATCAGCACAACCGGCACTACCCATGCCCGCGCGCCGAGCCGCGACGCCGGAATGAGAAAGAACGGAAACACCAGATAGAAAGCCGCCTGCACCGCCAGTGTCCAGGTCGGCGCGTCGAGCGTCAGCAGCGTGTCGGAGTAGTAGTTCTGAAGGAAGAACAGGAACTTCCAGAGATCGGCGGCATCGGGCAGGCGCACGCCCGGGGTGCCGTCGAGACTCCACAGCAGGAGCACCGACCCGGCTATCGCCAGGTAGTAACCGGGCACGATTCGCACGACGCGGCGCCAGTAGTACGCGGCAAGCGGAACGGTTCGCGGCGCGCCGTCACGGCCACCCCTGAGCAGCGGCCGGTAGAGCAGGTAACCCGACATCACAAAGAAGACGATCAGGCCGGCGCGCAGCTCGAACAGCGCGAAGTCGACCCACCCATCTCGCGTGGGACTGTTCGGACGGGGCAGGCGATAGAGCCAGACGTGGTAGGTCAGCACCGCCAGCGCCGCGGCGGCACGAACGATGTCGAGGGCCTGGGCGCGGTGCTTGACGCCCGCCCCCTTCGCTTCGCTCACGAAACCGTGCCCTCGGCCGGTTCGGCCGCGGGTGGAGCATCGAGCGCGATCACCTCGGCGTCGAGACGCGCGAGCACGCGCCGTCCGTGGCGCGCAAGCCATGGCCGGGCCAGGCGCAAGAGCATCGAGTCGAACACACTGCCGGGCGCTATCACGGCACTGAATCTGACGTGCGAACCGGTCGCCCTGCCGCCGCGCTGCTCGGCAACCCGCCACTCGATCAGCGCACTGCTCGCCCCGGCCACGGCACGACCGCGCAGAAGCTCTGGCGCGCGCAGCTCGAGAACCTCGGTATCGACGATTCGCCGCGCGCCAAGCCAGCCCAGCGGCGGCGGCATGCGCACGGCCAATCGCGCGCGCTCGCCGCGCTCGCCGTCGAGCATCTCGGCCTCGGCCAGTACGCCGCCGAGCAGCGGCCAGTGACTGCGCAGATCGGCCAGCACGATGAAGACCCGGTCGGGCGCGCGGCCGATGCGCCGCTGAGCCGAGAACTCGATCGGGCGCCGGTCAGCCACGCTCAAGCTCCACGTCGAAGCCGTCGAACTCGACCGGACGCCCGGCGTCGCTCTGCCGGCCGCTGATCGCGAACGCCCGCATGCGCAGCCGGCCGTCCGCGACCTCGAGTCGCAGCGCGTGCTTCAGGAACGGTGGATCGTCCCAGTCGAGCAGCTCCGAGACCTTCGACGACTCAACCGGCTGAACGCGTGGAAACAGCAGCTCGCCGAGTAAACGCGAGCGCAGCGAAACCTTGACCGCCGGATCGGGCACCGGCAGGCCGTGGCGCTCGGCCATGATCCGCTCTGCCTGGTCGGCCGGTATTCCTCGCGGCGCGCGACCCTTGCCCCACGGCACCATGCCACGCCAGCGCCGCGACAGGATCACCGAGAACGCCCGCAGCGAGTCGCCGCGGGTCGGGTACACGACCCAGCCGCTCTCGTCGACGCCGGGCAGGTCGATGGGATCGATCTGATGTGTCGAGGTCATGAAGGCACCGCCGCCGCCGCTGATTACGAAGTTCATCGTGCGGCCGTCTTCGAGCTTGACGGCGTGGCGCTCGTAGTGGTGAACGTCGCCGGCGATCGCGGCGACGAAGTTGTTCGCCGGGTCGCGCACCACGCCCAGCAGCGAGCCAACCGCGCCACGTCCGTCGGCGCCGAGGATGCGCCGCGGGCTGACGCCGTTGCCGCTGTAGATCGGGCTGCCCGAGACCAACACCTTCGGCTTCGGACCGGCGGCGACGCGGCGCAGCCACTGGCCCTGGTCGTAGTCGAGCCGGCCAAGAATGCCGGTGTCGACACAGATGATCCGCAGCCGCGGAGTGTCGATGCAGAAGTACATGTTCGGCTGGGCCGGACCGGCGGACTGCGCCTCGCCGCGCAGCGCGGCGGCTTCGGAGAGCGTGTCGGGCGCGAGCTCTCCGGCGCGGCGCCAGAAGACCCTGTGAACCAGCGACGCCAGCCGCGGCCGGCGTCCGTGGCGCGGCGGCGCGAACTTCTCGCCGGTCGGTGGCGCGCCACAGAAGTGGCGCATGAAGCCCGCCAAGCCATCGAGCCAGTCGTGATTGCCCGGCACGGCGTAGATCGGCCGCGGATACGCGGCGTAGGGCACGAAGAACTTGGCGATGTACTGGTTGACGTCGCCGGCCGGGTACACCACGTCGCTGGCGATCAGCCCGAAATCGGTGCCCTCGCCGACCTTCAGCAGCGAAGGCACCAGCGCGTACTGGCCGACGTCGCCCTCACCGGTGTCGCCCATAACCAGCACCGAGAACTCATCGAGCTCTGGCCGCTCGAGCATGAAGTCCTCGATCTCGGCGGCCGGACGGGCGGCAAGCTTCAGCCTGTCGCGCTGCGCTTCGACCCAGGCCGCGCGCGCCCGCTCGGTCGGATCGCCGCTGATCGAGGCCAGGACGTTGTTGCGCGAGTGCCAGAGGATCGTGGGGTTCAGCCACGAGAAGGCCTTGAGGCCGTCGCCGTGCCCGGTGTGCACTGCCGGATCGTCGTCGGCCCAGTCGGCGTCGCTGACAAGCCGCGCCGATTCGGGAATCGGTTCACGTGTGGCGTCGACCATCGGTCCCGTCCGGGCGGTAGCGCAGGTAGAGGTGATCTTCATCGTCGAGCAGAACACCGGCCAGCCGCAGCGGCAGGCCGGCGCCGAGGTCGCCGGCAACGATCGGAAAGGCCGCCGATCCACCGGCGAGCAGCGGGGCGACAGTCAGGAACAGCTCGTCGACGAGTCCGGCCGCGAAGAACGGCGTGTTCAGATGCGGACCGCCTTCGAGCAGCACGCTGCGCACGTCGAAGTCTCCGGCCAGCGCCCGCAGTATTGCCTGGGGGCCGGTTTCGCGCACTTGCGTCACGGTGGCGCGAGTCTCGCCCGCCGCCAGTTCGGCATCGCTGAAGATCACGCATTCGATGCCCTCGTCCTGGAAGACCGGCGCAGACCACGGCACGACTCCGCTGCGCGTTACCGTGGCAAACAGCGGGCGCGGGCGCAGGCCTCGCGCCTCGCGGGCAGCGCGTGTCTTGGAACGTGAGGCCGGGCCTTTGTACTGCTCGGCCTCGATCGTGCGCGTCCCGGCCAGGACGCAGTCGACCTGCTCGCGCAGCTGCACGAACAACTGCCGGTCCACCTCGCCGCCCAGCCGGTCGGTGTTCGCGCCCAGGCGACCCTGCCCGTCCACCGTGGCGACCATGTTGACGACAACGTACGGCCGCTGAGCCGTAGCCAGATCGTTGAAACCGAACTCGCCGTAGGCGTCGCCAACATCGAGCTCGCCCAGCTCGGGATGCAACCGTTTCAACTTGGGCGAGTGCTCGGGCGTCACGGCTCGTTTATAGCGCGGCGCGCACGGCACGCGGTCCGCTCGGCCGCCCTCAGACCGTTGCGCTGGCCTGCTGCAGTTGCAGCTGAAGCTCTTCGAGCATCTCGGGAAGCTCGGCAGTGCCGTCGGCGCGCATCGCCGAGATCAGGATGCCGACCAGCGAACCGGTCATCAGATCGAGCACCACGTCGCGCCCGATCTCGCGCGTTTCGAGCCAGTCGAGCACGACCGACTCGTTGAAGTGCATCCAGCCCTCTAGCGCGAGCATCAGCGTGGGTGTGGACTCGACCGGAGGACCGAGGTGGGCGATGATTCGCTCGGCCTGCTCGTCACGGGATTCACGCACCGCGGCGCGTACGGCCTCATCGCTGCTGTGCTGGCCGCGATGGATGGCGCGAAAGACGTTCTCGCGCTGCTCGACGTACTCGAGAAAGTGATCGAGGCTGTCGCGCAGACGCTGTAGCGGCGGCAACTCGGGGTCGGGGGCGGTGATGCGCAGCGTGTCCTGTGCGCCATGGCGCACAACCGCGGCGTAGAAGTCGCGCTTGTTCGGGAAGTAGTGGTAGACGAGACCGCGCGATACGCCGGCCGCATCTGCGACCTGCTCGATCCAGACGTCGCTGAAGGGGCGCTCGGCAAACAACTGCGCGCCGATCTCTACCAGCTGCTCGCGGCGCAGCTCAGGCGAGAGTCGCGTGCGCTTCTTCGTCTTCTTCTTCTTGATGATTCCGCCCATTTTCGTGTCGTTTCGCCGATTGAACGAAGGCTCAACTGGTGACCGAGAGGTTACCTCGCAAGCCATCCCGCCGATGCTTTATTGTACGTGACTCCAGTAGCCTCCGGCCACCCGGACGACGTTCGGATGGAGACTTGTCAACTTGTATGAGCCATGTGACCTCCCCCCAGATCACTGAGTCGATCCACCAGTCGGCTCGTGGCTCATCAGGTCCGGTTGCACCGGTTCGCCGCGGTCATTCGTTCTGACGACGTCAGGGATCCGATGACGTGAGAGGTCGCGGCGGCCGGTGCACAAACCGGACGTCCTCGATCGACGAATGTGTGACCCCCGTCACCATCCGGAGCGGTCGATCCGTTTAAACTGGAGCGGTCGATCCGTTTTGCGTCCCGCGCATCCGGCGCGCGCGCCGTCCCCAAAGTCAAGCCCCGCGGACCGGCCGAAAGGAATCCATGTCTGAAACAGCCCCCGCCACCCCGACCGCCGCGCGGAACGCCAGCCACTGGCTCGTGCTCGTCGTCGTCTGCTTCGCGCAGTTCATGGTCGTGCTCGACGCAACGATCGTCAACGTCGCGCTGCCATCGATCCAGGAAGACCTGAATCTCTCGCCGGCGAACCTGCAATGGATCGTCAACGCATACACGCTCGTCTTCGGCGGCTTCCTGCTGCTCGGCGGGCGCCTCGCAGACCTCGTCGGCCGCCGGCTGATCTTCATCGTCGGCACCCTGGTCTTCGCCACCGCTTCGGCGGTCAACGCACTTGCCTCCACCGGCGAGATGCTGATCGTCGCTCGCGGCTTCCAGGGGCTTGGCGGCGCGCTGATCTCGCCGGCCGCGCTGTCGATCATCACCGTCAACTTCGTAGAGGGCCCCGAGCGCACAAAGGCGCTTTCGATCTGGGGAGCGATAGCCGCCGGCGGCGCCGCATTCGGCCTGCTGCTCGGCGGCCTGCTGACCGAACAGCTCAGCTGGCAGTGGAACTTCATCGTCAACCTGCCGGTCGGCATCCTCGTGATCCTCGCGGCGCTGCGCTGGGTGCCGGAGTCGCGCCACGAGGGCGAACACCGTCACTTCGACGTGGCCGGCGCCACGACCGTCACCTCAGGACTGATGGTGCTGGTCTACGCGATCGTCAAGGCCCCCGAGTGGGGCTGGGGCTCCGCGACAACGCTGCTGTGGGTCGGCGGCGCGCTCGCGCTGCTGGCCGCGTTCATCGCGATCGAGCTTCGCTCGCCGGCGCCCCTGGTGCGGTTGTCGTTCTTCAAGATGCGCTGGATCACCGTCGCCAACCTGACGATGTTCGCCGTCGCCGGCGGCATGTTCTCGATGTTCTACTTCGCGTCGCTCTACGTACAGCAGATCATGGGCTTCGGCCCGCTGAAAGCCGGCCTGGCCTTCTTGCCGGTCTCGCTGGGCATCATGTTCGGCGCCGGCATGTCGCAACAGTCGATTGGCCGCATCGGCGTGAAGCCGGTTTCGATGATCGGCATGACGCTCACCACGATCGGTCTGATCGTGATGGCCGTGACCACCCAGACCGACGGCACCTACCCGCAGATGCTGATGGGGCTGCTGCCGATGGCGCTCGGCATGGGTATGACCTTCGTGCCGATGACACTGGTCGCCACGGCCGGCGTAGACGAGGCCGACGCCGGCCTTGCGTCGGGCACGTTCAACACCTCGCAGCAGGTTGGCGGCGCGCTCGGCCTCGCGATTCTGGCGTCGATCGCAACCGAGTACACCGCAAACTTCCTCGAAACAGCCGAGAATGTCAAGAGCACGGCCACCCACAACGCCGCGCTCGTCGAGGGCTTCCAGGCCGCATTCATCGGCGGCGCCGGGCTGATGCTCTTCGGACTGGTGCTGATCGCCACGATGCTGCGCCGCGAAGACGTCTCCCACGTCCACGTCGAGGCCGGCGAGCCAGTGCCGGCGGCGGCCTGACGATCGGCAGCTCAGACTCCGAACCGCAAACCGCAAACCGATGACCGAAACCACCGAAACCACACGTCCCCGCCGCGCCGACGCCGAGCGCAACCGCGGCCGCCTGATCGAGGCGGCCGCGGAGGCCTTCCGCGAAAGCGGCTTCGAGGTCGGCGTGGCCGAGATCGCGCGCCGCGCCGGCGTAGGCAGCGCGACGTTGTTTCGCAACTTCCCCACGAAAGACGACCTGGTCTTCGCGGTGATCGAGGCGCGGCTCGCCGAGGCGCTCGAGATCTGCAAGCGAGCCCAGGCGATCGAAGATCCGGCCGAGTCGTTCGAGTATCTGATGTTCGGCATCGCCGACTTCCAGGCTCGCGATCTCGGTTTCTACGAAGCAATGCACTCGCGCGTGATCGACGAGCCAGCCCTGTTCATGCATAAGAACCGCCTCGTCGAAATATCCGGACAGGTACTCTGGCCTCGGCCGTCGCACAGAACTGCGCCGACCAGTCGACGCCCGGCCTCTACCGCAGATATCTGCGCATCATGCTCGACGGCCTGCGGCCCGACGGCTCTTCCACGCTCGCCGTTGCGCCACCGAACGCCGATTCGGGTCTGCGATAATCCCCGTCGCATTCGGGGCGTGGCGCAGCCTGGTAGCGCGCACCGTTCGGGTCGGTGAGGTCCCCGGTTCAAATCCGGGCGCCCCGATATTTCACTCGCCGTCGCGGCCACGACCTCCGCGATAAGAAAAAAAGCGCAAATTGCATGAGACGATTGCGCCTACCTCGACTGTGTGGGGCCCCGATTCGGTAGCTTCTGACGACCGCGGACGAACCCCCAATAGTTCGTTCGTCCAGCCCCTGGACCAGCTTCAAACCGCGGTTTCATGGCAGCGACCGGAATAGGCGCACGAAGCGCTGGCATTTTTCGAGTCCGAGCCACATACTCATTTCACGCAATCGCCTTACAGGAGTAGATGTCTTACAGCGCTTTCATGGATGACCGGCGCGACCGACCTTCGTTCGAAGCCGCGGCTTACGCCGCTCCCGACGCCCCGACAGGCGACGGACACGGCGCGCTGACCGCACAGGCGGCCTGGCACACGTCGGCCGTGCTGTTCGCGGCCACGGGGCTGGCCTGCCTCGCGCAGGTCGCGACCGGAGCGTTCGGCGACGCCGTCGAGAACCCGGGCGTCGTGGCGGCCGCGGCAGTCGTGGCGCTGCTGCTGGCTGGCATCTGGTGGATACTCGGCGCGCGCAGCGCCGGCGAACGCTGGTTGCACGCCGGGCAACTGACCAGCTACGCGCTGCTGACGATCGTGCTCGCCCAGGCGCCGACACTTGCTTCGCACCTCAGCGTCGCCTACCTGCTGCCGCTGATCTTCGCCGCACTGTTCCTGTCGTCGCGATCGCTGATCTTCTACATCGCCGTTTCGGTCGCCTTCATCGTCTTCTCGTCGGTCGCCTACGCGGGCGAATCGATCAGCGTGCTGCCGGCCGCGATGACGATCGCCGCGCTCGTCAGCACCGCCGGGCTCACCTTCTATGTGCGCCTGCAACTCGACTCGATCGGCCGCCAGTCGGCGCGCCTCTCCGGCCGCGACGCACTGACCGGACTCCCCAACCTGCGGCCGCTCTACGAACGGCTGGAAGTGATGATCAACCGCGCGGCCCGTGACGACGGCTCTCTCTCGGTCGTGATGCTCGACCTCGAAGGGTTCAAGCGCGTCAACGACCAGTACTCGCACAGCGTCGGCGACCAGACGCTTCGAGCAGTGGCCGCGGCGATGATGACCACCGCGCGCCGCAGCGAGCTCGTCGCGCGCCGCGGCGGCGACGAGTTCGCGATCGTTACCGACACCGCCGACCCGGTGCAGATCGAAGCCCTGATCGAGCGACTCGCCACGGCGATCGCCGACGCCCGCTACGCGATGCTGCCCGACGCGCCGACCGGCGTGACTGCCGGCTGGGCCGCATACGAGGAGGGCGATGACATCGGTCGCCTGCTCTCTCGCGCCGACCACGCGCTCAACGAGGCCAAGGCGGCCGCTCGCATCCAGCGCGGGTCGTGGCGCGCCCGCCGGCTCGGCGAAGACTTCGAACCAGGACCAGGCAGCTGAGATGGCCAAGCGCCGCGGCTACACCCTGCGCAAATGGCTGACCGACGCCGGCGTGCATCGCGGCGCCGGTCACGTGTTCCGCCCG
>JACRKX010000071.1 GCA_016219715.1 Actinomycetota bacterium | reverse complement strand
ATGCAAACCCGCGAGCGATCGATCTGAATCGAGTTCTGGCCGGCGAGCAGAGTCCGCGAGCAGCGGCTGCATTGCGCCTCACCACGGACGTTCGAGCGTTTCCAGTTGAGGTCGGAGAGCATGGACCGAGTCTAGGTGTGCCCAGTAGAGCCGCTCAATCTTGGGCGCGGCCAGTGAGGCGCCCCCCGATCCAGCGCCGACGTAACGGCTAAGAGTCAGCGCTCGCCGCCGCTCGCCATACCGCGCATCATCAGCGCCATCATCAGAGCGCACATCAGCGCGACGAAGATGAAACCCGCACCAACCACACCGGTAGCTACCAATGCGATCGCGATCACGAGCATCGGGATGCAACACGCCACCATCACCCATTTGTGACTACCACCACTTCTCATTGACAACTCCTTTCTCTGTCTGGAAGTATCGGGCGGCCATGTGAAGAATCCGTGTGGACGACGTGGACAGTCACGAACGTGAGGCCGCAGGCGGGAAAGTCACACGAAAACAAGACCCCTCGCCAAGTTGGCTTTCGACGACGACGTGTCCTTCGTGTGCGCGCACGAGTTCACGCACGATCGACAGTCCGATGCCTGTTCCACCTGTACGCCGGTCACGTGAGGGTTCAGCCCGCCAGAAGCGTTCGAAAACGTGCGGCAAGTCTTCGTCATCAATGCCGACTCCGGTGTCGCGCACCTCAATCGACGCCTCTCCCGCACGCTCCGCCACTTCGATGGTGACGTGGCCGCCGGCATCGGTGTAACGCAGCGCATTCGAAAGCAGATTGTCGACTATCTGCGCGAGCCGGCCGGAATCGCCGTAGACAGTGGCGCTCGACAGTCGCTCTTCGAACGTCAGGCCCTTGGCTTCGAAATAGTCGCGGTGAACGCGTGCTCGCAGCTCGACAAGCGCGCGCAGATCGACCATCTCTTTGTGCAACGTCAGGCCGGGCTGTTGTGCTTCGGCGAGCTGCCCAAGATCCTCGACGAGACTCGTCAATCGCAAGGCCTCGGTGTGCATGGCGTCGAGATTTCGACGTTCGTCTGGCAGCACGCCATCCTGCGCGGCCTCGATGCGCGACAAGACGCCGGTGAGTGGCGTACGCAACTCGTGGGCGATGTCGGCAGCGGCCGCTCTGCGGATCTCTTCTTCCTGCGCCAACGTTTCAGCCAGCCGGTTGAAGGCATTTGCGAGTTCGCGCAACTCCGGTGCGCTTCCCGCGACGACACGAGTCTGCAATTCGCCGCGCTGAATCCTGCGTGCTCCGTCGGTGAGGCGCCGCAGCGGTCTGGCCAGGGCTGGAGCCATGACTCCCGCCACGATCAATCCGAGCGCAAGCGCAAGCGCGCCGGCGACTATGTGCAGTTGGTTGAGGCGGTCGCGCAGAGCACGGTCTTCGCCACTCAAAACCGATCCCTCAACGGGCCAGATGGACACGCTGCCAACGGTCCGATCGTCCACGACCACCGGCGCCCGAGCGCTCGGACGGCCCGGCGCCTCGGCCGGTGTATCCGGTCCTACCGGCCGGCCCGTCACATCCACCAGCGCGAGTCTGTAGCCGCTTATTTCGGCCACATGGCTCAGCTCGGTCGCGATCTCGGGCGTCCAGCCGCGTCGCTCGTCTCGATACAGGCCCGCTGCAAGCTGGGCGCTGTGTGTCGCGGCGCTCTGCATTCGGTCGCGTGCGAACTGATCGAGCCGGCTATGCAAGCCGATGTTGGCGAACACAGTCGCCAGAGCCACCGAGAAAACGGCCACCGTCGCAAGCGCCAGCGCCAGTCGACTCCGCAACCCGATACGTCTCCAGAGCCTCATTCGCGGCGCAGTCCGAGCCGGTAGCCGACCCCATGCACCGTCTCCACGTATCGCGGCTCGGAGGGATTGACCTCGATCTTCTGTCTCAGGTTCTTGACGTGAGCGTCGATCGTGCGCTCGTACCCTTCAAAGTCGTGCCCGCGCACGCGGTTGATGAGCTCAAAGCGCGAGTATGCCCGTCCGGGGTATTGCGCGATCGCCAGCAGCAGGTTGTACTCACTGGGCGTTAGGTCCACGGTTTCGTCGGCGACGCGAACTTCATGCCGAACCGTGTCGATCTGCAGCCTTCCATCGTCGAATCGAAGGAGTTCGACAAGCGGCATCTCGCCGCCCGCGACGCGGCGCAACACCGCCTTGACGCGCGCGACGAGTTCGCGTGGGCTGAACGGCTTGGTCAGATAATCGTCAGCCCCCAGCTGCAGCCCCTCGACACGCTGATCTTCGCCCGACTTGGCCGTCAGCATCAGCATCGCGACATCCGAGCGACTGCGCAACTCCCGACAAATCTCCTCGCCGGAAACATCGGGGAGCATCAAGTCGAGAATGACGAGGTCCGGTCGCTTGGACATCGCCAGATCAAGCCCCTCCTGCCCGTTCGTCGCGCTGTAAACGGTGAAGCCGTCGCGCTCCAGGTATGCGCGGACCACGTCATGCACCGACGGCTCGTCGTCGATGATCAGGATTCGCTCGTTCATCGAGATATCGGGCGCAACGCCAGTTCACGGCTTGCGAGAGTCAAATGGTTACCTGCAGATCGCGGCGCAGACGTTTCACCGAGATGCGGCCCCAGGCGATCACTCGGCCCGAGCCGTCGAAGAGCACCGGCCGCAGTGGCGGGGCCTTTTCGGCAAGCCCCCGTCCCTCGTCCGAATCGTCGTTGACCTCGCGCCAGGCAATCGCTCCGGCGGCCGCCAATTCGGCAAGCACGACGCGGCCGTGAGCGCAGAGGTGACAGTCGTGCGCAGTGAGCAGAACGAATTCGTTCATGCGCCTTCCTGCATGTCCGTGAGCAGTTGGCCAGGCTTGACATACATCTCTTCATAGGCCTGATGCCATTTCACCGTTCCGCTTTCGTCGAGCAGGATGAATGCGTGGCCATCCTGGTTCGGGTGACCCATGCCACCGTGTCCCAGCATTCCATACGCGGACGACATCGCGGTCGTCGGGTCGGAGAGCATCGGCGTACCAATTTCGTACTGACCGGCAGCTTTCGCGAGATCATCCGAGCTGTCGGTGCTGACGCTCACCAGCCGGATTCCAGACTCGCGGAATTTCTTGGAGCGTTCCAGATCCGCCGCCTGCACCATGCACGCCTGGCATCCAACGCCCTCGGAAAAGAACAACAGTGTTTGATCTCCGGCAAGCGACTCAAGGCTCACCTGCCGCCCGGTCACGGCGTCTGACAGCGTGAAATCCGGAGCCTTCAATCCAATATCCGGTCCGGTGCCACTTGAACCTACGCCTGAACCCGGCTTTTGACCGCCGAGCGCCACGGCCAGGAAGATCAGCGTGGCGGCGATGATCCCCACCAGTCCATAACCGGTTCGGTAGATCGCCCGGCGACGCTTCTCGGCATGACGTAGGGATTCTTCCAGCGCCAGCCGTTCGGCTCTCCGCGCTTGTTTTTGTTCGATGCGATGTGCCATGGTCGAGTTACTCCTTCTCGGTGTGTGAGTCCGGCTCGTCGCAGCACGACGACGGTGGTAGTGCCGGCGCGCCAGACGCCGAAACCGCTGCAAGCGGTCGGCGCAAGGCACGGTTGGTCAGGTAGACGATGCTGAGCGTCAATGCCAGCACCAAGGCCCAACCGATTCCGGTCGGTACGACATCGACGATTTCACTTGCGCGAGCAGCCAGCCACTGCCCAAAGGCCTTCTGGGCCCCGGGAGCGGAGCGGGAGTTGCCGGTAAGTGCGAGCGCGATCAGTAGGCCGCCCAACAGAATGAACGTGACGCCACCGACGAGACGCGACGCGGTGGTTCTGACATGCAGTCCGGCGAATCGCATCGTCAGTTGCGGGTCGCGCAGGCGATTGCGCAGGCGCCCGATCCCGAATGCGGACAGAAGCAGCGGACTCACGAGCCCCAGGAGGTAGAAGAAGCCCAGCATGGCCCCCGCCCACCAAGAACCAGAGACGCCCGCGATAGTGACGGCCCCGGCGAGCACGGGCGCGCAGCAAGCCGTGGCGGCACCGGCAAAGACACCCATCATGTAGATCCCGACGACTCCGGACGGGTCGCCCCCGCCGACCGACGGCGCGTGATGCCACATCCAGCCACCGAGCGTCGCCACACCCACGGCCAGCATCATCATGCCACCGAGTACGAATAGCGTTTCGTGACTGGCCGCGATCAATTGCGAAAGTCCTGCGGCGCCGACCGTCAGCGGCCAAACCACCGTCGCGACGCCGCCAACGAAGATCACCGTCAAACCCGCTGTGCGCCAGCGGTTGGCGCCGGTGACGCTCGCGAGGTAAGTGGGGAGCATCACGAAGGCGCAGCACGGCGCGAAGAACGCCACCATCCCCGCAAGGAAGGCGGCAAGCGCCGATCCGCCTAGGAGTGCGTCACCCATGGCGGCGAGGTGGATTCGGATTGATCACAGTTCTGCCCACACGATGAGCGTCGGCCCAGGCTGTGAAGAAACGATGAAGAAACTGCGCGAAAGTGACGAACTCGCTGGCCCAGCGCCGGCTGGCTGGGTGGTGCTTTACGGTCGCCGGGTCAGTTTGTCGCCAACGTCCGCCGAAGCACCAGCACGACGGCGGCAACCAGCAGGGTCATCCACGCCAGCGCCAGCCCAAGCTGAGGCGCGGCGTGGAACTCCTGACCGAAGGCGCCTGTCGCGATCACACGACCGGCGCCGTAATCGGGAAATCCGTATGCGAGCCCTTTCGGAGTCCCGTCGCCGAACATCGGGTTCTGAAGGATCCCGGTGCCGAGCATCGCCAGAAACAGAACGGTATATGTAGCTCCCAGCTGACCGAGCAAAGCGCCGGCCAGCACTCCGACACAGGCGAACGTGAAGCCCACAAGGATGTTTCCGGCGGCGAACGCGGGCCATGACGCCGGCGAAAAGCTCAGTGCCGTGACAGCCAGCGATACGCCTGCGGCAATCGAAGTCGCCGCGGCCAGCACCGCAAGCCTAGGCAGGACCGCCTCCACCGGCCGGAAGCCAGCGATCACGAGCCTTCGGTCCGCTGCGCGCGCCGAACGCATCACGTAGGCGCCGCACAGGCCGGCGATGAACGCGATCGTTATCGCCGCCATCGACGCTCCATGCAGTTCGCGCATCGTCGTAAGGACGACCTCGCCGCCGGGCAGGGAAATCTGTCGCGGAATCGGCTCGGTCCTGGCGATCGATCGGGTGATGAAGAAAAACGGCAGCCCCACAATCAGCACGATGAGGAGCGGCCGGCGGAACTGCTCCCGAAAACCGAGCCGGGTCGCAATCGCGAGCCTGCGATTCACGAACGCCTCCGAGCCATGAAGGTGAACACCGCCAGTGAAATGAGCACGGAACCCGCCGCCACCACAAGCAGTTCGACGATGTCGGATTCAGACGATGAAGACCCGGCCCCGGCCGCAATCAGGACGTCCGCAGCGCTCTGACTGACAGCCCAGAACGGCACAGATCCGGCCATCCCAGGGCCGCTGAAGGCATCGAGCAGAAACACGAACACGACCGCGAGCGATCCCTCGAGCGGCGACTGTATGACCGATCCGATCAGGACGCCGACGCTCAAGTAGATGACGGCAAATCCAGCGACGCCGACCGCCACGTGCAGCGGATGAACGATTTCTATTTGAAACACGAGCGCGACATACGCGCTGGCGGCCGCGATCCCGGCAAGCAGCAGGCTTGCCAGGAGCCTGGAAACAGCTACGCCACTCGGGCCCGCCCCGGCCAAAGCAAGGCGGCGGTCCGCCCCGCTCGACGAGACGGCTTCAAAGTACCCGAGCGCGCCCGAGAGAAACGCGGCCGCCCAGCCCGCCCCTAAAGCCGCCGCGGAGTCACCGTCGAGTGAGCCGCCCAGCACGGCGGCGAAGTCGCTGAGTACCCCGGCGGATGAAATGACGAATAGCGCAGGAATCGCAACCAAGAGGGCCAGGGTGAACGGTGTCCTGAGTTGTTCGCGCGCGAACAGTGCGGTCCGTTTCACGAAGCCCTCCCGTCGCGCAACTCATAAATCCGATCGAGCCGGTCGCGTTCGGCAAGTATGTGGCTGACCACGAGGATGGCCATTCCGGAGGCGCGACGCGAGACCGCCATCTCCCAGAACCGGAGGTAGGTCTCCCAGTCGAACCCTGTGTACGGCTCGTCGAGCAACAACAGCTGCGGTCGGTGCATCAGCGATAGCGCCAAGTTGAGTTTCTGGCGAGTACCGCCCGAGAGCTGGTCGACCCGGTAGTGCTCGTAACGCCCGAACTGGAGTTCCTCCATAAGTTCTGCCGCGGCGTCAGACATTTGCTCTTCGCTCATGCGGTATGCCGCGCCAAACAGTGTGAAATGCTCGCCGACGGTCAGCTTCTCCCACAGAAGCGGCTCTTGCGGGCAGTAGCCGAGCCGTTCCGGACGGAGAATTTCGCCGTCATCCTTGGCGAGCAGGCCAACGATGATCTGCATCAGAACGCTCTTGCCCGAGCCGTTTTCGCCGACGAGCCCTACCAGCTCGCCCGCTCGCACCTCAAGCGAGGCGCCGCGCAACACCTCGACCCGCTTTCGATGCCACGGCGGGCCACCGCCAAACGATTTGCGCACCTCCACCACCCGGAGCGCCGATCGGTCTTCGGAGCCATCGCTCGGGTGCGAATCGACGTCAGTCGTGGTGTGATTCATGGGCTTTTCGCTCATCTTCGGTGGTCGGCTGGGCGGGGTCATCGCCGCCAGTCAACGCAGGACCGATCACCAGGGTCGAAAACAGAAAAATGACCGACATCGCCACCAGCGCCAGCGCCGGCACCCGCCACCCACCGCTCTTTCGATGAAGCTTCCTGAACAGCGGGATCATTGCGACGAAACCCACTACCCCAAATATCAACTTTCCAGTGGCGCCGGCCAAAACCGCCGCGCCGGCAAGTGGACCGACGTGATGCAAAACGTGAGGCGCCGCGCCCAGCAACCCGGCCGAGATTCCCGCGGCGACCGCTTTGACTCGACCGACCCAACCCGTCGCGTTCGCCTGGAGCGCGACGTCGTCTGCGTCGTCTGGCGTTCGTGGCAATGCGTCTTCTTTCATTTGTCGCTGATTCCGGGTCGGGATCACAGTGTCCTCCCACAGCACTCATCATCACAACGATCAGACACGTATCTCACTGCCACAGCATCTCGGCTCGTTCAACTACGACACATTGTAGGATTTCTTCCCATGGCGCCTCGCAACGGTTCATATGGACGTGTCGACCCGGTCCCCATCCTCGCGGCGGCAGCCTTCGTGGCCTCGCTCATAGCCATTGCGCTGGCCTTCGTGGCGTTGACCGACGAGCCGGCGGCGACTTCCAGCGGGGGCTCGATGATGATGGGCATGGGAAACGGCTCGATGGAGCACATGAATCCCCTGGCGATAGACGGAATCACAAAGGCTCCGGCTTCTCGCGGTGGCACCACGCTCGCCGGTAACCGGCGTGACGGAGCCACCGAGTTCCGGTTGATCGCCCGCCCCGTCTGGTGGAACATTCTCAGCCGGCAGCGCGTGGCCGCCTGGGCCTACAACGGCATCGTCCCCGGCCCCGAGATCCGAGTACGCAACGGCGAACGCGTGCGCGTCAAGTTCACGAACAAGCTTCCGGAGCCGACCACTGTGCACTGGCACGGAGTAGACGTGCCCAACTCCCAAGACGGAGTGCCCGGTGTCACGCAGGATCCGATCCAGCCAGGGGCCTCCCAGACATACGAATTCACCGCGCGGCCGGCCGGCGACAGGAACGGTTCCGGCACGTTCCTCTATCACTCGCACTTCGAAGAGGATCGTCAGATGCCAGCCGGACTCGCCGGGTCGCTGATCATCGAACCCCCGGCAGGCGAGGCCGCGCCCAAGAACGAACACACGCTGATCGTGTCCGAGTGGACGGTAAATCCGTCGACCGGCAGGGTTCGCGGAACCATGCCAATGGAGGGAATGCTGCCCAACTTCTTCACGATCAACGGCAAGAGCTTTCCCGACACCGAGCCGATCAACATCAAGGCCGGCGAGAAGACCTACGTTCGACTGATCAACGCCGGTCAGTTCGCCCACCCCTTACACCTTCACGGAACCGCATTTCGCGTCGTCGCGAGAGACGGCCATCCGTCTCAGGACCGCTCGCTTCGCGACACGCTGACCCTGGAGAGCGGTGAGCGCGCGGATGTGGAGTTCGAGCTTCCCAAAGGAAAGTGGCTCTTCCATTGCCACATCGGACACCACGCCACCAACAACGGTGAGTCCCCCGGCGGCCTCCTGACGGTGTTCGAGGCAACTTGACAAATCCGAACCAAACGCGACGAACCGGAGGAGAGACATGACGAAGAAAACCTTGGCCGCGGTACTCGCGATCGCCGTGATCGCCGTATTCGCCACGATCGCAATCGCCACGAGCATCAGCGGCGATTCCGGGCAGCAGGAGCACATGATGCCAGGCGGTCAGATGATGAATGACGACGATCAGTCGATGATGGACGGCCAGGACCAGATGATGGATGACGGATCCGGCGACGGTGACGCCGGCAAGTAAGGAGCGCCACCGAAGCCGTTCGCCGCGAGACTGCGATGTTTCCACGTCAGGCGTCTCAACTAGGAGTGAACGAATCGAGCGGTCGCGACGATCCTTCCCGGCGACACACGTTCGTCTTCGCCGACCTGGCCGGATACACGGCACTTACGGACGCCCACGGGGACCGGCACGCGGCCGAAGTCGCTCGCGAGTTCTACGCCGTGATCGAATCGCTGACTGACGGCCGCTCGGCACAGATCGTCAAGACACTTGGCGACGGAGTGCTGATCCGATTCGATAGGGCCGACGAAGCGGTCGTGACGGCGATCGACATCGTGCGGCTGAGCTGCGAAGCGCCAGGTGGACTGGCGGTGCGAGTCGGAGCTCATCGGGGCACCGCGGTTCAGATCGAGCAGGATTGGTTCGGCGCCACCGTGAATCTGGCGTCGCGCATCGCCGACGCCGCTGAGAAGTTCCAGGTCGTCATCTCCGATGATGTCCGAATCGCATTGCCGGAGGCACTGGTGGAGAATTGGAGCTTCATGGGCGAGCGCCGCTTGAAGCATGTTGCACGGCCGGTGCGCCTCTACTCACGGCAGATGAGCAGATCCGCCGGCAAGATGCCGATCGACCCCGTTTGTCACATGTCGGTGGATCCGGCCCGGAGTCCGGCTCGGCGGACTTACATGGGGCACACTTATTTCTTCTGCTCAGACAAATGCAGTCGCAGGTTCAAGAGCGATCCAGACGTATTCGCGCAGGCGTTCAATTCAACTGAAGGGGACTACGGTGGCCAGTAGACGTTCCAGGAAAGAACAGATGAAGGCCCAGAGACTCGAAAGCGAGCGCCAGGCCACAGGACGGAAGCGCAACTGGTGGATGGCTTCGGTCGTGGCGGCATGCACGGCCATGCTGGTCGCCGCGGTGGTCGCGCTTTCGCTTGACGACGGAGAATCGGCGGACGAGGCGGCCGTCGCGATATCCCATATCCATGGGCTCGGGGTGGAAGCGTCAGATCGTTCGCTGTTGATCGCGACACACGACGGGCTGCTCCGATCCGCGGACGGATCGACTTCGATCGAGCGCGTCGGCGAAGCCGCCGACGACCTGATGGGCTTCTCCGTGGTCGGGGAGCGCAACTACATAAGCTCGGGACACCCGGCGTCCGCCGGCAGCGGCCCCGCGAACCTCGGCCTGCGCAGATCGACCGACGGCGGAATGTCATGGGAACAGGTATCGCTTGACGGCGAGGCCGACTTTCATGTCTTGCGCGGGCAAGGCGATTCTGTGATCGGCATGCAGGGTCACGATCAGGGGCTGTTCGCAAGCGCGAACAACGGCGAGAGCTGGAGCCAGCGAAGCCTCCCGAAGCCCGCGGCCGATCTCGCCATCGACCCCGGCGACCCAAATCGCATCGTGGCCTCCACCACGAACGGGATCTACGTGTCGAACGATCTCGGCGCCAGCTGGAAGCGAGCCGCCGGATCGCCGCTTGGGTTGCTGGCCTGGGACAACGGCGGACGGCTGTTCCTGATCGACGGGACAGGTGAGATTTGGTCGACGAAGGATCCGTCGAGCAAGCTCGTTCGAGCCGGAACGCTCGGCGAGACTCCCGTGGCAGTCGCCGCTGCGAGCGGTTCGATCTATGCCGCGCTCGAAGACGGCACCGTCAAGGTCTCGACCGACGGTGGAGCGACCTGGCAGCTACGCGCGGCCGGCGGCTAGGTGATTCGCTGCCGGCGAATCGTCAGACGAAAGCAATACCCCCCAGGGGTAAGGTATACTCGCCGGAGAAATGGAACCGACAGGACACAGATACGTGCCCGCCGCCGGCCGTGCGTGGCTCACATCGCTTTACGACCCAGTCATGGCGCTGACGATGCGCGAGGCGACATGGCGTCCACGGGTGATCGAATCCGCCCTGATCGATGGTGAGGCTCCGACGTTGCTAGACATCGGCAGCGGCACAGGAACGATGTTGATCGACTTGGCAAGGGAGGCTCCGGTGGCGCAGCCGATCGGCGTCGACGGAGACAGTCAAGTGATTCACCGGGCTTCGGTCAAGGCCGCGGCGTCCGGAGTGAAGCTCGACCTTCGGCTCGGACGAGCCCAAGAGCTGCCCGTACCCGACTCAAGCGTGGACGTGGTGACGATGTCGCTGCTGCTTCACCACCTCTCTGACGCCGACAAGCTGACGGCGTTACGCGAAGCGCACAGAGTGCTTCGCGCCGGCGGCAAGCTCCTCATCCTCGACTGGGGCAAACCGCACAACGCTTTGTTTCGTGCGCTGTTCCTTCTGGTTCAAGCGCTGGACGGGGCCGACACGACTCGCGCGAACGTGGAAGGCAAGGTTCCGGGAATCGCAGAGTCGGCCGGTTTCGGCGATCTTCGTTTACTCGATCGCTGGCGGACCATCTGGGGAAGCCTCGAGCTGATCGCGGCAACGCGGTAGCCATGGCTCCACGCGAGCAACCCGGCTAAAGCGGGCAGTGAACCGGTGGTTCGTGCGCTCCGAGATGCTTCACACCAGACGCCGCCGCAGATGGCACAGAGGATGCGATCGCCACGCAAGCAACGGCAAGAACCATTACCAGCGTCGCCAGCATGCGCCGAGCCGAAGTACTTCCACGCGGGTTCGCATCGGCGGCCAAGAGCTGATCGACCCGGGCGACCGCTCCATCACCCGACAGCGCAAATGCGCCGACCGGGTTCGGCGACGACGCGGATTTACAGATCGCGCTCGCCAGAGCCAGCGGGTTTCTGGTGCGGGCGACGGCCCAATGGTCGGCGTCCCGTTCGAGATGAAACTTGAGCTGTCCGAGCGCGTGACGCGTTCCGGGCAATGGACGGGCGATCGAACCGCAGACCTCCGCGATCGCCAGCCACCAGCTGTGCCGCCTCGCTATATGTCCGCGCTCGTGCGCCAGGCCAGCTTCGAGCTCCTGGTCATCGAGGTAAGTCAACGCGCCGGCAGAAAGAACCACTTCCGGCCGGACGAGCCCGGCCGCTCCCATCATTACCTGTGCGCCGCCGACGATGACGCTGCCGTCAGGACCCTTGCCCAACGACACAGCGCGCAGACGCCGGCGAATGGCTCGGTGCGATTTCGCGATCTGCGTCAGCCGCGACACGCCGAAGACCGAGAGCAAAAGCAGCGGCATGATCGTGATCGCCTGCATCAGGCGAGCACCACTGACCCCCAGATGGGTGCCGAGCAGCGGCACGGTCGCATTCCAGCACCAGTAAGAAATCGCCGCGAAGGCCTCGGTGCCCGGAATCAGCGCGAGCAACGAAATGGCCGCGAGAATCGTGAATAAAGCTCGCAGCAACAACACGGCTATCCAGATCGAGGCCGCGAGGCTCGGCACCGCCCTACCCAGCCGCAGGAAGCTGGGAATCACGATCGCCGCGCCGAGCAGTGCCGCAACCGTCACTTCCCTCCGGCCTCCCGGCGCCGGTCGATCTCCGAAGCCTTGCGCTGAAGCTCATTGACGGTGTTCTCGGGAAGCTTTCCGATCAGCATCGCCATTACGGCGTCACGTGCCTGCGGCGAGGCCGAGGCGAGGGTCGCTTCGACCGAGTTCGCCACGTACTCGGCTTCACTCAGCTCGGGCTTGTACACGTATTGATTCTTGGTTTTGGATCTCGACAGCAGACCACGCACCGTGAGCCGGTTGAGAACGGTCTGCACGGTGGTGTAGGCACTGCGGTATCGAGGGGGAAGGGCCCCTCGAACATCTTCGACCGTGCCGTTCTCGATCTTCCAGAGGGCGGCCATGATCTGGGCCTGCAGCTCTCCTTGAATCTGGCTCCCGCCCGACATCTCAATAGTCATGCTACTGCCCGACCGCGGCCGCACGAAAGGTCGTCGGCGGGTGAACGGCGCCGAGCGAGAGTTGCGCTCGGCCAGCATCGTTCGGGCGAGTAGCCGCCGCGATTCCCCCCTCGTGCTCAAGCTCCTCCACGTGCACATCGAGAAAGCCGGCGTCACGAATCGCGGAGTTCCACCATTCGCCGCGCGCCGGCTTTTCCCATCGACCGCCCGCCAGTAGCAGTGCGTTCTTGCCAACGCGAATCACCCCAGGTACTCCGCGGGACGCGATTGCGCGGACCTTTGAAACCACCAGCTGGCGGTCGCGCCGGTCCACAAGGCTGACGTTGAACATCATGTCGCCGAATACAAACCGCCCGCCCGGCTTCAGCACTCGCCTGACCTCGCCGAGCGCCTTGACCTTGTCCTCAT
The DNA here is from genome assembly GCA_016219715.1 of Actinomycetota bacterium. Taxonomy (GTDB): domain Bacteria; phylum Actinomycetota; class Thermoleophilia; order Solirubrobacterales; family JACPNS01; genus JACPNS01. The sequence goes on along the minus strand of JACRKX010000071.1, from coordinate 11,796 downwards.
TCGAAAGATGGTGGAAGCAGTAGTTGGACACGACTACGTCGACGCTGGAGTCGACCAGCGGAAGGCTGACGGCGGACGCCACCACCGTCTCCACGTTTGCGAGACGCGCACTCGATGCCTTGGCATTCAGGTAACCCGCCATGCGTTCCGAAATGTCGATCGCCCACACCTTCGCCGCGACCGGAGCGATCTTCAGTGTCAAAAGACCCGTCCCCGATCCAACGTCGGCTACGACCGCGTCGTTCGCGACGCCCGCCAGATCGATGATTCGATCGCGCAATGCCAGGAATCCGGGAGTCCTGGCGACCTCTTCCGCGTTTGTGACGTACTGATCCCAGTTCTTTCCCGCATTGGCCATGTGCAGTTCGCTCCTGTCCGAATAGTCCTACATCTCGTAGGACTCTACGTTAGCAATCATATTCCTATGAAAACACACTAAAACGAGTCTTCTCCTAGTAGTTGTAGGATTTCTTCGGTGAATCGTGCGGGGTACATGCGGCGGCGAATGGCGGCACTCGTTGCGCTGGTGGCGGGAGCAGGCTTAGTTGCCCTGGCCGCCATCGCCACCGGAGCGACCTCATCCGCAGACGATCCCCCCGGAGACCTTCGATTCGTGTTCGACGATCGAACGATCGGGCAAGTCGCGCCCGCTTCTTTCGACCTGGAGCAGCCGGGCGAACGGGCCAGGTTTCGACGGGCAATTCTCAATCAGATCCCACGATCGCGGTCGATTCGCCGCAACAGAGCACGGATCTTGCATTCGCTGGATCGAGGTCGTGCCGTCTCCGAGGCGTTCCGTCTCTCGAGCACTGGCGGCACGGTGCCGATCGGATCGCGCCCGGTGGAAGCGACCATTTCGGCTCCGGTGATCAAGCAGCGACTGCGCAACAACTGCGAGGCGACCGCGCTCGAGATCCTGCTGGCCAGCCGTGGCGTCGAGTCGAACCAGCTGATTCTTCAAAGGCAGCTTCGCCGGGATGGCCCACTTGATCCACAGGGAGACGGCGCCGAGAAGATCTGGGGCGATCCGAATTTCGGTTTCGTCGGACGCCCGGACGGCGGGGGCACCGCAGGTGGATTCGGCGTCTACCCCGGGCCGATCGCCTCACTGTCATCGCGATACGAGATGAAGCTGAGAAGCCTCTCCGGCCGCCCTCCGAGAGAGGTGTACCGGCGACTGCTCGCCGGTGACGCCGTGATGGTTTGGGTGGGCCTGGCCGACGGGCCGTACGCCCGCTGGCGATCACCGCGAGGAGCAGAGATCGAAGTCAACCTCAACGAGCACACGGTGGTCTTGAACGGAATCGACCGGCGCGGAAGCCTGTCTGTCGTCGACCCGCTTTCAGGCACAAGACAGACATGGACCAAGTCGAAGTTCGAGACGATGTGGAGGCTGCTGGGCCGGCGGGCGTTGTCGACCTGACGAAACAAGGTCGGATCAGAAGAACTTGATGGGCGCGGCTGGTTTCGAACCAGCGACCTCTCGCGTGTGAGGCGAGCGCTCTCCCGCTGAGCTACGCGCCCGAGCTAAACGGCCGGGGCCGTCGTCGGTGCAGGCATTCTAGATGCAACTTCTCTCAGGTAGTTGCCCATGGATCGATGACCGATTCCACGGATCCGACGAAGTCCTTGACGTTTCGGCTCGCCAGCGATGCATCGTGCGCGACGCAGATCGCCGCGATCTGCGCATCGGGGATGTCGATCGGTCTACCTTCGGCTTCGCGGCTGGCGACGAGTGGGCCATAGACCGACGCGGCCATCGAGTCGAATGGAAGCGTGAAACGATCGAACAGCTCAAACGACTCGACAATGAAATGCGCCAACTCCTGCTTTCTGCGGCCGTCGGGAAGTCGCGCGAGTCCGTACGAAATCTCCGCAATCGACACCGCGGTGACGTACGTCTCGCCTGGAGGGTTGTTGCGGATCCATTCGACCACCGACGGCTCGCGCCCAGGTCGCATCAGCTCCGAAATCACGTTGGTATCGAGGACGATCACTCGCCGAAGTCCGCGGCGCGCGGGCGGCTCTTGCGGGACGGAAGCTCAAGTTCCACGCCGCCGATACGCGAGAAGATCTCGAGGATTCCACGCCCGAGGTCTTGCGGCTGTTCGGGCCGGTTAAGTACCTCGTCGAGAATGGCGCGCACCTCGGCTTCCATGGATCGGTTGTTCGTCGCCGCCCTGGGTGTCGGTGTTGATCGCCGGGTCCCACGCGGCGAACGCTTGCGAACCAGGTCAGGTCCGGAAGGAAGCAGCCTTAAGCGATGTCGTTCGGGCGCCGTGGGCAAGCCTGGTGGGAATCGGCTCCCGCATGTGGCCCCGTCTCGCGGCGGCCGGTCGCGCGGCTACAGCCGGCGACCGGCGTAGCCCTCGAGCGCCTCGATCAGCGCAGCAAAGTCCTGTTCGCCAAATCCGCGGCCGGCCGCGGCCGCGAGCACTTCGCGCGCGTGCCCTGCCGATTCGAACGGGCTGCCCACCGCCTGGGCCTCCTCGAGACAGAGGCGCACGTCTTTGAGCATGTGATCGAGCTTGAACAGCGGCGTGTAGTCGTGCTCGCGCATCGGCTTGGCCTTCAGGTCGACCATCGCCGACCCGGCCGACCCGCTGGCGAGCACCCGCTGAAAGTCCTTGAGGTCGATCCCGGCCGCGTCGGCCAGCAGCATCCCCTCACCCACCGCCGTGGCGTTTACGGCGGCAACGGCGTTGTTGATCAGCTTCAGCACCTCGCCCTGGCCGAGTTCGCCGACGTGCACGACCAGATCGCCCATCACACGCAGCAACGGCTCGGCGAGCGCGAAGTCTTCCGGCGCGCCGCCGGCCATGATGGTCAGCGTGCCGGCCTCGGCCCGCGGCGACGAGCCCGTCACCGGAGCGTCGAGCATTCGCACGCCTGCCTCGGCCAGCCGCGCGCCGATGCGCCGCGTGTCGCCGGGTGCGATCGTCGACATGTCGACGCACAGGCAGTCTGATGCCGCGCCTTCGATAACCCCACCGGCGCCGGTCAGCACCTGCTCAACTTGTGCGCCGTCGACGACCATCGAGATCACGACGTCGCTCGCCGCGCCGACAGCGGCCGGCGACTCGGCGACGATGCCGCCGTGCTCGGCCACCCACGCTTCGGCCTTCTCGACGGTGCGGTTCCAGACGGTCAGCTCGTGCCCGGCGCGCGCGAGGTTTGCGGCCATGCGCGATCCCATGATCCCCAGTCCGATGAATCCCACTCGACTCCGCGAATCGTTCATTGCCACTCCTTCTTCTGTCAATCGCGATCGACGTTCGGCGGCGTTACGCCCGCTTTGACCGCCGCGCGGCAGCGCGGCGAGGCATAGAGCCGCCAGGCCTTCGAGGTGTAAACGGTTGCGTAGCCGGCCGGTGGCGTGAGGCTCGGCACCTGGTTGTAGTACTTCAGCGCGACAGCGCGGTTGAGCGGGTAGAGGATCGTCTCGGCCAGCGGGTGAGCCTCATCGGCTTGGGTCATCACCGACCCCGGCGGCCCGTCGAGCTCAAAGCGGAAGGCCGGCACCGGCCGGTGGTTGTTCGTCGAAATCCGCCCGCAGCGCAGGAAGTAGTCGTCGACCGTCGGCGAGTTGGCCACCTGCCGCAGGTCTCGCTGAATCGATCCGTAGTTCTCGATCTTCCTGGCCTGGTCGCCAATCAGCCCGACGTGCCACGGGATGAAGACGATCGACAACGCCAGCGAGAGACCGCCGATCCACTTCCACGTCTCTCGCGCGCGTTCGCCGGCGGGCAGGTCACGCCATCCGAAGACCCCGGCCGCGTAGACGATCGCCAGCAGCACCGTGGGCGTCAGCACGTAGCGCGCGATCAACGGCAGCCCGCCGAAGGTGGTGGCGATGAAGAACGCAGTCATCAACGCGGCCACACCGAGCAGAATCTTCGCCTGCCGGCGGGCGTAGAGCGCGACGAAGACGCAGCCGATCGGCACACCGAGGATCAGTGGCTCGCGCAGCGTCCAGCCAAGGAACTTGAGCGTCCAGAACGGCGCCTCCTCGGGTTTGCGCGGCCGGTCTAGCTGTGCCGCCAGGTCGGACGTGCCGTGGAAGGAATGCAGCAGGTCGCCGGTGACCGCCCAGTCCGACAGCGCCCAGAGCACCGGACCTGCGGCAGCCAGCAGCGCCAGCCAGATGCGATCGCGCCACCCGCGCGCCGGAAAGAGATAGAGCCAGTAGAGCCCGGCCAGCATCCAGCCTTCCGGTCGCAGCAGTCCCGCCAGCGTCAGCAGCACCAGCACCGGCCAGCCGCGGCGCGGCTGTCGCACCTCGACCAGCAGCGCCCACACGACGAAGAGGATGAACGGGATGTCCTGGTAGGCGGCAGTGGCGTTCTTCGCGAAGGCCGGTCGCGTGAGGATGACGATCGCCGCAAGCACCCCGACGGGTCTGTTGAAGAGTTCCTCGCCGAGCCGGTAGGTCACCCAGATCAGCCCGCCGAAGGCGAACATCACGATCCACGCCAGCACGCCGACCGTCAGGTTGCCGAGCGGCAGGGCCAGGAACGACACAAACGTCTGCAACGGATGCGGCGTCGGCGCGATGAAGCCCTCGTAGTCGGGCGTCCAGCCGTTGGCGATGTCATTCGCCCAAACCAGGGCGTAGGCCGCGTCGTAGTTCAGATACGGCCGGCCGTAGACCAGGGCGATCAGCAGCGGCGCCCCCACGATCGTCAGGAACGCGGGCAGGTGTCTACGCAAGTCGGGCCGCGGCATCGAGGGCCAGCGTAGCCGCCGCAACCGGCCGTAGGATCGCCTTCGTGAACTACCAGCAGCCTCAGCAGGCGCCGCCCGCGCACCATCAAATCCTCGTCACGACGATGAACGACGTGCCCGGCTACGAGGTCGTCGCGGTGTACGGCGAGGTCTTCGGGCTCGTGGCCCGCGCGCGCAACGTCTTTTCGAACATCGGCGCGTCGTTTCGCACGATCACCGGCGGCGAGGCGCGTGGCTACACCCAGCTGCTGTCCGACAGTCGCGACCAGTCGGTGCAGCGCCTTCGCGAAGCCGCAATGGCGCGCGGAGCCAACGCGGTCATCGCGATGCGCTTCGACTGCAACGAGATCGCCAACATGATCAGCGAGGTCGCCGCCTACGGCACGGCGGTCTCGATCCGGCCGGTCGCGCCACAGGCTCCCGCTGGTCAGCCGGCCGCCTACGCGCAACCGACGCCAGGCCAGCCTGCCTGATCCGGATTTCGCAGATCACGGCCTGATCCACCGGCGCCGGCCGGGCCGCGATAGACCACCTCCGCGCCGCGGCGGCGCCCCGCTCTAAGATCGACGGGCATGTCCTCTGACGCCCAGCCGACCTCCGCCGCCCACCTGGGCTCCCTTTACAGACGCCATCGCCCGCGCACGTTCGACGACGTGATCGGCCAGCAGCACGTGGTGCGCACGCTGCGTAACGCCATCGATCAGGGCAACGTTCACCACGCGTACCTGTTCGTCGGCTCGCGCGGCACCGGCAAGACGAGCATGGCGAAGATCCTCGCAAGCGCACTCAACTGCGAGGGCGGCCCGAAGAGCGACTTCCCGCCCCACGATCCCGTGGTCGAGGCGATCGCCGCCGGCACCTCGATGGACGTCGTCGAGATGGACGCCGCCTCGCACAACGGCGTAGACGACATCCGCGACCTGATCGACAGCGTGTCGGTGATGCCAGTGGCGGGCGGCTGGAAGGTGTACATCCTCGACGAGGCGCACATGATCACGCCGCAGGGCTGGAACGCCTTCCTCAAGACGCTCGAAGAGCCGCCGCCGAACGTCGTCTTCGTGCTCGCCACGACCGAGGCCAACAAGGTTCTGCCGACCGTGGCCGACCGCTGTCACCGCTTCGACTTCCGCCGACCGACCGTCGAGGAGCTGACCCTGGCTCTGCGTCGCGCCGCTGACGCAGAGAGCATCGAGATCGGCGACGAGGCGGTGGCGATGATCGCCCGATCGGCTACCGGATCGTTCCGCGACGCGCTCGGCACGCTCGAACAGCTCGTCACATACGGCGGCAGTTCGGTCAGCAGCGAAGACGTGCAGACCGTGCTTGGCGTTGCCGACTTCGAGATGCTCGTGCGCACCGCCGGCGCCGTCGCCGACGGCGACCGCCGCGCCGTGCTCGAAGCCGTCGCCGAACTCGCAGACGGCGGCCGCGACATGATTGCCTTCGCACGCGACCTCGCAGCGCATGTGCGCAACCTGATGGTCGCCCGCACGCTCGGCGAGGCGCCGGCCGCGCTGGGCCTCACGGCGGAACAGTCGTCCCGCCTGCTCGAACAGTCCGAGAGCTTCGGACCGGAGCGCTGCACACACACACTCGACCTGATCTCGCGCATGATCACCGTCGCGCGCGGCGGCGGCGACCCGCGCCTTCAGCTCGAACTTGCGCTGTTCAAGGCCGCGCGACCGGAGGACGACGAATCGCCCGACGCGCTGATGGCGCGCATCGAGGCCGTCGAACGGCGTGTCGAAACAGGTGGCGTCGCGCAGGCCACGACACCGGCTCCGGCCGCGGCATCAGCGCCGGCACCCGCACCTGCACCTGCACCTGCCGAACCATCTCCGCCGGTCGACCCCGAGCAACCGGTCAATCCCGAGCCATCGGTCGCGGCCGAGACGAAGATCGAAGTCTCGCCCGACGCGACAGCCGACGCAGACCCAGGCCCCGAGCCAGAAGTCTTCGACACCCCTCCGGCCGCCATCGCCTCCGAGCCCGAAGTCGCCGCCCCGGCAAACGACGCGCCGCCACTCGAGATCGTGCTCGCCAGCTGGACCTCGGTCGTCAGCGCGATTCACGAAGTCAGCCCGCGCGTCGGCCACGCGCTCGAGGTTGCCCAGCCCCACGCGCTCGAAGGCCGCAAGCTGACGATCGCCTTCCCGCAAAGCGACGCCTTCCTGCGAAAGACGGCCGACAAGCCGGCCACTCGCGAGCTGATCGCCGAGCACCTGCACGCCACCGTCGGATTCAACTACGCCGTCGCCACCGAACTCGTGGCCGACGAGTTGATCGCCGGCCACGACGATCAGGCGGGCGGCGGCATCGACGGCGAAGAACTCGTTGAGGCAATCAAGAAGGAGTTCGACGCGACCGAACTGGCCGAACCCGCCTCCAACGCTTCGGCGCTGCCCGATTCTGCCGGCGGCGCCTGACTTCCCACCCGACCAAGGCTTAACCGAAAGGACCGAACGACCATGGCCCAGCAGCCCAACCTCAACAAGATGATGCAGCAGCTCCAGAAGGCCCAGACAGAGATGATGGCCGCGCAGGACAAGCTCAAGGACGAGGTCGTCGAAGCCTCGGCCGGCGGCGGCATGGTCACGGTCAAGGTCAGCGGCGACCTGCAGATCCTCGACGTCAAGATCGACCCCGCCGCGCTCGACCCCGAAGACGCCGAGATCCTTCAGGACATGGTGCTCGCGGCCGTCAACGAGGCGCTGCGCAGCGCCCAGCAACTCGCCGAGCAGCGTCTCGGCGGCATCGCCGGCGGGCTCGGCCTGCCGGGCATGTAGCCACGCGGACACGGCGGCCGCCCTGCCGCGTAAGGTCTGCGAACGATGTTCTCGCCTCCCGTCGAACGCCTGATCACCGAGCTCTCGAAGCTGCCGGGAATCGGCCGGCGCACGGCGCAGCGTCTCGCGTTCCACATCCTGCGCGTGCCAGAGGAAGAGGGGCTGGCCCTGGCCGAGGCGATCCGCGAGGTAAAGGAGAAGATCGGCTTCTGCGAGGTCTGCTTCAACCTCACCGATCAGCCGGTCTGCAAGATCTGTAGCGACGAGCGGCGCGACAAGAGCCTGATCTGCGTGGTCGAGGAGCCCGGCGACATCATCCCCGTCGAGCGCACCAACGAATACAACGGCCTCTACCACGTACTGGGCGGCGCACTCTCGCCGATCGACGGCGTCGAGCCCGAAGACCTGAAGATCGACGAGCTACTGCGGCGTGCCTCCGACCCCAGCGTGCACGAAGTGGTGCTGGCGACCAACCCGACCACGACCGGCGAGGCGACGGCGCTCTACATCGGCGACGCCCTGCGCCAGCGCCGGCCGGAGCTGTCGATCACACGGCCGGCCAGCGGCCTGCCGGTCGGCGCGGACCTCGAGTACACCGACGAAGTCACGCTCGGACGCGCCCTGCTGGGGCGGCGCGCGGTCAACTGAGAGGCCAGCGCGAGCCCCATGAGCAAGCAGCTCCGCGAACTGACACCCGACGAAGCCGCCGCCCTGATCGAGCCAGTCGACAAGCTCGGCATCGGCCTCGGCCCGTCACAGCCACCGGCATTCCTGACCGCGCTCGGCGCGCGTGACGACTTCACCGACCTGACGATCAGCGGCGCGCTGCTCACGGCGTTCAGCGAAGTCTTCAAGAAGCCCGGCGTGAAGTTCAAGAGCGGCTTCCTCGGTCCACTCGAGCGCTGGCTGCGCGACGAGGGGGCGAAGATCGAGTTCATCCCGGCCGACTTCCGGCGATTCGCCCCACTGCTTGCCGACGAGCACCCGCGCGTGATGGGCGTCGCCGCCGCGCCACCCGATGACCAGGGATGGTGCAGCCTCTCGCTGCACGCCGGCGGCACCGTTGCCGAGCTGCACGCCGCCGGTGCAGATCCCGACCGGCTGCTGATCGTCGAAGTGTCCGACAAGTTCCCGCGAACCTACGGACTCGGCGGAGAACAGAACCATGCGCTCCACATCGGCGAGATCGACGTGCTCGTGCGCGCCGAGAGCGAGCCGATCGCCGTGCCGGTCGCCGAGATCTCCAGCGCCGACCGCGCCATCGCCGAGCACTGCACCCCCTTTATTCCCGACGGAGCCACGCTGCAGACCGGCATCGGCTCGCTGCCACTGGCGATCGCCCAGCATCTCGCCGAAGGACCGGGGGGCGATTACGGCATCCACACCGAGATGTTCAACGACGGCCTGATGCAGCTGCACGAGGCCGGCAAGATCGCCAACAGCAAGGGGCTCTACGACGGCGTGTCGGTCTGCACCTTCGCTATCGGCTCGCGCGAGCTCTACGACTGGATGCACGAGAACCGCAAACTCGTCTTCCTGCCGGTCGAGCTGGTCAACGACCCGCACGAGATCGCCAAGAACCGCGATCTGGTGACGATCAACGGCGCGCTCAGCGTCGACATCCATGGTCAGGTAGTCGCCGACACACTCGGCGGCCGCCAGTTCAGCGGAATCGGCGGCGCCGAAGACTTCGTCAGCGGCCCGGCCTACGCCCGCGGCGGCCGCGCGCTTGTCTGTATGCACTCCACGGCGACCGTCGACGGCCAGCTGATCAACCGCATCGTCGCCGAGCATCCGGCCGGCGCGGTTATCACCACGCCGCGTCATCAGATCGACGTCGTAGTCACCGAGTTCGGCGCCGCCGAACTCGAAGGACTTACCGTGCGCGAGCGAGGTCTCGCCCTCGCCGAGATCGCGCACCCCGACTTCCGCGACGGTATTCGCGCAGCCGCCGAACATGCTTAAACCTGGGGCGCGCGCGTTCGAGGCTACGCGCTAGTAGGTAGTCGGATCGCCCGGGACGGCCGATTATCCGTCCATTCGTCCATTTCGCACTTTTTTTCGTTCAGTAGTGCCGCTTCGCCGCCGATCATCTGGACGAGTGATGGATGGGGACGCATGCATCATGGTCGGAGCGACATTTGAATGATCCCACAAGAGTTCCGGGCGGCTACCTGCTGCATTCAGAGACGGCGCGTCGCGCCGCCGCCCGGCTTGCCGTATTTCACTGTGCTGTCATGGGCGTCGTCGTTGCGATCGTCGCAGCGCACTACGACCAGTTCGACACGTTTACGGTCACGGCGCTGATCCTGCTGGCGATCTGGTCGCCGATCATGGCGACGCTTCCCTGGCACCGCAAGCCGCACAACTGGCTGGCCAAGGTCTACTTCCTGGGCGCAAGCTGGTTCGTGATGTTCGCGATCCACTTCGACAACCCTTACCTGCTGGTCGGCCTCTTCCCCGAGATGATGGCCTTCGCCGACATCTACTGGTACCGGCGCTCGGCGCTCGTCGTGCATCAAGGCCTTTTGATCGCCGCCTTCATCGGCGCAGCCGCCGTGATCGGCGGAGAAGCCGCGACGGCCCTGACGCTGATCGCCCTGCCGCTGATGATCAGCGGCGGCCTGGTGGCCGGCTCGATCAGCCATCGCTTCATTCACTCGCTACTCGAGCGCCAGCAGTTCCAGTCGGCGGTCCGCTCGCTGCTCGAGGCGCTGCACGCCCGCGACGGCTACACCGGCGACCACTCGAAGGAAACGCTGGCGATGACGATGGCAGTCGCACACGAACTCGAACTAGAGGCAGACGTGCGCGAACAGCTTGCGGATACCGCGCTGCTGCATGACATCGGCAAGATCGGAATCCCCAACTCGATCCTGCAAAAACCCGGCAAGCTGACCGACGATGAGTGGGTCACGATGAAGCGGCATCCCGAGATCGGAGAGCAGATCCTGCGTGACATGCCGGGCTTCGAGGAAGTCGCGAATGCCGTGCGCCACGAGCACGAGCGCTGGGACGGTGGCGGCTATCCCGATGGCGTCGCCGGCGAACAGATTCCGCTCATCAGCCGCATCGTTCTAGCCTGCGACGCCTATCACGCCATGACCAGCGATCGCCCCTACCGCGCGGCAATGTCGGAAGACGAAGCACTCGCCGAGCTGCGCCGGAACTCAGGCACACAGTTTGACCCTCGGGTCGTCGTTGCGCTGGAGAACGCCATCGTCGAAGGCCGTCTCGAACGACACATCGACGACGTCGAGTCGCCGCTCGGCGAGCTACAGGAGGAGAACGACTTCGGTCGCGAGCACGGCGAGGCCCAAGCGCCGCTGCGACTCGATACATCCCCCCACGCCGGCAACGGGCGATCGACGCTCAACGACCCACGCCTCATCACGACGGGCTCGGCGATCAGCGCCGGGCTGGTCGCCCTCGCAACTTCGGCCTACCTGGTCACCGGCCCTGGCTTCGATCGCTTCGGCGCACTGCTGGTAGCCGGTGCGGCGACGATTGCCTTCGCGAGTCTCGCGATGCGCCGCCAGGGCGCCCCGCGCTGGTGGAACTTCGGCGTCGGCCTGCTGGCCTACGCCGTGGCTCCGATGGCGGCACTGCACTTCGACGAGCCGGCGATGCTCGTGCTCGCGCTCGGAGCGTCGGTAATGATGGCGGCCTTCTTCTCAGAGCGACTCGTCGTGATGGCGTTTCAGTCGCTGCTCCAGATCGGTGGTTACGTCGTTCTGCCGGTCGCGCTTTTTGGCTGGGAGCTGTTGCCGTTCTCGGCGGCGTCGGCGCGCGCATTCCCAGGCACGCTCTCGGCCATCGGGTACTTCATCAAGAAGCTGCTGGCGATGCGCTTCGAGCGAGATCGTTTTACCGCGACGATGTCGTCGCTGCTGCTGGCGCTCGAGGCTCGCGACGGCTACACCAGCGAACACTCCGACGCCACGCTCGAGATGGCGATGCTCGTCGCCGACGAACTCAAACTCGACGAGACCGTGCGCCTCGAACTGAAGGATGTCGCGCTGCTGCACGACATCGGCAAGATCGGAATCCCCGACGAGATCCTCAACAAGCCCGGCAAGCTGACCGACGACGAGTGGGCGGTCATGCGCACTCATCCGATCGTCGGCCAGCAGATCGTCAGCCGCGTCCCCGGATTCGAGTCCGTCGCCGACGCGATCCGGCACGAACACGAGCGCTGGGATGGCAACGGCTACCCCGACCGGATAGCCGGCACGCGAATCCCGCTCGCAAGCCGCATAGTTCTGGCCTGCGACGCCTACCACGC
>JACRKX010000115.1 GCA_016219715.1 Actinomycetota bacterium | reverse complement strand
GGCGACTTGCTGCGTGATGTGCCGGAGCTGACTACGCGTGCGATGTTCGGCGGGCACGGTGTCTACAGCCGTGGCGCGATCGTCGCCATCGTGATCGACGGGGTGCTCTACTTGAAGGCCGACGAAGCGCTGGCCGAAGAACTCGCGGCGCTTGGCAGCGAGCAGTTCGTCTACACGCGCAAGGACGGTCGCAGCGCGGCGATGAAGTACTGGACGTTCCCCGAGGACGCGATCGAGAGTCCGGCGGCCGCGGCGGCGTGGATCGAGCGTGCCTACGCCGTCTCGACCGCCTGATCTCGTCCGGCACATGCGTCAGATAGCGCGATAGTCTGCTCACGATGAGCGACGCGCAAGTCATCGACGCCGCCGACGCCACTCAGGCAAGTAAGCGGCGGGCGCTCACCGCCTCGCAGGCCGGAGTCGCCGCCTTCTTCATGGGCGCCGGCACGCTGCACTTCACGCACGAGTCGTTCTATACGCCGACCGTGCCCGACAGCCTGCCAAATCCCAAGGCGCTGGTCTATATCTCGGGTGTCGCCGAGTTCCTTGGCGGCGTCGGGGTGTTGCTGCCGCGTACGCGACGCGCGGCCGGCCTCGGTCTGCTGCCCCTGCTGGTCGCGGTCTTCCCGGCGAACATCAACATGGCCGTCAACGCCGACCGCTTCAAGCAGTTCCCGGTCTGGGGTCTGTGGGCACGGCTGCCGCTGCAGTTCGTGGCGATGCGCTGGGTGTGGCGCGCCGCCGTACGGCGCGGCTGACCTTCAGCGTTCGCTGACGCACGGGCGATCGATCGCGTGGCGGCTCCGAAGTTCACGATTCTCACGCCGACGTTCGACAACGGACCGACGCTCGAGTTCGCGATCGAGTCGGTGCGCCGGCAGTCGATCGAGGACTGGGAGCACGTGATCGTCGGCGACGGTTGCGTCGAGGCCGCGCGCGAGATCGCCACGCGTTACGCCGCCGAAGATCCGCGCGCGAGTTTCATCGACAACGTAAAGGGCGAGCGGCACGGCGAGCGGCATCGTCACGAGGCGATCCAGCGGACCAGCGGCGAGCTGATCTGTTACATCGGCGACGACGACCTGTGGTTTGGCGACCACCTTGCGCGGTTGCTGGACCTCGTCGAGGGCGTCGACTTCGCGCACAGCGTGACCGTCGCGGCGTTTGCCGACGGCTCGTACTACCCGCACTTCGTCGATCTAAACCTGCCGTACTACCGCGAGCGCATGCTGATCGGCGACAACTGGATCTCGCCGACGACGGTCGTGCACCGCCGCGACGCCTACGAGCGGCTGCCGCTGGGCTGGAGCCCGTCGGCCGAGAACGTCTATGCCGATCTCGTTGTCTGGCAGCAGTTCCTGCGCAATCCAGAGATGCGTTTTCGCGGCAGTGGCGTGGTCACGGCGGTCAACCTGCCGAGGCACGACCCGACCCGGCAGCAGGGCGAGGAGGCGCGTATCGGCCAGTTGCGCGAGTGGGCGGCGCGGCTTGCCGATCCCACAGCCGCCGCGCAGGTTCGAGAGGCGGTGGCCGAGGAGATCTACCTGCGCGCCGCCCACCACCAGGCCGACGCGATGCACCTTCATACGAGCTAGATAGACATAGTGTCTAGTTGTCCTGTATAGTGGTTGCGCGGCCGTCCCCTAACGGCCGCAAAAACGTCAACCGCATTTCAAGGAGACCTGCGCACCATGCCGGCAACGCTCACCCAGGACCTCGCCTCCGTGGACCTAAGCGACCACGCGATCTGGCGCGACGACCCGCCGTATGAGATCTTCGCCCGCCTACGCGCCGAACGGCCGGTGCACTGGAGCCCCTTGAGTCAGTTCCCGCACGAGGCCGGCTTCTGGTCAATCGTGCGCCATCAGGACATCCGCGAGATCAGCCTCGACTTCGAGACATGGTCGAGCGAGCGCGGCGGCGTCGTGCTGGTCGACGACATCGGCGTTCCGCTGGACATGGTGCGCATGCAGCCAATCGCGCAGGACCCGCCGCGCCACGATCGCATGAAGCAGCTCTTCCAGCAGGCGTTCACGCCGAAGCGCATCGCCGCGCATGCCGAGGCGATCCGGGCGATCGTCGATCACGCGATCGACGGCGTTGCCGCACGCGGCGAGTGCGACCTGGTCGAAGACATCGGCGCGCACGTCACCTCGCGCGTGATCGGCTCGCTGCTGGGCACGCCCGAGTCCGACGACGCGCAGCTCGTCGAGTGGTCGAACATGATCGTCGGCTTCGAAGACCCCGACTACCGCCCCGAGTTCGACCAGCTGATGCCCGAGCTGGCGCGCGCATTCGAGTATGTGCTGCCGAAGGTGACCGAGCGCCGCGAGCACCCGACCGGAGACCTGGTGAGCGCGCTCGCGCACGCCGAGATCGACGGCGAGCGCCTGACCGACGAAGAGATGGTGCTGACCTTCGGCCTGCTGATGGCGGCCGGCAACGACAGCACGCGCGCCGTCTACGGCAGCAGCATGCTGGCGCTGATGAAGCACCCCGAGCAGATGCGCATGTTGCAGGAGGATCCATCGCTGATCGAGGATGCCGTCGAGGAGTGCCTGCGTTGCTTCCCGGCTTTCGCCTACATGCGCCGTACCGCCACGCGGGACGTCGAGCTGCACGGACAGCAGATCAAGGAGGGCGACAAGATCGCGCTCTGGTATCTCTCGAGCAACCGCGACGAGACCGTCTACGAGCGCGCCGGCGAGTTCGACATCACGCGCGGACGCGTGCAGCACCAGGCGTTCGGCGCCGGTGGACGTCACTTCTGCCTTGGTGCGGCGCTCGCGCGGCTCGAGCTCAAGACGATGCTCGAACGCACGCTCGAACGGCTACCCGACATGCAGCTCGCGGGCGAGCCGGTGCGGGCGCAGTCGCTGTTCCTGAACCAGCACAAGCGCATCCCGGTGCGCTTCACCCCAACGGGCTGAGCGGCCGCAACTAATCTGAACGGCATGCCCGACCTGAGCGCGACCAAGAGCTTCACACTCCCTGGCGGTCGGGCGGGAGGCCGCGACGCGACCGAGCAGCGGATTCTCGACGCCACTCATGGTCTGTTGCAGGGCGGCGCGTCGCTGGCCGGGCTGAGCGTCGGAAGGATCGTGGCGGCTGCGGGTGTGTCGCGCGCCACTTTCTATCTGCACTTCCCCGACAAGCGCGCGCTGATCGCCCGGCTTGCCGAGCAGCGGCTCAGTGAGTTCGGCGTGATCGCCGGGCCCTTCCTTTCCGGCGAGGTCGACGGGCGCGACGCGTTGCACGACACGCTCTCCGAGCTCGTACACAACTGGCACGAGCAGGCCGGAGTGCTGGCCAGCCTCGTCGAGCTCGCCGAGTACGACGAAGACGCGCGCGAGACATGGCGGTCGACGGTCGGCGAGATCGCGAAGCGAGTGGCGGTGACGCTCGAGCGTTACCGCCCCGATCTGTCGCCGGCAGCGCGCAGATCGCTGGCCGAGGTCGCCACCTGGATGGCCGAGCGCTCTTGTCACCAGATGGCCGGCACCGGCGCCAGCGACGACGATCTCGATCGCACCGTCGACGGGCTCGCCGAGGCCATCTGGGCGATCATCGGCCAGTAGGGCGTTGCGCGGTTCGTTTGCGGCTCGCCGAGGCCGGCGCGGAACGTTATTACGATATTCCGAGAAATATCGTATAATGGCGGGATGAATCAAAAGCTCCTCTTCATCCTCAACGATCCCCCCTACGACACAGAGCGTTCGTACAACGCTTTGCGACTGGCCCGCACGACGATCAAGACCGGTCAGGCCGACCTGAAGATCTTCCTCTTCGGCGGTGCTTCCGGTTGTGCGATTCCCGGCCAGCAGACACCTGACGGCTACTACAACATCGAGCGCATGGTGCGCGACGTCGCTCGCCGCGGCGGCGACGTCGGCGTTTGTGGCGCATGCCTCGACGCGCGTGGCTTTGCCGAGCTGGCGCTGGTCGAAGGCGCGCACCGTTCGTCGATGGACGAGCTCGGCGAGTGGACCCTGTGGGCCGACAAAGCGATCGTGTTCTAGATCATGAGTTCGCCTGGCGAGATCATTTCCGAGCACACCGCGCGCGTCGCGCACGCGATGGCGAACCCCGTCCGCGTTCACATTCTCGAACTGCTGGTCCAGCGCGAACGTAGCGTCGACGAAATCCGCTTGGCGCTAGACATGCCGCTGACCAGCGTCTCGTCGCAACTGAAGGTGCTGCGCGAGGAGCGCCTCGTCGAGACCCGCCGCGACGGAGTCAGGATCCACTACAGAATCGCCGACGAGAGCGTGGTCGCGGCGCTGCTCGCGTTGCGTGGGGTCGCCGAAGCGCGCAACAGCGTCGTGCAGCAGGTCGTGCGTGACTTCCTGAACGACGACAGCTCGCTCGCCCACGTAGACGCAAAGAGTCTTTCGCGGATGATGCAGGACGGCGATGCCGTGCTGATCGACGTGCGTCCGCGCGACGAGTATGAGGCCGGCCACATCCCGGGAGCCCTCTCCATGCCGCTCGACGAACTCGACGCCGGGCGGATCGCCGCTCCAGAAGACGCGCGCGTCCTGGCGTACTGCCGCGACGCCTACTGCGTGCTGGCGCCCGAGGCCGTTCGCCGCCTGCGACGCCACGGAATGCAGGTGGTGCGCCTCGACTTCGGATTCAGCGAATGGGCGGCCGGCGGGAACACGATCGCCGCAGCGGCTTCCGGCGCCGACGAGGCGGTGGGCTGATGGCACGCGTGGTCGTGATAGGCGGCGGTATCGGTGGACTCGCCTTCGCCCAGCGCTTCGCGAAGCGAACCGGTGGGGAGCACGAGCTGGTCGTCATCGACCGGCAGCCCGTTCACCACTTCGCGCCGTCGTTTCTGTGGCTGCTCAACGGCACGCGCCAGGCCGATGCGATCAGCCGGCCGCTCGCCGCGATCGAGCGATGGGGCGTGAGATTCGTAAACGCGACGGTCGAGTCGATCGATCTTGCGGGCGGTGTCGTGCAGACCACGGCCGGTCCGCACGCGTACGACGAGCTGGTCGTTGCCGCGGGCGCAGAACTCGCGCCCGAACTGGTTCCGGGGCTGACTGGGGCGCAGTCGTTCTACGGCGTCGACGCCGCGCAGAGCCTGGCTTTGCGCCTCGACGAGTTCAGCGGTGGGCGAATCGCGCTGGTCGTCCCGTCGATGCCGTTCAAGTGTCCGGCCGCTCCGTACGAGGCAGCATTCCTGATCGAGGATCTGATGCGCCGTCGTGGCGTCGAAGCGACGGTCGAGATCCACACCGTTGAGCCGCAGCCGCTGCCCGTCGCGGGGCCGAAGGTTGGCGCTCGCGTTGCAGGCATGCTCGCGCGCAGGGGCATCGGCTTCACGCCACAGCATCCCGCGATCTCCGTCGACGCCGCCACCGGAGAGGTGGTCTTCGAAGATGGATCGATTCAGACCGATCTGGTGATAGCCGTGCCGCCTCATCGCGCACCGTCGTTCGTCAGCGAGTCGGAGCTCGCCGGACCGGCAGGCTGGGTTCCGGTCGACCGTGACACGCTCGCCGCCGGCAATGGCGTTCACGTGATCGGCGACGTCAGTTCGATCACCCTGGCGAACGGCAAACCGTTGCCCAAGGCCGGCGTGTTCGCTCACGCCCAGGGCCACGTAGTGGCCGACAATCTCGCCGCGCAACTCGCCGGCCAGCGCCCCTCAGCCGTATTCGCCGGCCGGGGCGCCTGCTTCCTCGAGACCGGACGCGGCAAAGCCGGCTTCGCCGCCGGCAAGTTCCTAGCCGAGCCCGACCCGTCAGTAAGGATGCTGCCGCCGTCGAGGGCAATGCACCTAGGCAAGGTGCTGTTCGAGCGTCGTTGGCTTAGGTCGTTGCCGCAGTAAATCGGCCAAACGGCTCCCCTCCAAACCATGAGGCGTTGAATCGTGCGAGATTCGCCACGCGCAGGGCGCCGGTGGTGAGGGAGCGATCTCCCGATCGTGACCGATCCACCAAGCCCGAGCATGGCGAAGATCGTGCGAGTCAACGCCTCATGGGTCCTCAGGGACTCGAACCCTGTCCGCCGGGTTAAAAGCCCGGTGCTCTACCAGTTGAGCTAAGGACCCGGAGGAATGGTACGCGGGTGCGGGCCCGCGCCGGACCGGCGGCATCCCAGGGAGGTGCGAGACCGGGGCCCCGCGGTTGTGCGCGGCGGCCCCGGTCAGTTGCCGCGCCGGCTAGGCCGCGCGTGGTTCCGGCGCCCCGCCGGACCCCTTTGAAGCGCGACCAGCTTGACGGCTGCGTCCCGGGCTCGCGCCCGGACCGGCCGTCGTGCCGGCGCCTGGTTCATCCGGCAGCCCCACGCGCCAGATGCCCCATGCCAGAAGCGCCAACAAAGTCAGCGCAATCGTCAGCATCAACAGGTAGCCGACCAGCGGCAACGTGCCGCCTTCGATCTTGCTCTCGCGTTGCAGGACCTCGCGGTCGGGCTGAAGTTTGCGAGTGAAGCTGGGCAGCGCGGGCGTCTCGGCGGCCGGGATCGCGTCGTCGCGTGGCTCGTAGATCGGCAGCGCCATGATCGTGTTGGCGGCGTGGAAGCGCATCACGGTCTTCCACTTGCCGTCGGCCGGGATCGGCTCGGCCATCTCGTAGGTGCCCGGCGCGACTCGCACGAGGTCGACGTTCTCGAAGCCGGGTCCCTGCCAGGCCAGCGCCTGGGCCCACTTGGTGCCGTCGTCGAAGTATCTGCTGTCGAGTTTTGCGGTCGCGGTGATCCAGCGGCCGGGCTTGCCGGTCTCGACCGTCTCGGTCGTTACTTGGGCTGTGATGCCGCCGGCCGGGCGCTGCTCGTTCAGTCCGTAGCCGACCAGCGCCATGATCGCGACGGCACCCAGCACCGGAGCGAAGCGCGCGGCACCTGCGATGCGTGGGCGCATCATCAGCGAGTTGCCGATCCAAACACCGATGCAGGCGCCCGAGATCGCGGCGACGAATCCGGCGATCGCGCCCTCGGGCCAGAGCGCCTCGGGCCAGGGGAAGACCATCCAGACGTGCGACCACGCCCACTCCCAGGCCAGGCCGACCGTGCCGATCGCGGCGCCTGCCGCGACTGCGAACTTGATTGGCGCACGCGTAACCGATGTGGCCATCAGCAGACCGACCGCCTCGACGGCCAGCGCCGAGCCGAGGTAGATCGGGAAGTGGGCGACGGGCCGGTCGAAGACGCCGCTGACGATCAGCGTCAGCGCTCCACGTGTGACGACGAACAGCCCGACGGCGATC
>JACRKX010000070.1 GCA_016219715.1 Actinomycetota bacterium | reverse complement strand
CCGGCGCCGGTCGGCACCTTGTCCGCATCGCTGACATCGGCGCCCAGGCGTTCGAGTTCACCGGCCACGTCGACTGTCAACTTGCCGGTGGCAGAAACGCCCCGGCAGGGAACGACGATTGGATTGGCTTGTTCCTTCATAAGACCTAAGTTTTGATCGTACCGCGCCACGGGGCGCGACCGGCCTAGAGACTCGGCACGAGCTCCAGCGATCCGGCGATCATCTCGTCGGTCAGCTCGACATCGTTCATCTGGCCGTGGAGGAATGAGTCGTAGGCCGCCAGGTCAAGGTGACCATGGCCGCAGAGCGCCGTGAGGATGACCTTCTCCTCACCGCTCTCCTTGCAGGCCAAGGCTTCGCGTACCGCAGCCGCCAGCGCATGCGTCGGCTCGGGCGCGGGCACTATGCCTTCGCAACGCGCGAACTGAATCGCTGCCTCGAAGCACTCCTTCTGCGGAATCGCGATCGCCTCGGCCAGGCCGAGCTCGTAGACGTGGCTTACAAGCGGAGCCATGCCGTGGTAGCGCAGCCCACCGGCGTGAATCGGCTCCGGGATGAAACTGTGACCGAGTGTGTGCATCTTGACCAGCGGCGTCATGCCGGCGCTGTCACCGAAGTCGTAGCGGTACTCGCCCTTCGTCAGCGTGGGACAGGCGGCCGGTTCGACGCAGCGGATCACCGGGTCCATCTTGCCGGCGAGTTTCTCGCGCAGGAACGGAAAGGCCAGCCCGCCGAAGTTGCTGCCGCCTCCCGTGCAGCCGACCAGCACGTCGGGCGTCTCGCCGGCCCTCGCGAGTTGCAGCAGCGCCTCCTCGCCGATGATCGTCTGGTGCATCAGGACATGGTTGAGCACGCTGCCAAGCGAGTAGCGCGTGTGCGAATCGGCGACCGCCGCCTCGACGGCCTCGCTGATCGCGATGCCGAGACTGCCCGGCTGATCCGGGTCCTCGGCCAGCAGCTTGCGGCCATACTCGGTGACGTCGCTCGGGCTGGGATGCACCGTCGCGCCCCAGATCTCCATCATCGTCTTGCGATACGGCTTCTGGCGGTACGAGGCGGCGACCTGCCAGACCTCGCACTCCATGCCGTACTGCGCAGTCGCGAAAGCGAGCGCGCTGCCCCACTGGCCCGCGCCGGTCTCGGTCGTCAGTCGCTTGACGCCCTCGGCGTGGTTGTA
The DNA here is from genome assembly GCA_016219715.1 of Actinomycetota bacterium. Taxonomy (GTDB): domain Bacteria; phylum Actinomycetota; class Thermoleophilia; order Solirubrobacterales; family JACPNS01; genus JACPNS01. The sequence continues at coordinate 42,938 of JACRKX010000070.1, read as the reverse complement.
ATAGGCCTGCGGCACTGAGGTGTTGGTCTTGTGCGAGCCGGCCGGGCTGACGCCTTCGTACTTGTAATAGATGCGTGCCGGCGTGTCGAGCGCCTTTTCGAGCCGCGTCGCGCGGAACAGCGGCGACGGGCGCCAGATCCGGTAGATGTCGAGCACCTCGCCTGGGATGTCGATGTAGCGCTCGGCCGAGACCTCCTGCTCGATGATCGCCATCGGAAAAAGTGGAGCGAGGTCCTCGGGGCCGATCGGTTCGTGCGTGCCGGGATGCAACGGTGGCGGCGGGGGCTCAGGCAAGTCGGCGACGATGTTGTACCACTGGGTCGGCATCTCCGACTCGTCGAGCAGGATCTTGTGCGGTACGTCTGACATCGAACTGCCTCCCTGAATAGTTGGCCGGTTGCCGGCGACTCCGGCCGTCAGTCGATCGTAACGGTGCCGGCACGACCTTGACCTGCGGAAAAACCCCCGATCTTTTCCCGACCGCCGATCCGTAGTATCGCTGCATGACCGCCGTCTACATTGCGATCGGCGTGGTGGCCTTTCTGCTGCTCGTGCTCGTACTTCTCTACAACGGGCTGGTCCGAGCGCGCAACACAGTCGACGAGTCGTGGTCCGGCATCGACGTCCAGCTCAAACGGCGCCACGATCTCGTCGGCAACCTGATCGAGTCGGTGAAGGGCTACGCCGTACACGAGCGGGATGCGCTGCAGGCCGCGACCGACGCACGAGCGGCCGCGTCTGGCGCGCGCGGCCCGCGTGAGGCGGCAGCCGCGGAGGCCGCGCTGACCGCACCGACGTCGCGGCTGTTCGCCGTCGCCGAGGCATACCCCGACCTGAAGGCCAGCGACAACTTCCTCCAGCTGCAGAACGAGCTTTCGCACCTCGAAAACCAGATCGCCGCCGCGCGCAACATCTACAACGCCAACGCGCGCCACTACAACGACCGCATCCAGTCGTTTCCCGGCATGCTCGTGGCAAAACCGTTCGGCTTCGCGGCGCGCGAGTACTTCGAGTTGCCAGCCGGCGAGGGCGCCCCCGCGGCTGTCTCCTTCTGATGCCCCGCCCCTACCAGCAGTACCTCGACGAAGCGCGCGAGGCCTCAGACCGCAAGTACAAGAAGTGGCTGATCCCGCTGATGCTGCTCGGCGCGGCGATCGGCGCCGCGATCGGCGGCGGTTTCAGCGACGGCCGTCTCGACGCGATCGTCGCCGGAGTGGCGGGCGGCGGCATGGTCGGCCTTGCCGTGCAGTACATAATCCGCCGCACCACCGCCAGCGAGAACGCCGAAGACGCCTTCCGCGCCGACTGGTGCTCCGAGCACGGCTGCGTGGTGATCGAAACCTTCGAGCCCGCCAACGGCCCGTACGCCAACAGCGGCCACCGCCAGCGCAGCAGCGACGCCATCCATGGCCCAATGAACGGCCTCAACACGGTGCTCTACAACTTCAGCTACTGGACCAAACAGCAGAACAGCAAGGGCGGCAGCAGCGAGACCGAGCACCCGTACAAGATCTTCTGCATCGAGGGTCCGCGGTTGCCGATCGCCAGCATGTCATTCGGCCGGCGCGATGTCTTCAACCGCCTGCGGGTGTTCGACAAGATCGACGCGGCCGTTTCCTCACAGCGCGGCGTCGAACTCGAGAGCATCGATTTCAACAAGACCTTCGATCTGGAGATCCACGACCACGCCGACGACATCTGGATCCGCCGGGTCTTCGATCCGCCGACGATCGACGCGCTGGTGCGGGGTACGTTCGAGATCCCGGACATCCGCTATTACGACAACGTCTTCTGGCTCGTCGAAAGCGGTCACTACGACGCCCCCGAGCTCGACAAGATGCTCGATTGGCAGGGCCGCGCCGCTCGCGCGATCGCACACTTGGCGCGCGTGCCGGCCTAGACGGCCGGCAGACACAGCACGATTGCCGCGACCACCGGCCGGCAAGCGCCGGCCGGTAAGCGCCGCTGACTACTTGCCGGGCGCCACGAACGTCAGCGCGTGACCGCCCAAGCCCGCGCGACCGGTACGGCCGATGCGGTGGATGTAGTCCTCGTAGTTGTCGGGCTGATCGAAGTTGATCACGTGGCTGACCTCGGGTATGTCGAGGCCGCGCGAGGCGACGTCGGTGGCGCAGAGAATCTGCGCGCGGTAGTCCTTGAACGCCTTAAGCGAACGCTCACGCTGGCTCTGGCTCTTGTTGCCGTGAATCGCCTCGCTGCGCAGGCCATGCTTGTTGAGCTTGTCCGACAGGCGCTGCACGCCGTGCTTGGTCTGGCCAAAGATGATCACGCGCTCGAACTCGGGCTGCGTCAGTAGCTCGGCGAGGATCTCGATCTTCTGTTCTTTGGTCGTGGCTTCGATCACGTCCTGCTGGATGTGGTCGTTGGTCTCGTTGGTGCGCACCGAGCAAGTGACCGGATCGCGCAGGAAGTCCTTCAGGAGCCGTTCGATCTCGGGCGTGATCGTGGCGCTGAAGCACAGCGACTGGCGCTGCTTGGGCATCTGCTCGACGAGGAAGCGGATGTCCTTGATGAAGCCCATGTCGAGCATGCGGTCGGCCTCGTCGAGAACCAGTACGTCGGTCTCGTCGAGGTGCAGCTCGCCCTGCTGGGCAAGGTCCTTGAGGCGGCCCGGCGTGCCGATGATCACGTGCGGATCGTTGCGCAACGCCTTGATCTGGCGGTTGATGTTGACGCCGCCGACGCAGATCGCGCTGCGCAGGCCAAGGCGCTTGGAAAAGGCGCGGAACTCGTCTTCGATCTGATTGGCGAGCTCGCGCGTCGGGGCCATCACCAGGGCGTGGCCGTCGAAGTCGTGATCGAGCAGAGCCTGGATGATCGGCAACACGAAGGCCGCCGTCTTACCGGTGCCGGTGTTGGCCAGGCCGACGAGATCGCGGCCCTTCAAGACCGGCTTGATGGCGACGTCTTGGATGTGTGTGGGCGTCACGTAACCGTGCGCCGCGATGTTCTTCTTCAGTGCGTCGCAGAACTCGAAGTCGTTGAAGCTGTGCTTGGCCACGTAGGGCGCACGCTCGACCGGCGTAACTGCTTCGTTGCGAAACAGTGCCGGGTCGATCTGCTTGACGCGGCGATTGCCGCGGCCGGCGCTGCCCTGCGGGCGTCCGCCCTGGGGCCGTCCGGCGCCCTTGCGCTGACCGTGTGACTTGCCGCCGCGCTTGTGCTGCGGGCGACCACCCTTGCGGGAGTTTGATCCGTTGCTGGACATGTGTATGTAAAAGCCTTTGTGTTTGGACCCTCATCGTGAGGGCCGCCGCGCCGAATGATTTCGCGCGGCTTCGATGACACGAACTTCCCAATCGTGTGCTTTGTCACTCTCGCGAGTGTTGACTGGCGCTGACATTTACTGATGCTGACGCCCGTCGATTGAAATCTCGCGAGTGTCACCGGGCGAGCCACGTACCAACCGGAGTTGACCATCGATCAACGAAGCTGAGAAGTGTGGTTGGCGCTGGGATGCTGACTGGCTTACTGCACTATTCGTGCAGCGCCGTCGCACGCCTTCGCGCTCGCCGTAAGCAATAGAGTAGACGACCAGTGAGATTTCGCGCCAAATCAGCAGCTTTGTTGCTCGGCGCCGCAATCGTCGGTGCGGCGCTCTGGTGGCGAAAGAACCCGTCGGCCTGCCCCTACGGCCAGCGGTTCTGGGTCGAGGCTCCGCACCCACTGATCACGCGCGATCGCCTGCGCGAAGTTCTGGCGCCGCAACCGGGGGAGCGCGTGCTCGAGATCGGTCCGGGCACCGGCTACTACACGCTGCATGTCGCCGACTGGATCGGCGAGCAAGGTCGACTGGACATATTCGACCTCCAGCAGGAGATGCTCGACCACACGATGCGCCGCGCGACCGAGGCCGGATTGAGCAACATCCACCCCGCGCAGGGTGATGCACGGGAGCTTTTGTATTCCGACGCGGCCTTCGACGCCGTCTACTTGACGACTGTGCTCGGCGAGATCCCCGACCGAGACGCCGCTCTGCGCGAGATCGCACGCGTGCTACGGCCTGGCGGACGGCTGGTCGTCGGCGAACTCTTCGGCGATCCACACTGGGTCAGTCCCGGAAAGCTCGCGGCCGAGACCGCACAGGCCGGCCTCGGAGGATTCCTACGCCATGGCCCGGCGGTCGGGTACTTCGCGCGGCTCGAACGGTAGGGAGAGCTCAGCTGTAGAAAGGAGAGGCTTGCGGCGGGAGCCGCGGGTCGGCGACCGGCCGGCCCGAACGGCCCGAACGGCCCGAACGGCCCGAACGGCCGATCAAATCTAACATTCCAACGAATGTTAGAATGAATCCATGGACGACTCCGCATGCGACCTGCTCTGTCTCGACCTGCCAAAGGCCGAGCGCCTGCGATCCCAGGCCCCGGCCGACGACGCCCTGGCGCGTGCCGCGGCTGCCGCCAAGGCACTAGCCGATCCCACGCGATTGCGGATCGCGATTGCACTACGCGAAGGCGATGAGCTGTGTGTCTGCGACATCGCCTGGATCGTCGAGCAGTCCGACAAGGTTGCGTCGCATCACGCTCGAATCTTGCGCGCCGCGGGCCTGGCCGAATCGCGGCGCGATGGCAAGATGGTGATGTACTCGTTGACGTCGCGCGGCCGTGAACTGGTCACCGCCGCACTGCCCGCCGAGCCGGCGAGGGCGGATTCCCGATGAGCGCCGACGCTCCTATCGCGGAGATGCCACAGACCTTCAGGGTCGCATCGCCGCACACTTCGGATGACCGGTTACGCGCCGCGCGCAGAGTGCGCAAGCTGTCGTGGTTCAGCCTCGGCTACATGGCCCTAGAAGGCGGCATCGCGATCGCTGCCGGGCTCGTAGCGGGATCGATCGCGCTGATCGGGTTCGGCATCGACTCCGCCATCGAAGGCTTCGCGAGCGCCGTGATCATCTGGCGCTTCACCGGTCACCGCATTCACAGCGAAGTGGCCGAACGCCGGGCGCAGCAGCTCGTCGCGTTGCAGTTCTTCCTGCTCGCCCCTTACGTCGGCTTCGAATCGCTGCGCGACCTGATGGGGGGCGAACGGCCCGACGTCAGCCTGGTCGGCATCGCGCTGGCCGCGTCGAGCATGGTCGTGATGCCCTACCTCGGCCTCGCCAAGCAGCGGCTCGCCGAACAGCTTGGCTCGCCGGCGACCAAGGGAGAAGGCCGTCAAAACATGCTCTGTGCCTACCTGGCGGCTGCGCTACTCGTCGGACTGCTGGGCAACGCGCTGTTTGGCGCCTGGTGGCTCGACCCCGTGGTCGGACTGTTGATCGCCATCGTTGCCATACAGGAGGGCCTCGCAGCCTGGCGCGGCGAGTCCTCCCAGCGGGAGATGTCGGTAACGAACATGCGGGTGCGAACTACCTGGGCCAGCGTGGCGCCCGCCTTGGCCAGCGCCGCCTCGATGTTCTTCAGCGCCTGGGCGGTCTGCGCGGCCGGATCGCCGGAGCCCACGACCGCTCCGTCATCGCCCGTCGCCGTAGTGCCCGAAACATGTACGTAGTCACCGACGACGACTGCACGCGAGTAGCCGATGATCGGCTCCCAGTCTGACCCCGAAGAGATGTTGGTGCGGCTCATGATTCCCCCGATCGTGAAGTTTTCCGACGCGCGAGCCTAGTCGCGCCGCATAGGATGGCGGCGATGAACGGTGACCCACTCGACATCGCCTTCGCGGGCATCGTCCGGCAGGCTCAGATGCTGCGCGACGGCGAGATCACGGCGCCGCAGCTCACCGAGCTGTACCTCGAGCGAATCGAGCGGCTCAATCCGAAGGTCAACGCCTTCAACGCGGTCTTTCCCGAGAGTGCCCGCGCCGAAGCTGCGGCCGCCCAGCAGCGGCTCGACGCCGGCGAGAGCGCGCCGCTGCTCGGCGTGCCGATCGCGGTGAAGGACAACATCGACATCGAGGGACACGTCACTTCGATCGGCACCGGTGGCTTCAGCAAGCCCGCGGCGGCCGACGCGGAGATCGTGCGCAGGCTGCGCGCGGCCGGAGCAGTCATCATCGGCACGACCAACCTGCCCGAGTTCGCGATGTACGCGCACTTCACCGCCAGTCCGACATGGGGCGTCACACGTAACCCCTGGAACCCCGAGCGCGCCCCGGGTGGCTCGAGCGGCGGTAGCGCCGCCGCCGTTGCCGCCGGCCTCGTCGGCGCTGCCGTGGCCAGCGATGGCGGTGGCTCGATCCGCGTGCCTGCCGCGCACTGCGGGCTGTTTGGGCTCAAGCCCCAGCGCGGCCGGGTCTCGCTGATGCCGCGCGCGCAGAACTGGTCGGGGCTGAGTGTCGAGGGGTCCGTCACGCGCGGCGTCGCCGACAGCGCACTGTTTCTCGACGCCGTTGCCGGCAACGTTTCCGGCGACGGCGACATCGCGATGCCTCCCGACATGCCCTACGCCCAAGCTGCCGCCGAAGATCCGCCCAAACTGCGGATCGGTGTGTCGATGACGCCGGCGATACCGGGCACGATCGTCGACCGAGAAGTGCGCGACGCCGTCGCGGCCGTCGGCGACCTGCTCTCGCGCCTCGGCCACGAAGTAGTCGACGCGAAGGTCCGCTACCCGCTGTTGCTGCCGCGCTTCATGCCGCGCTACGTCACGGGAATCGCCGAGGATGCGACCGGCGCCGACGAGGGCAAGCTTTCACGCCGGTCGCGACAGGCCATCAAGCTCGGTCGCAGCAAACTCGCGCAACGGATGAAACAGTGGTCGATCGATCAGGAGGATGCCGCGCGAGCGAAGATCGAGCCAGTCTTCGAGCGCAACGACGTGCTGCTCACCCCCACGATCGCTCGCCCGATCAGCAGCGCCGGCAAGTGGCTGGGCAAAGGCTTCTTCCACAGCCTGCCCACGGCCGGCTTCTACGTTGCCTTCAGCGCATTCTGGAACTACACCGGCCAGCCCGCGGCGAGCATCCCGGCCGGCTTCACCACCGACGGAATGCCGCTTTCGGCGCAGCTCGTAGGTCCACCCGACAGCGAGGGGCTGTTGCTGTCCCTGGCGGCGCAGATCGAGCGCGAGCGGCCGTGGACCGACGCCCGTCCGGCGCTTGCCGCCCACTGAGAACCCGCTCGAAAAGGAGACCCGCCGATGCACCTGCTCGGACTGCGAACCACCATCTACCCCGCGCCCGATCTAGACGCCGCGAAGGCATGGTTTACGAAGATGCTCGGCAAGGATCCCTACTTCGACCAACCGTTTTACGTCGGCTACGAGGTGGGCGGCTACGAACTCGGACTCGATCCGAACGCCGACCCGAAACTCGGCGTCCAGTCATATTGGGGTGTGCCCGACGCTCGCACGGCCGTCGACGAGCTTGTCGCGCTTGGTGCGACGATCGTCAGCGACGTGAACGACACCGGCGAGGGAATCCGAGTCGCACAGGTCGAGGATCCACTCGGCAATTTGATCGGCATCATCGAAAACCCGGTCTTCGAGTTGCCCACTGATACCGATAGCCCCGGTCCCGGGCGCTGACGGCACCGGATCAAGCGGGGAAACCGCGCCGAGTGCGGCCTTCCACTCGCGGACCGAGCCGTGCATGCAGTACCGATCCATCCAGTCGCGGATCTTCGAGCCGAAACGTGCGGCCGCGACGCACTATTTCGCCGCCGTCGGCCGCGAGCAGATTTCGTACCCAGTCTGACTCCTTGCCGTAGAGCACTCGCACCTGCACGTTGTCACGCTTGAACCTCGCCATCACCGGCGTACGGTACGGCCGGTGGCTGCGCCGGCCACTGTGCAGGATGATTGCGTAGGGCGGCAGTAGCCAAGCCCACTGGCTCTGCAAGGGGTTCGTCACGTACTTGTTGAAGCGCGCGACGCGCCGGGGAATCTTCACCTATCCGCCAATTCGCGTACGAGGAATTCGGTCTGGCGGGGCAGCACGTCCGAGATCGTCGGCTCGACGTAGACACCGAAGTGTCCGATCGGATAGCGCAGCAGCTCGGCGCGGTCACCAGCGCGCGCGGCGGCCTTCAGCACCGGCGCCGCAGGTGTCAGGTCGTCACGCTCGGCGGCAACAAACAGCACCCGGCAGGGCAGCTTGCCGACCTTGCGAATCGGGCGAGCCGGCGGCATGCTGAGGAAGTCTCGTGGCGCGAAGCGGTTCTTGAAGCTCGGACCTTTGATCTGCTGGACTTCGCTCCACGCCTCGCTCGACACGTACGCGGCGCGCTCGCCATCGGGGGCAATCGAGGTCACGTAGACGGGCGGACGGCGAAGCAATCCGCGCAGCGCGTCGCGCACGATCGCCGCACACAACCACAACAGCCTGCGCCACGGCACACGCCGTACGAGAAACCTCAAAGTGGCAAGACTGTCGAGATTCGGAACCTGCGAAATCACCGCGGCGATGCGCGGATCGCGCGCGGCGACCTCGATCACGTGACCGCCGCTGTAAGAGGTGCCCCACAGAGCGATCCGTTCGGGATCGATGCCATCGAGCCCTCTAGCCGCCTCCACCGCCGCGCGGTAGTCCTGAACTTGACGCTTGACCGAAACCAGTTCACGCGGTTCGCCTTCGCTGTCGCCGAAGCAGCGGTAGTCCATCACCAGCACATCGCAGCCCGCGGCGGCGAATGCCTCTGCGTACTGGGCAAGCCCGCCATCGCGCGTCATCGACAGACCGTGGCCCATGACGACAAGCGGTCTACCGCGCCGCCCTTGCAGCGCATTCGACGGGGAGAGGTATCGCCACGCGCGAACGGTGTCGCCGTGGCAATCGAACTCCAGATCGATTCGGTCCGGGCGCCGATGCGCAGGTGGCGCGGCCGGTTCGTATGTCGATCGCCGAGACATATTAAACACGGCATACAATACTAGAAGTCGAAACGCCCGTCACTACGATTCTGTCGATGAACGGCGTCCGAACGGGCGCCGCCGTGGGGCGTAGCCAAGTTGGTAAGGCTCCGGGTTTTGGTCCCGGGATCCCTGGTTCGAGTCCAGGCGCCCCAGTTGCGCGTGCGGGCCGCCGTTACGGCGGCCAACGGCGCGGTTACGCGACGGCGCTGATGCGGCCGCGCCGCGACTCGATCTTGCGCTCATGCAGGGCCCGATCGGCTCTGCTCAGCAACGAGTTGGCGTCGTCGCCTGGCGCGCCGTCGACCCAAACCACGGCGGCTCCACCCACCGGACCGGGGCAGATGCGCGCGCGAGCTCGCTCGATCGAACCGGCGATCCGTTCGACGATCACTTCGGGTTCGCGTTGCTCGGTTCCCTCGACCACTACGACGAACTCGTCGCCGCCGCGCCGGGCCGGGCGACGAGATCGTCAGCGCGCACGTTGTCCTCGATCGCGCGTGCCACGGCCACCAGGGTCGCATCGCCAATCGAGTGATTGAAGCGGTCGTTGACTTGCTTGAACTCGTCGAGGTCGATCGCGATCACCGCCGTACGTGCCCTGCGGCGACGCGCCTGCTTCGTGATGTCCCGCAGCCGCGCGCGCAACGCGCGCACGTTGGCGACGCCGGTCAGCGCGTCACGCTGCGAAAACTCCCAGATCTGCTTCAAGAAGCGGCTGGTCACAGTGCGCACCTTGCCGAACAGCGCGGCGCTTGCGAGCATGGCGATCGCGAAGATCGTCAGACGCGCCTCAGCGTACGGGATCCCGCCTGCGATCGCCGTATAGCCGTAGGCAGCGATCATCGCCACTAGGTAGACCGCCGCCGTACGCGACCGGAAGGTGTGGAACGCGAACAGGCCGACGATCGCGAAGAGATCGATCAACGCCGCCTGCGACTCTCCGGCCAGGGTCACGGCCGGCACAAGAATCGCGATCGACGCCACGAAGGTCGCGTGAACCAGTCGCCGCGTCAGCAGCACCGCGCCCGCGACCGCACTCGCGGTCGCCAGAGCGAGCAACATGCCACCGACGACCAATCCCTCGCCCATCGAAAAACCAGGCGCGAGCGCGAGTGTCGCGACGACGGCCAGAGTCACTCCGATGACGGCTTGCATCGAAGCAGTCACCAACCAGATCGGCCGGTCGACGCTGGGCGTGCCGCGTAGCCACTCGCCGATTGCCTCGCCGCCGAACCCGTCATCGCCAGCCTGCAGCTCCGCTTCCGCGGCTTGCTCCACACGGGCGCGCTCGGATTCGGATCGCTGGTCGAGCAAAGTGATTCGAGGCCTTCCGATTGCGTCGTGCGCGTGGACCTCCGTCTTGCGCTCGTGCAGCGCATCGTCGGCGCGCTCGAGAACCGATCCGATCGTGTCATCGGCCGCCAGTAACACGTGGTCGACGCTGGCGGTCGGCGTGACGCCGGGGCATACCCAGCGGCGCGCCTCGATGATCGCGGTCGCAAAGGCTTTCTTCAGGCCATCGAGATCGCGGGCTCCGGCATCGCCGACGACGACAGAGAACTCATCGCCGCCGCGGCGAGCAACGAGGTCGCCGTCGGAAGACTCGCGTTCAAGCGCTTCCGCCGTGGCCACCAACAGCCGGTCACCGGCCTCATAGCCGAGCTCATCGTTGACGGACTTGAAGTTGTCTAAGTCGATCGCGAAGAGCGCGGCGGCCGGTCCCCCCGCTACGGCCGTCCGTGTCTCGATCGCGAGTCGCTGGTGGAGCGCGCGTGTGTTCGCAACGCCGGTAAGCGGATCGGTGTAGGCGAGCGTTCGGTGCTCGCGAGCTATGCGGCGGGTTCGCGCCTGGGCGATCATCATCGAGATCGAAAGCGTCACGATCGCCGTTGTGCTGCAAACGGCCATCGCCCACGCCCACGGTTCCGCGATCATCGTTAAGAACACCGCGACCATGACGGCGGCGAACATCGTGTAGATCGTTCCCTCCCGCACCCCGAAGTAGATCGCCGGCGGCAGCACCGTCGTCAGCGGAAGCATCACGAAGGCCTGCACGGCGTCTCCGAGGATCACGGCGCCGAGCACCTGGATCGCCAAGCCGACTCCAAGCCGGAAGTGGGTGGCGCGTACGGAATTCGGAAAGCGCTTCAGCCCAACGATCGAGATCGGCACCATCGCAAAGGCAGCTAGACCAAGCCAGATCAGCGACCGCGGAAAAGAGTCCGGCGCGATCAGCGGCAGTGCGATTGCCGGCAGGGATCCGACCAGGTACAGCGCGATCGACGCGTACCAGCCAGTGCGCGGCGTCAAGCCGATCTCGGCAAAGCGCTGGCTCACTTCATCGTCGCCGGCAGACTCGTCGTGCTCGACGTCGAGTTCCGGCTCGATCCGAATGTCGGATTCTGACGTCTGGACAGACTCGGTCCCGGGCATGCCCTACATATCGTCAATTGTGGGCAGGGCTTGCAGCGCGATCCCGCCATTGAAGGGGCACACCGCCGTTCCTAGCGGCTTTTTGGCTCTCTGGCCAGTTTTTGGCTTGCCGGGCAGGCCATGGACGTTCGTTCGATATGCACCGCCCTCGCCGGACTTCTCACAATCGCCGGACCGATATCCAGGGAGATGAGGGGACAGCAGGCTGCTGCCAACACTTTCTCGCGCTTTCTCGCAACGCGCGACGACGAGCGCACCGACTCGGTCGGCGTGCCCAACCGCGTTCACTACTGGCTGCTCGCATTGTTCGCGATCACCGTCGCGTCGGGCCCGATCATCTTCGCCTTCATGCCGGGCGGCGAGGAACTCCGCAACTGGGTGACGCTGTCGCTATGTATCGGCGGCCTGGCGCTGGCACCGCTGATCGTTGTCGTCGGCCGGCGAACCGGCTTCCGCTCCGACGACTGGATCTACCAGCTGGCACTGACATTCGTGCTCTGCGGAACGTTCGTGTCGAACCTGATGACACCCGGCATGATCGCCCCGTTCCTGACGCTGTACCTGCTTGCGCCGGTAGGCGCCGCCTTCTACCTGCCGACGCGCAAGGTGTTGCCCCTGGCGATCGCCGGCGTCGCAGCGATTCTCTACATGTCGAGCCGTGTCGAGGCCGACAACGCGATGTTGCGCGGAGCGATTCTGGCGTTCATCGCCGCCGCCAGCGCAGTGGCGGCCAGCCAGCTTCGTTCGGCACTCGCAGACACAGTGCGATGGAACCACGAGATCTCCGAGCGCGACCCGCTGACCGGGGCGTACAACATGCGCAAGTTCGATGAGCGCCTCGCCGATGAGATCGCCCGCGCCGAACGCGGCGGCCCCGGCTTCGCACTGGCGATGTTCGACCTCGACAACTTCAAGCAGGTCAACGACAGCCACAACCACTCGACGGGGGACGAAGTGCTGATCGTCAGCGCCGAAGCAATCGCCTCGCAGCTCGCGCCGAGCGACCTGCTCGTGCGGCGCGGCGGCGACGAGTTCGCCGTGATACTGCCGGCCTCGCCACACCGCGATCCCGAGACGATGATCGAGATGGCCCGCAAGCGCATCGAGCGCGCGCGCCGCGAAGTCTGCCCAAGCCTGACTCCATTCGCAAGCGCCGGCTTCGTCAACCATGAGCCGGGCGAGACACGCGACGAACTGGTCGCCCGTGCCGACGCGGCGCTGCACGACGCCAAGACGCTCGCGCCCGAACGCCGCGGCCACGCGCCGCAGTCGCCGACGCCGCTGATCAGCCGGGCCGAACGCGACACCGGCTCCACGCTGGTCGAGACCGGCATCCTCACCGACGACCCGATGCGCGACGTCGTCAGGATCATCGTGCGGGTGACGATCTGGCTCGTCGGCGCAAGCTTCCTGCTGGCCGGCACCGCGATCGCGCTGGGCGAATTCGAGATCGAGCGACCGCTGCTCGGCGCGTCGGTCGTTGCGGCGTGGCTTGGGCTGTTCGTGCCGTTCGTCCTGTGGGTCCGATCCCTGCCACGGCGGCCGCGCTGGGTCAAGCACGCCGTCGGAACGTCTGCACTCGCGCTGATTTCCGCCGCCTGCCTGGCCGTGGGCGATGGCTCGCCGACACTCGCCGACCTCTTTCTCTACTCGGTGATCGGACTGACGGCGCTACTGCCGTTTTCGCGCGCCGTGTGGTACGTGTTCGGCAGCGGCGTGCTCTACGCGGTCTTCCTGTTCGACGCCGGCTTCCCATATGCCGAGGTCCGCGTGACCGTCGCCGGCAGCACCGTGGCACTGACCGTGCTCGTGCTCTCGATCGTGCGCCATCGCACCGTCGAAGCCGCCGAAGAAAAGGCGCAGCTCGCCCGCACCGACGCGCTGACCGGCCTGCCGAACATGCGCCGCCTGCGCGACCGGCTCGACTTCGAAGTCGCCCGCTGTGAGCGGACCGGCGAAGACCTCGCGCTGCTGATGCTCGATCTCGATGACTTCAAATCGGTCAACGACCAGCACAGCCACTGGGTCGGAGACAAAACGCTCGTGGCCGTGGCCGACGCGATCGAATCGGTTTGCCGTCACGCCGACATGCCGGCGCGCCGTGGCGGCGACGAGTTCGCCATTGTGATGACCGGCGCCAACGCCGACCAGGCCGAGATCGCCGCCGAACGCATCGCGCTGGCGATCCGCATGGCTCGCTTCGCGGTCGTCGCCGACGTCAACCCCGACGCCAGCGTCGGCTGGACGGTGTGGCAGCCAGGCGACGATGTCGACGAGTTGATCGCCGCGGCCGACGACCGTCTCCACGAAGTCAAAACTCACTCACGCGAGACACGCGAGCTGCGACACGCCTGAAGCCGTGCCTCAGCGGTACTCGGGGTTCTCGAAGTCGAAGCGCGCGCCGGCCTCCCACTCGGCGGCCTGGTTGCCGTGAGCGGGTATGCCACCGGCCTGTTTGAGCATTCGGGCTGTGTGCATCAGGTTCCACGTCATGAACGTCGTGTTCCGGTTGGTGAAGTCGTTCTCGGGTCCGCCCGAGCCCTCGTCGAGATACGACGGTCCCGGACCGGCCTCGCCGATCCAGCCGGCATCGGCCTGCGGCGGGATCACGTAGCCGATGTGTTGCAGCGAGTAGAGAACGTTCTGGGCGCAGTGCTTTATCCCGTCTTCGTTGCCGGTGATCAGGCAGCCGCCGACGCGGCCGTAGTAGGCCCACTGCCCATTATCGTTGCGCTCACCGCTGTGGGCATATAGGCGCTCGATCACCTTCTTCATCTCGCTGGAGTTGTCACCCAGCCAGATCGGCCCGGCCAGCACGAGGATGTCGGATGCGAAAACCGCCGGCCAGAGCGTCGGCCAGTCGTCGTGCTCCCAGCCGTGCTCACGCATGTCGGGCCAGACGCCGCTGGCGATGTCGTGGTCGATCGAGCGGATCTCGTTGACCTGCACGTAATGCTTGCGCATGATCGCCGCGCTGATGTCGACCAGCCCCTGAGTGTTCGAGCGCTCGGGTGAGCGCTTGAGGGTGCAGTTGATGAAGGTGGCTGTCAGATCACTGAAGTCGAGGTCGATGGCGGCGTCGTTCACGGGTGCTCCTTTTTGGCGTTTGTATGAGCCCTGTCTACAGACTTTCCCCGCAACTTGCGGGTTGGCCAGGCACCCGCGCGCGGCGCGAAAGTAGGATCACCCCGTGAGTTCGGTCGGAGCAGTGATCATCATGGCCGCGGGCAAGGGCACGCGGATGAAGTCGTCTACGCCGAAGGTGCGCCACCCCGTCTGCGGGTTGCCGATGATCCTCTACCCGGTGCTCTGGTCGCAGGCCGCGGGCGCCGAGCGCGTCGTGGTCGTCACCAACCCCGACGATCGGCTCGACGACCTGCTGCCCGACGGCGTCGAGGTTGCGGTGCAGCACGAGGCGCTCGGTACCGGCGACGCCGTCAAGGCCGCCGCCACGGCAGTCGGCGACGCCGGCCAGGTGATCGTGCTCAGCGGCGACGTGCCGCTGATCGACGGCGAGTTCATCACCAATCTCGCGGCACGCCAAAACGAGAGCGGCGCTGCAATGGTCGTGGCGACAGCACGGCTCGACGACCCCTCCGGATACGGCCGGATCCTGCGCAGCGCCGACGGCAGCGTCGAGCGCGTCGTCGAGACCAAGACAGCCGGCGACGCCAGCGACGCCGAGCTTGCGATCGACGAGGTCAACGCCGGCATCTACGCCTTCGACCGGGTCAAGCTGTTCGAGGCGCTCGAGCACGTTAAGGCTCACAACGCCCAGGGCGAGTACTACCTGCCAGATGTGTTGCCGATCCTGCGCGAGCAGGGCGAGACCGTCGTGGCCTTCGAACTCGACTCGCCCGACCAGATGCTCGGCGTCAACAGCCGCGTCGACCTGGCGGCCGTCACGATGGCCATGAACAAGCGGATCATCGGGGACCACCAGCTCACCGGCGTGACCGTCATCGATCCAGCCAGCACCTGGATCGAGTCGACCGTGAAGATCGCCGCGGACGCCGTGATCGAACCCGGCAGCTACCTGCGTGGCCGCACCGTGATCGGCGAGCGCGCGGTGATCGGTCCGCAGAGCACCGTGGTCGACTCGACCATCGGCGTCGACGCCCGCGTCATGCACTCGTACCTGACCGAGGCCGAGGTCGGACCCGGCGCCAGCGTCGGCCCGTTCGCCTACCTTCGCCCAGGGGCACGGCTGGCTGAAGGGTCGAAGGCCGGCACCTTCGTCGAGATCAAGAATTCGAACATCGGCCCCGGCGCGAAGGTGCCGCACCTCTCCTACATCGGCGACGCCGACGTCGGCGCCGGAACCAATCTCGGCGCCGCCACGATCACCGCCAACTACGACGGGCGAAACAAGCACCGCACCACGATCGGCGAGGGCGTTCGCAGCGGCGTGGACACCACCTTCGTAGCTCCTGTCACCATCGGCGACGGCGCCTACACTGGAGCTGGCAGCGTGATCACCAAGGACGTCCCCGCTGACGCCTTGGCGGTGGCGCGATCCCGCCAGAAGGTCATCGAGGACTACGCGAAACGGAAGCCGTAAATGGAGCCGACCATGATCGAAACGACCGAGCAGTCCGAAGCGGCCGCGCAGGCAGCGCGGGCCACTTCGCTGCACCAGAGCGACGAGAAGCGCCTGATGGTCGTCAGCGGTCGCGCCAGCCAGGAGCTGGCCGGACGCATCAGCGAACGGCTCGGCGTGGGCCTCTCGCCGGCGATCCTGAAGACCTTCAGCAACGGCGAGGTCTACGCCCGCTACGAAGAATCGATGCGTGGCGCAGACGTCTTCATCGTGCAGTCGACCTGCGGCAACGAGTCGGCCGGCGTAAACGCCAACGACGCGCTGATGGAGCTGATGGTGATGATCGACGCAGCCGTAGGCGCGTCGGCACACCGCGTGATCGCCGTGACCCCGTGGTACGGCTACTCCCGCCAAGACAAGAAGTCCGCCCCGCGCGAGCCGATCACGGCGCGACTAGTGGCCAAGATGCTCGAAGCCGCCGGCGTCGACCGCGTGCTCACGATGGACCTCCACGCCGGCCAGGTGCAGGGCTTCTTCAGCAAGCCCGTCGACCACATGACCGCAATGCCGATCCTCTCGCAGTACATGATCGACCAACACGTGCCGGGCGAGTGCGTGGTGGTGAGCCCCGACGCCGGCCGCGTGAAGCTGGCCAAGAAGTTCGCGAGCAAGATCGGCGCCGAATTGGCGATCCTCAACAAGGACCGCCCGGCCCACCAGGTCGCCGAGATCGGCTATGTGATCGGCGACGTCAAGGGCAAGACCGCGATCCTCGTCGACGACATGATCGACACCGCCGGCACACTGTGCGCGGCGGCCGAGACGGTTGCCAACGAAGGCGCCAGCCGCGTAATGGCCTGTGCCACGCACGGAGTCTTCAGCGGCAAAGCGTTCGAGAACCTGGAAGCCTCACCACTCGAGCAGATCATCATCACCGACACGCTGCCCCTGCGCGACGGCGCGCCCGACAAGATCAAGGTGCTCACAGTCGCTGACATCCTCACCGACTCGATCCGGCGGATCTTTACCGATGATTCGGTGAGCGAGATCTTCGCCGGTGAGAATCAGCTGTTCTAGGCCTCCGGGCTCGCCGCTAAGGAGCGGATTCCCCCGGATAGCCGCTGGCTGTCATCGCTCCGGTCAGGTAGATCGGACTCTGCATGCGCGTCTGGATCGTGTCGTTGAGCTGCGACTGCAGCGTCGCCAGTTGCGCGGGCGTCCAGGTTGATCCGTTCTTCTTGAATACAAGCGCGTAGTGCCAAGTGGTCGCGCTCTCGCCGGCGTCGGCGTCGTCCCAGACCAGCAATCGATTGCCCGCCGCGGCGGGACTACGGCGGCCGAGATCGCGCGTCAGCATGACCTCGTTGGCCGCTCCGCTGGGAGAAGCTGTGATGGCCGTCGCGCCTAGCGTCTGCTTTTCGGTGATTACGGCAAGATCGCCGGGGACATAGGCATTGGGCACGAAGAGCTCGGTCGGCGCGTCACCCGCGCGTCCGCGCCAGACATGCAGCGCGAACTCGTTACCCCGCATGTATTCGGTTCCCGCGCCCCGCGGCCGCAGCACACTCCAGTTCATCGCCTGGCCGGCGTTGTCGGTCGCGCGGTTGGCGTAGTGGAAGCTCATCACGTCTCCCTGCGTGCGGCGCGGGTAGATGCGCTGCACGTTGCGCGAATCGAGATTGAACTTGAAGGCCGGCTCGTAACCGATCGCCGAGAAGTTCTCTCCGTTCCAGGCGTCGCCGGCGCTCAGCAGGTTGGTGCCGAAGTTGAAGTACTCATGGTGACGGTTCCAGTAGTAGTCCCAATGCCATTCAGTGCCCGAGACCAGTGGCGTATAGGCATCGGCGTAGCGGTCCTTGGCGTGCATCCGGTCACCGATCTCCATCGCCTGGTGAACGGCGTTGCGCGACCGCTCCTCATCCTTGGCGCCGCTACCGCCAAGCGGCGCGCCGAATTCGCTGATAAACGGCGGCGACTGCCAGCGGCGCGAGACATCGCGGACCTGATCGACGTTGCCGAAGTACGTTCCGTTGTTGATCGGCGTCGAGGAGATACCCATACGCGCCTGGTCGTAGAGATGCGAGTTGAAGACGTAGCGCTGACCGGGCGTTTCGTTGATGTTGAATCCGCCGGTCGCCGGCGCGATCGTTCCGAGCAGGCTGTTCCAGAAGACAAGCAGCTCGGCGAACACCGGCTTGGTGTTCCAGCCGGCGGCGTCGGCACGGGCACGCACGCGCTTGTGAAACGGCCAGAGGTAGGTCCGCTCCCACTGCGCGGCAGACTGGAACAAGTCGAAGCCCCCGTCGAACGGTTCGTTCCAGGGATCCACTCCGACCACGTAGGACCATTCGGCCGCGCTGAGCTTTGACTTGATGTGCTTGAGCGCGACCTCGAGTTGCCAGAGGAACTCGGTCTGAACGTACTTTCCGTTGATCTTGCGGTTGTGCCAGAAATCGTTTGCGGCGCCCGTGTACCAGGAGTCCGGCCGGAACATGTAGCGCGAGTAGTTGTCCTGGTGATAGTCGACCAGCACGTACATGCGGTTGCGGATCGCCGATTTGATCTGCGCGCTGATCGCGTCGAGGTAGGCGTAGTCGATCACGCCGGGGCTGGGGTTGACGCCCTCCCAGGCGAGCGTGAAGCGGACGATGTTCGACCCGGCCTGCTCGCCCATCGTGTCAAATGCCTCGTCGGCATGAGCCAGCGAATGAAACGGCTTGAAGCCCGACTCGACGTGCTTGACCTCGCCGGAGACGTTCCAGCCGCTGAAGGCCACCTCGCGGCCGAGCCCGTCGCGAAAGATGCGGTCAGTCACCGTCGTCGATCCGCTGGAATAAGACTTGAAGCCCGGCGTGATCGTGGCCGCCGCGGGATCGTTGTCGAAATCGAGAGTGTGCGGAGCGGCGGCGGCCGGTGCGACGAATGCGACCGCGACCAGCAAAGCACACGAAAACGACACAAGCAGCGACGATCGGAAGAACGCGCGAATACGCATAGCTGAAAACCCTCCCCAGGGATTTCGCGCGCGTGCCGATCGCGCCGGATTTGCTGAAGTCAGAAACCTACCAGTTCTTCACCATGCCGGGTAGGGGCGAAGGTCCGTCGCAGCGTTCCGGCTCGGCTGCCTGTAGATTGCGGCTCGTGGCCCTCGACTTCTTCCGCACTCCTGACGAACCCTTCGCCAACCTGCCCGGCTGGAGCCTCGAACCGAACTACCGCGAGTGGGAAGGCCTGCGCCTGGCGCACTACGACACCGGCGGCGACGGTCCGGTCGTGTTGCTCTGCCACGGCGAGCCGACGTGGAGCTACCTCTGGCGCAAAGTCATCCCGCCACTGGTCGACGCGGGCTTTCGCTGTATCGCGCAGGACATGCCCGGCTTCGGCCGCTCCGACAAGCCGACCGATTTCGGCTGGTACACGTACGACCGTCACACAGCGGCACTGCACGACCTGATCGCGTCGCTCGACTTGCATGGGATCAACTTCGTCGTACACGACTGGGGCGGACCCATTGGACTGCGGGCAGCAACCGAGGCGCCCGATCGCGTGGCGAGCACGATCGCGATGGACACCGGGGTCTTCACCGGCACGTTCAAGATGAGCGACAACTGGCAGCAGTTTGCCGCCTACGTTGAGCGCACAGAGGACCTGCCGATCGGCTTCCTGGTGAAAGGCGCCGTGGCGCGCGAGATGCCTGACGACGTCTTCGCCGCGTACGAAGCGCCGTTTCCGGAGCCACAGTCAAAGGCCGGCGCGCGCGCCTTCCCGCCGATGATCCCGCGCGAAGAGACTACGCCCGACGCCCGCACCGGCCGGCGCGTGCGGGCCGACCTCGCCGCCGCGAAATGGCCGAAGCTCGTGCTGTGGGCCGACAAAGACCCGGTGCTGCCGACGAAGCTCGGCGAGGCGTTCGCCGCGGCCTCCGGCTCGGAGGGCCCACGCTGGATCGAGAACGCCGGCCACTTCCTTCAGGAAGACGCCGGCGACGAAATCGGCGCGATCATCGCGCAGTGGCTGAAGCGCTAACCGCCGAGCCGCGGCCAGAGACTCACAACAGCACCCGGTCGTAGACACGGGCGAGGCCGGCCGCATACGTCTGCTCGGCAAACAGCTCGCGAGCACGAGCCAGCGCCCGCTCCCCGGCACGAGCGCGCAGCGCCGGGTCCTCGTGCATCAGCCGCATGCGCTCGGCCAGCTGCGCCGCGTCGCCCGACGCGAATACCAGCGCCTCATCGGTCAGCTCGGGCAGTCCGCCGCGATCGCTGACGATCAATGGCAGGCCACCGGCCTGCGCTTCGAGCGCGGCGAATGGCAGCACCTCCCTCCAGGTCGAAGGCAGAAGCGCGTAGGCCGCGCCGAGCCTGGCGGCGACGATCGCCTGTCCGCCGAGGCGACCGGTGAACTCAACCGGCGCCGCTCGCTCGGCGGCCAGCTCACGGGCGGCCTGAAGCGCCGGTCCCTCTCCGGCGATCTTCAGTGGCACACCGGCCCGCGCTGCCGCTTCGACGGCCACGAACACTCCCTTCTCCTCGGTCAGCCTGCCAGCCATCAGCCCGTAACCGCCTTCGCCGCAGCGCGAGCGATCGGCAAAGTCGCCCTCGGGCAGCCACGTCGGCAACACCTCGATCGGCAGCTCGAAACCCAGTTCGCGCAGGTCGTCGGCAAGCTGCCGAGTGGGCGACACGAAGAGATCGACGTTCTCGATCAGCCGCCGCTGCCAGCGACCGATGCCCGCGGCGTAGGCCACGGCTTCGGCGCGATTGCCGCGGCAGTTGTGACGCAGCCCGGCACCGGTGTTTCGTGGCGCACACTCAACGCAGTCGTGGCCGTCGCGAAAGACCACACCGATCGCGCAGAAGAGGCGGTAGTTGTGCAGGTGCAAAACCACTTTCGCCCCAGCCTCGCGGGCCGCGGCCAGCGACCTCCAGCCGTAGACGGGGTGGATGTTGTGCGCGTGAACGACGTCGGCGCGCGCTTCGCGCACCGCTGAGGCCACCGCCTCGGCCTGCGAGCCGCCACGCGCGAGCGCCGCGGCCGCAGCCATCCGGCCGGTAGTCGCGCTGTCGTGCTGAACCAGCGACACGTGCCCCGCGCGACGGCCAAGCAGTTCGACCAGTTGATCGACGTAGCGCTCTTCACCGCCGGCCGTGCGGTAGCGATTGTGCAGCACAACTACGCGACGCGCGGAAAGCGATGGCTCTTGGCTGTCCCGATCCATTCCGTGCCGCATCGTAAAGCGACCCGCACCCGGCAGCGGAACTTCTGCGGCCGCCAGCCGTCTTAATATGGGTGAGCCGTTTCGGCTAGCGACCCGCCGGGTACGCAACTTTACGTAGTTGCGAGGGTTGATAGCCGCGTCAGGCCGCCACTGGCGGCCCCCGTTCTCGGAGGTGGTGATTTTGGTAGGTTGCGGCGTCTCGATGGCCCGGCGTTCAAAGACATTTCTCGGCACGGCGCTGGCGGCGATGACGATGCTTGCGCTCGCGCCTCAGCTCGCTTCGGCCAGCGTGATCAGCGACTGCACCGCCGACAACTCGATCGATGGCCGCTACTCGGCGTCCGAGTTGCGCGACGCGTTGCGCAACATGCCCGCCGATGTCGACCAGTACTACGGCTGCAGCGACCTGATCCGGCAAGAGCTGCTCAACAACGTCGACAAGCACGACAACGCCAAGAACAACGGCGACAGCAACGAATCGCTAACGGCCGCCACCACACCCGAGCAGCGCTCGCCGGGCACTCCGGCGGCAATGGTGATCGCCTTGATCGGACTGCTGCTGCTGTTCCTCGGAGATCTCGCCGCCCGCCGCGCGAAGATGCCGGACATGAAGAAGTTCCTGCCCGGTTCCCGCTCCACCGACGACACCCCCTGACGTGATCGCGGCGCGCATCGACCGCGGCGCGGCAGCGGTCGTGGCCGTCACCGCGATCCTGCTCGCCGGTCTCGCCTTCTCGACCGGCGGCGCGATCGACGTCGCCAGCACCGGCTCGGTGCTGACGCTGGTCATCTTGCTGGTCACCGCCGCGTTCGCTCGCGCCGCCTGGACCGGAATCCTCCCGCGACCGTTCTGCGGCAGCGCGGCGCTGCTGCTGGTCGCGCTGTTCGCGGCGTTGACGGCGCTTTCCGTAGGCTGGTCGATCCTGCCGGGGGCCAGCTACTTCGACGCCACGCGCACGATCGCCTACGTCACGGTGATCGCGGCCGGCGCGCTGGCCGCCCAGCTGCTGCCCAACCGTTCGCGCGAGTTCGCGGCCGGGGTAATGATCGCGGCGCTAACGATCTGTCTCTATTCGCTGTTCAGCCGCATCATGCCGACGTGGTTTCCCGAGTCCGATGCGTTCGCGCGGCTGCGTATGCCGTTCGAGTACTGGAACGCGGTGGGCGCCGTAGCGGTGTTCGGAATCATCGGCTCGCTGTGGCTTGGCACGGCGCGCGGGCTCGGCGAGTGGCCAGTGGCGCTCTCGTATCCAGCTGGCGGTGTCTTCACGGTCGCACTCTTTCTCAGCCAATCAAGAGGATCGCTGCTCGCCGCAGTGCTCGCGATCGGCCTCTGGCTACTGATCGCGCCGCGGCGCCTTCGGTCGGCCGGCTGGCTCGCCGTCGCCGGCGGCGTCGGCGTGATCGTCACCGCGTGGGCATACAGCCGGCCGGCGCTTTCGCAGGATGCAGTCGAAATGGCGGAGCGAAAGAGCACCGGCCTCGTCTTCGGTGTGATCCTGCTGCTGATGATCGCGGTTCTCGCCGCGGTCGGTCTTGCGATCGAGCGCCGGCGTCGCACGAACCCGCTAACGCCCGCCCGGCGTTTCGCGATCGGCCGCGTGCTGCTGATTGCGCTGGCGATCAGCCCGGTGCTGCTGGCAGGCGCCGTCGGCGTAACCAGCGACGAGGGCTTCGGCAAGATCACGAGCTCGGTCAGCGATATGTTCGACCCAGACCAGTCGGCTCCAGCCAACGAGCCCGGCCGCCTCACCCAGACCAGCTCGCTGCGCGCCCGTTACTGGGGAGACGCCTTCAAGATCTGGGGCGACAACCGGCTGCACGGCACTGGTGCCGACAGCTACACCGCGGCGCGGCTGCCCTACCGCAAGGACACCGTCCAGGTGCGCCACGCCCACGGTTTCGTGCCGCAGACCGTGGCCGATCTCGGCATCTGGGGACTGCTGGCAATCGCGGCGCTGACGATCGCCTGGTTCGTCGCGATGGCGCGCGCCGCGGGGGCGCGCCGCGCTGCTCCGACGCGCTGGCTCGAAGGCAGCAGCGACGCCCGGCTGGCCGACTGGTCGCTGGCACTTACGGCCTTCGCGTTCGGCGTGCACTCGGCGGTTGACTGGACTTGGTACATGCCCGGCGTCGCGGCGTTCGGTCTGGTATCGGCCGGCTGGATCTTCGGCAGTGGCACGCGCCTCGCCGGCCGGCCGGCCGTAGAGGCCGCGCCGCCAGCGGCGCCGGCCACCGGCCGCCGCGCGGCGCTGCTGAGCGCAACCGGGATCCTGCTGATCGGGCTTGCGACGGCCTACGCCGTCTACCAGCCTGCCCGAGCCACCCGCAAGGTCGACGACGGATACGGCCTACTGGCCTCTGGCCGCGCACAGGCCGCGCTCGAATCCGGGCAAGACGCCCACGATCTCGATCCCACCTCCGATCGGCCGTACTACCTGATCGCCGCCGCGCACAAAGAGCTCCATCAGCCAAAGGCCGCCGACGCGGTGCTCACCCGGATCGCGGTGGTTCAGCCGGCCAACCCCGAGACTTGGATCCGGCTGGCGGACTTCCGCCTCAACGAGAGCGACGATCCGCGTGGCGCGATCGAGGCGCTCGGCCCGCTGCTCTACCTCAGTCCCAACAACGAGCGCGGCAACTTGATGCTGACGCTCGCGAAGGAACGCCTCAAGCAGGAGCTACTCCGCGAAGCACTCGAGCGCGAGCGGCGTGAGCTGAAGCGAAAGATCGCCAAGCTCAAACGCGAGGCGCGCGCGGCCGCCATTCCGTAGCCGCCGTCTGGCCGCCGCTGCCTTAAGCGCTCTTAGGGCCGGCGCGCTCGCGCCACGAGCACCTCGCCCCGGCGTTCGACCGCCGGTGCGTCGAAGCCGCAGTCAACCAGCGCGCCGCTCAACGACCTGGCGGTGTAGAAGCGCAGATGCGGCGAGAATGGGTCGAAGTGCTCTTCCCAGCCACGCAATGCGAGCCGCATTCGCAGACGGCGCGGGTGATCGGGCGTCACGACCAGCAGCTCGCCGCCGGGCACGAGCACGCGCCGCGTCTCGCTGAGCACTGTCTGCGTGTCGACGACGTGTTCGATCGTGTCGCAGCACCACACCCGCTCGACGCAGTTGTCGGGCAACGGCAGGCGCTCGTCGGAGTCGACTTCGTGCAGCACGGCCGCCGGAACACGGGCAGTGGCCCGCGCCAGCGCGACCGCGGAACGATCGGCCCCGTACACCCGCGCCCCGGCCGCTCCGAGCGCCTGCATGTAGAGCCCATCGCCACACCCGAGGTCGAGCACGGCCTCGGCTCCGTCGGCGAAACTCACCGCCAGCTCCGCCAGCCAGGCCTCTGGCTCGCGCCCTGCTTCGGGCACGATCTCCCAGATCGAGTCGTCGAAATCGCTGCTCATCGATGAAAATCGGAACTCCGCCGCTGTCTCGGCGAACCCGCCCGGTACGGTATCTGGAAGCGAGAGTCGTCGCCGGTCCCCAGCCGGCAAATTCGACCGCACTCCACAACTTTTCCGGCCTGTCGGTAGTTTTATGGAGGTGCGGCGCCTTCGATTCGGCTCGTCGCGCGCCCAGCCGCTCTCGCGGCCACCATCCCCAAGCCCGATGAACCAGAGATCACTCGAAACCCCGCTCGATGTGCCCGGCGCGCTGCCTGGCAGCGGCGAGTTCGTGGAACGCGTCAACGCGCGCGACCTGCGTGCCAAGCGCCCTCCACTGGTGGCGGTCATGTTCAACCGCTCGCAGATCCAGCGGCTAGCCAACGGCCTGGTGCTCGCGGCACTCGACCTCGTACTGCTCTACGCGGCGCTGATGATCGCACTGGTGGTCAAGCAACAGGTGCTCGACGGCGAGCTGAAGTTGCAGGCAGCCTCGGACTATGCGATCGAGGTGCTGCCGTTCGCGGCGCTAGTGATGCTGCTGCTGTTCCTGCGCGACGGCCTGTACCGCCCGCACTACCTGCGTCCCGGTTCGGCCAGCATCCTCGGCTCGCTCTTCAAGGTCACGCTGGTCACACTCGCCTTCGCGCTGATCGAAGGCGAGCGCTTCAACAGCTACTACATCTTCTACTCGACGTTCATCGCCGCCTCGGCGCTGATCATCAGCGCACGCTTCGCCTACGACCGGCTCGCCGAACGCGTCGAACGCGCCTTCGGTCATGTCCGCCGCGCCGCGATCGTCGGCTCCAACGACCAGATCGACGACGTCGCCGCGGCGCTCGGCAAGGGGCCCAGCTCGCGCGTCGAACCGATCGGCTTCATCTCGCTCGAGCCGCGACCCGAGAACGGGCTGCGCAACCTCGGCAGGCTCGACTCGATCGAGGACCACTTCGACGAGATCGACGAGGTGATCATCGCCGACCCGTACTTTCCGGCCGACCTGGCCGTCGATCTGGTTGACCGCTGCCATCGCGGCGGGGTCAGCCTGCGCGTCGCGCCGAGCACGATGGACATCCTCTTCGGCGAGCACACCGAGTTCGTCGCCGGCGAGAGCCTGCCGCTGTTCGAGCTCAAGCCGCCGGTCTTCGAAGGCACCGACTTCGTGCTCAAGCGCGTCTTCGACATCGTCGTCTCGGCCTTCACCCTGCTGGTGCTCTCGCCGCTGCTTCTGCTGATCGCACTGGCCGTGAAGCTCACCAGCAGCGGCCCCGTTCTATTCCGCTCGCCGCGACCGGGTCTCGGCGGCGAATCGTTCGACTGCCTCAAGTTCCGCACGATGCAAGAGAACGCCGACGCCCTGCAGGAAGAACTCGAAAAGCTCAATGAGGCCGATGGCGCGCTGTTCAAGATCCGCCGCGATCCGCGGCTCACTCCTGTCGGCGGCTTTCTGCGCAAGTGGTCGCTCGACGAACTGCCACAACTCTTCAACGTTCTGCTCGGCCAGATGAGCCTGGTCGGGCCGCGGCCACTGCCCCAGCGCGACTACGAGCGGCTCGAGGATTGGCACAAGAAGCGCTACCTAGTGCTGCCCGGTTTGACCGGCCTGTGGCAGGTCTCCGGCCGCAGCGAGCTCGAGTTCGACGACCTCGTGCGCCTCGACTTCCTCTACATCGAACGCTGGTCGATCTTCCAGGACGTCGTGATCATGCTGCGCACGATCCCAGCCGTTTTCGCTCGCCGCGGCGCTTACTAAAGAGCGCTACGCGTACTAGCGGGCGAGCCGCTCGACGCCCGAGAGTTCGAGCGTCTTCTTCAGGCCCTCGTAGAGATCGATCTTCGGCTCCCAACCGAGCACCTGCTTGGCAAGCGTGATGTCGGGCTGGCGAACCTTCGGGTCGTCGACCGGCAGCGGCTCGAAGACGATCTCGCTGCGCGACTCGGTGACCTCGATGATCGTGCGTGCCATTTCGAGCAGCGACATCTCGTTCGGATTGCCGATGTTGACGGGATCGCCGTAGTCGCTCTCGGCGAGCGCGATGATGCCGGCGATCAGATCGTCGACGTAACAGAACGACCGTGTCTGCGAGCCGTCGCCGAAGACGGTGACCGGCTGGTCCTGCAATGCCTGCCGCAAGAATGTCGGCACCGCGCGGCCGTCATGCGGGCGCATGCGCGGACCGTAGGTGTTGAAGATGCGGACGATCGCGGTGTCGACACCCTGCTGGCGGCGGTAGGCCATAGTCAGTGCCTCGGCATAGCGCTTGGCCTCGTCGTACACGCCGCGCGGGCCGATCGGGTTGACGTTGCCCCAGTAACTCTCGGGCTGAGGGTGGATTTCGGGATCGCCGTATACCTCGCTGGTGCTGGCGATCAGGAAGCGTGCACGTTTGAATTTGGCCAGTCCCAGAGCGTTGTGAGTGCCGTAGGCGCCGACTTTCAGGGTGTGCAGCGGCAGCCTCAGATAGTCGATCGGACTTGCCGGAGATGCCAGGTGGTAAACGAAATCGACTTTTTCGTCGATGTAGAAGGGCTGGGTTATATCGATATTGAGGTAGACGAAATTCTCATCACGAATGTGGGAGATGTTTTCGAGCGATCCCGTCTCGAGGTTGTCAACGCAAAGCACGCGATTTCCACGCACCAGAAGCGCTTCGCAAAGGTGCGAACCGAGGAATCCCGCGCCGCCTGTGATTAAGCAAGTTGACATGCTCGACACAACCTTATAGGGAGAGCGTCCGAAAACTGAATACCCGGGCAGACAAGCAAGTCAGATGGCGGAAAACCCAAAGAAACGATCTTCAAGCGCGGATGACGCGCGTGAACAGCTGGCGAGCAACTGGGCGCAGATGACCGCTTCGATGGTCTCACCCAACGCCGCCGCCGGTAAGAGTGGTGGCCCCGCCCCGCTGCCCGTATCGGCCCTGCCGCTGCCGGCCGACGATCCCGAGCCCGAAGACGACCAGCCCAAGCACTTCGACCTGCCGCGCAACTCGAGCGGCGAACTGACACCAGCCCAGCGTGCGCGACTGGGCCTCGATCTCGATCCTTCGAGTGACGAGCCCACCGCACAGTCCGCGGCGACCGCGCCCGATCAGGCGCCGCCCGCGGGGCAACCACTGCCACCGCCATCGCAGCCGGAAGCCCCGCGGGCGCAGCCGCAGGCCGCGTCGCACCCGCCCGCGTCACCCCCGCCCGCGCCACCCGCCGCTCCAGCCCAGCAGCCGCAACAGGCGGCGGCGCCTGCACCCGCCCAGCAACGGCCGCACCCGCCGCCCGAGCCGGCACAGCAGCAGCCCGGCTCGAGCTTCGATTTCCGAGCGATGGAGATGCCGGACCAGGCCGGTCCGGGGCCCGGCGATGCAGTGCCACAGGCCACAACCGGCGAACCTCGCCTCGCGCCGGTATCGAAGGCGCCGAAGCTCGCCCCGGCACGTCAGAAGCAGGCGCCGTCTGAACGAGCGGCCACGCGGCCCGAAGAGCCGGCGCAGCAACCACGTCGCCAGGCGCCGCAGCGCCGCGAAGTCGAGGACGAGTTCGAGCACGTCCGGCGCGACCGCAACGTGCTGACCTACGGATTCGCCTGGACGGCGTTCTGCATCGTCATCACCGGAATCATCGCTTTCACCAGCAGCATGAGCGGCGACCCGACGGCCACGGCCGGGCCCGGCCCGCTGATCCCCGGTCTGCTCTCGATCGCGATGGGCTGGGTCGTCGTGATCGCCGCGCGAGCGATGGGTAGTGGCTGGTGGGCCCTGATGATTCTTCCGGCGGCCGTGCTGCTCGCCGGCCCCTATGTCTACAAGAACGTGTGGGCCGGCAGCGTCGAAGACGCGGCGCGGTCATACCTCAGCACCAACGGAGCCGACATCCTGATCGATGTCGACGCCACCAGCGTGATCTCGGCCACCAAGAACACCGATCGCGGATGCTTCGCGATCAACCGCACACGCAGCAACTACGACACCGAGGTCGCGGTCGTGACCTACGTTCCAGAAACTGCCCGCCAGCAAGCCGACCACGCGCTTGCGCCGCGCTACGCCGGCCGCATCGAAGCAGGTGGCGATCGTGCGGCGTACCGTGTCTTCACCTTCAAGGGCGGCCGCGCTCCTGCGATCGTCACCACACCCTCAGCCGCACCGCTCGACTGTGAAAACAGCGTCAGCGCGCCGGGCAGCAACGCCAAGCGCGAAGGCCCGAACGACTAGCCCCGCGGCAAAAACGCCCGATCTCTCCCAACCGGCATGGCATCATGCACGGGCTATTTCCATAACGCTCCTCTTCCGAAAGGATTTCGCACTCACCATGAGGCGCCATCTCACTTTCGCGAACATCGTCTCGATGCTCGCCCTCTTCATTGCCCTCGGCGGCGTCAGCTGGGCCGCCGCCACGTTGCCGAAGAACTCCGTCGGCAGCAAGCAGATCAAGAAGAACGCGGTCACCAACGCCAAGATCAAGAGAAACGCCATCACCGGCTCGAAGGTCAAGAGCAACACCCTGGGCGGCAGTGACATCAACGAGAGCTCGCTCGCCCAAGTACCCAACGCGGCAAGCGCCGATTCGGCAAGCAGCGTCACCAGCGACATCCCACCCGTACTCAAGCGCGTCAGCTCGAGCGCCAGCGACGCCGATTTCGACACCGCCCGCATCGCGGCGACGCCGGTCGTGCTCGCCGGCAATGGCCATGTGCAGATCTACGGCAAGTGCTTCTTGGTCGGAACGTCGCTTTACGCGATCGTCTTCGCGGGCACCGACAGCGATGGCACGCTGCTGGGCACGGGAGGCGGACCGATGTACTACGGCTCGCCGTGGATGAGCTCCTCGACGGTCGAAATGAGTCGATTCGTCAACACGCCGATGACGGCCGGCGCAAACAGCACCTCGCCGATGATTCTGTCCGGCGGAACGGGGCTGTTCACTCTGATCGGCCCTGACGGCACCGGTCTCACCGGTCAGGTGGCGAACGCCGCCAAACGCGGTGTTCCGCCGACGGGCAACGGCCCGTTCGGCGACGGAGACGCATGCCTCTTCCAGCTCGACGGAAAGAAGCTCGGCGTTTCCTGACGGCTGAGCCGCGCAGTCAGAGGCGCGGGTATCGAATTCCGCGATCGCCTCAAGCACGTGAGCAAAGGCCCGGCGCCCGCCGGGCCTTTGCATTGCTTCTACGATCAGGGGCATGTCCACAACTGAGAACAAGCCCACCATCGCGCCGATCGTCGGCCCCGACGACGAGCGCCGCTTCACCGACAGCGGCATCGAGCAGCAGATCGTTTATGGCCCCGCCGACATCGAAAGCCTCGACCTCGATGAACGCCTCGGCGAGCCCGGCCAGTACCCCTTCACGCGCGGCGTCCACGCCGAGATGTACCGCTCGCGCCACTGGACGATGCGCCAGTACGCCGGCTACGCCAGCGCCACCGAGACCAACGAGCGCTACCGCTTCCTGATCGAACACGGCTCGACCGGCCTATCGATGGCCTTCGACCTGCCCACCCAGCTGGGCCGCGACAGCGACGACCCGCTCTGCGAGGGCGAGGTCGGCCGCACCGGCGTCGCGATCGACACGATCGACGACATGCGCACCTGCTTCGACCAGATCCCGCTCGACAAGGTCAGCACCTCGATGACGATCAACGCCCCTGCCGGCGTACTGTTGTTGCTCTACGAATTGGTCGCCGAGGAGCAGGGCGTCGACAGCACGGCCCTACGTGGCACGGTGCAGAACGACATTCTCAAGGAGTACATCGGCCGCGGCAACTTCATCTATCCGGCCGAGCAGTCGATGCGCCTGACGACCGACGTCTTCGACTACTGCAAGCAGCGCGTTCCGAAGTGGAACACGATCAGCATCAGCGGCTACCACATGCGCGAGAAGGGCTGTAGCGCTGTGCAAGAAGTCGGCTTCACGATCGCCAACGGCATCGCCTACGTTCAGAGCGCCGTCGAAGCCGGTCTCGACGTCGACGAGTTCGCGCCGCGCCTGGCCTTTTTCTTCAACGGCCACAACAACGTCTTCCAGGAGGTCGCGAAGTTCCGCGCCGCCCGCAAGATCTGGGCCGAAGTCATGCGCGACCGTTTCGGGGCGAAAGACCCGAAGTCGATGATGCTGCGCTTCCACACCCAGACCGGCGGAGTCACGCTGACGGCACAGCAGCCGATGAACAACGTCGTGCGCGTGGCGCTGCAGGCCTTCGCGGCCGTCAGCGGCGGCACCCAGTCGCTGCACACCAACGGCTTCGACGAAGCGCTGGCGTTGCCCACCGAGCGCGCCGCCAAGATCGCGCTGCGCACGCAGCAGATCGTCGCCTACGAGAGTGGCGCCGCAGACACCGTCGACCCGTTCGCCGGCAGCTACTTCATCGAGGCGCTGACCGCCGAAATCGAAGACCGCGCCCGCATGCTGATCGACAAGGTCGACGAACTCGGCGGTTCGGTGCAAGCGCTCGAATTCATCAAGAAAGAGGTCGAAGAGAGCGCCTTCGGCTACCACAAGCGCTACGAAATCGGCCAGGACATCGTGGTCGGAGTCAACAAGTTCGTCGACGAGAACGAGTCGACCGACGTCGATCTGCTCCGCGTCGACCCGCAGAGCGAGCACGACCAGGTCGCGCGTCTGAAGGCATTCAAAGCCGCGCGCGACCAGGCCGAGGTCGCCGCCAAGCTGCAGGCGTTGAAAGACGCCGCCAAGACCGACGTGAACATGCTCTTCCCGATGCGTGACGCGCTGAAGGTCGGATGCTCGATCGGCGAGGTCTGCGGCGCGCTGCGCGAAGAGTGGGGCGAGTACAAGGAGACGCTCTAGCCGTCCCAGGCTCACGACGGGCGACTGCCGCTCGGCGTCGCCCGGCACGCCTTTCCTCACAATGGCCGAGGCACCCGACAATCTCGTTTTCGCAACAGGCTTCGTGCCGGCTGGCGCCGACGCGGTCTGGCCGCTCGTGAGCGACGTGACGCGCTGGGTCGAGGTCTTCCCCGAGTGGCTGACCGAGGTCCACGACGACGATGAGCCGAGGACTCGCGCGGCGTCGACGTCGAAGTCGTCGATGAACTCGGCAGCGCCGACGTAATGCGCCTGCGGCTGATCGACGCGCGCGGCGGAGGCTGCTTCTTCATAGTCGCGGGCGGGCGGCTGCCGGGCGTCAGCGACTCGCAGTGGCAACTCGTGCGCGATGCGATCGTGGCCGGGGTTGAAAATCTGCCGGATCTTGTGGCATGATGCGCGCGTGATTCTTGCGCTGACCGGATACTCGGTGCTCGTCGCCTTCCATGTGATCTTCGTCGTGGCACTGCTCGGCGTGACGTTCACGTATCCGATCATCGGACCGATGGCGAAGGCTCAGCCGCAGCACGCGCCGTTCGCGCTGGCTGCCATAGAGAAGATCCAGCGGGTGCTCGTCTTCCCGGGTGCGGCGCTGGTGTTCCTGACCGGGCTCTGGGCGATCGCCGCCAGCGACCACATCAAGGGCGACGAGGGCTGGCTGACCGTTTCAATCGCGCTGTTCATCGTCGTTTTCAGCTTGGCGATTTTCGTCACCTATGAGCTTGATGACGCTCACGATCGTCTTCCTGATGGAGGCGAAGCCGTTCTAGCCGCTCGCAAGCTTGTGTGACTGAACGCAAGCTTGCGAGGAAAAAGGGTTCGTCCTCGGACCGTTGAAGAGTCCCGTTGATGCCCGCTTACGAGGTCTCACGAACGCTGGTCAAATCGCCGCCCGAGGTGTGGTCGGAGCTAGAACGCGTCGAGCGCCTGGCCGAACTGCTCGGCGACGGCACGATCGAGATCGTCGCTACCAAGCCCGAGAGCGAAATCCGCTGGCGCGGCGAGCGAGCCAGCGGCACGATCGAGATCGCGGCGAGCGGCTGGGGCACGCGGGTGAAGTTGACGGCAGAGGCGGCCGAGGCGACAGGTGTCGCGGCCGAGGCGACAGGTGTCGAGGTCGAAGCGCCGGCTAAGGCGCCGGCGCCAGGGGGTCCGGTCGATGGTGGGCCTGCCGACGGAGCTGGACCTCAGGTGAAGGCCGGGCCGGCGACCAGCGTCGAGTCGATAGTCGAGCGCGAGCCGGTGGCAACGGCCACGGTCGAGCCTGTCGTCGAAAACGACTCGGCGTCGGTGGCTGAGGGCGGCGAGACGGGACCGCAGTCCGAACCGGTGGCCGACACTGAACCGGAGCGCGAGGTCGTCGCCGAACCGTCGTCGACAGCGGAGCCGGAGCGGCTCGGATTCTGGAAACGACTCTTTTCCCGCTCTCGAGACGCCGTGGCCGCCGAAGAGGCCGTGCCCGAAGCCGTTTCGGTGCAGATGGAAGAAGTCTCGCCCGAACCCGTCGTCGAGGCCGAGCCTGAACCCGAACAGACCGCCCAGGCCGAACCGATGGTCGAGACGGCCGCGGAGTCCGAATCTGATCCGACTGTAAAGTCCGAGCCTGAGAGCGCCGTCGAACCTGAACCGGTTGTCGTATCCGAACCCGATCAGACGGGTGCGCCGGTCGACTACGAAGCGTTGCTGACTAGCGTGCTGGATCACCTTGGGTCGGCACACAAGCGCCCCTTCACCCACGCCTGATCATCGTTTCCCGCAGTTTGCGGAGATCATTGTGCGAATCGTCATTCCTCCCTTTCCCTGAGGGCAAAGGAGGAATGACAAATCGCACAAGCTTTGCGGCCGACCGGGGGTTCCCGCATTCCGCCCATCCCCGCTAGCCGCTTCCCGGCTCCTCGCGCCCCCGCGCGTAGCCCTAGTCACTCAGTCGCTGGCCCGCTGCAGCGCGTCGAGGTCGCTGTCGATCGCGTCGAGTTCGTTGCGTACGCGATGGACGCGCTCGCGTAACGCCAGGCGCGCGGCGGTCGCATCGTCGGCACTCTCGATGTCATCGCGCATCTCGGCCTCGGCTCGACGCAGCTCTGCGGCGCGCGCCTCTTCCATCGAGTTAAGGACGATGCCAATGAACAGGTTGAAGACAAGGAATGAAGCCAGCAGCGCGTAACTGACGTAAAACGGGATCGCCCAGTCGCTGGCGGCGCGACCGGTCTCGATGAAGTCGGGCAAGTTCTCGAGCGTCAGCACCTGGAACATCGTCAGCATCGCCTCGCCGATGTTTCCGAAGTGCGCCGGATCATCTTCGGCGAAGATCACCCAGCCAACCATCGCGTAGACGTAGACCAGCATCAGCGATGCAAGCGCGAGGCTCGACACACCCGGGATCGAACGCCCGACGGCCGCTACCACGATGCGAAGGTCCTTCAGTAGCCGCAGTAGTCGCGTGACTCGCAACAACCGCACCATTCGGATGATCGTCGCGTTCTCGCGAAGGCCCGGAATGAAGCCGACGGCAACGATCCAGAAGTCAAACTGGTTCCAGCCACTCTTGAAAAAGTCGACCGTGCGACGGCCGTAGGCGGTAATGCGGATCGCCAGCTCGATGACGTAGTACGTGAAGGCGAGCTCGTTCAACCGGTTGAGCTCATCGTGATTCCGCCGATCGAACTCCTCGAACGTCTCCAGACCCAGTACCACCGCATTTCCGAGGATCACGCCGATCGTCAAGAAGTCAAACCACTGCGAGTCGGCAATCCGCTTTGCCCGTGCGACCAGATCCATGGCGCGCAAGATACCCACGCCCGCGGTGTAACCATCCGATCGCGACCGCATATCATTCTGCACCGGCCGGCACGACGCCGGCCTTTCTGTGACTAATGCGCCAAAAGGTCCCTGAGACATACGAAGAGAAGGTCGAGCAGCTCGAAGAGCTGCGCGCCGCGGCCCACCACGACGAGGCCGCCACCGAGAAGCAGCACGCCAAGGGCAAGCTGACCGCACGCGAGCGCGTGCACAAGCTGCTCGATCCCGGCAGCTTCCAGGAGGTCGACACCTTCGTGCGCCACCGCACCTACGACTTCTCGATGGAGAAGAACCGTCCGTGGGGCGACGCCGTGGTCACCGGCCACGGACTGATCGACGGCCGCCCGGTCTGCGTCTTCAGTCAGGACTTCACCGTCTTCGGCGGCTCGCTCGGCGAGGTCATGAGCGAGAAGATGTGCAAGATCATGGACCTGGCCGAGCGCATCGGCTGCCCCGTGATCGGCATCAACGACTCTGGCGGAGCGCGCATTCAGGAAGGCGTGGTCTCGCTGGCCAGCTACGGCGACGTCTTCGCCCGCAACGTCCAGAGCAGCGGCGTGATCCCGCAGATCAGCGTGATCATGGGCCCGTGCGCCGGCGGCGCCGTCTACTCGCCGGCGATGACCGATTTCATCTTCATGGTCAAAGAGACCAGCCACATGTTCATCACCGGCCCCGACGTGATCAAGACCGTCACCGGCGAGGAGCCGACCTTCGAAGACCTCGGCGGCGCGATGACGCACAACACCAAGTCGGGCGTTGCGCACTTCGCTTCGAACTCCGAAGAGGAGTGCCTCGAAGACGTCCGCTACCTGATGGGCTTCCTGCCGCAGAACAACCTCGAACTGCCGCCGCGCGTGCAGTCGGCCGACGACCCCGAGCGCATGGACCTGTCGCTCGACACGATCGTCCCCGACAACCCGAACAAGCCCTACGACATGCGCGAGGTCGTCAAGCGCATCGTCGACGACGAGGACTTCTTTGAGGTGCACGAGCACTGGGCGAAGAACATCATCGTCGGCTTCAGTCACCTCAACGGCATCCCCGTCGGCATCATGGGCAACCAGCCCAACCAGATGGCCGGCGTGCTCGACATCGACGCCTCCGCCAAGGGCGCCCGCTTCGTGCGCACCTGCGACGCGTTCAACATCCCGATCATCACCTTCACCGACGTGCCCGGCTTCCTGCCCGGCACGGCGCAGGAGTGGGGCGGCATCATCCGCCACGGCGCCAAGCTGCTCTACGCGATCACCGAGGCCACCGTGCCGAAGATCACCGTGATCACGCGCAAGGCCTACGGCGGCGCCTACGACGTCATGGGCTCGAAGCACCTCGGCATCGACTTCAACTTCGCCTGGCCCACGGCCGAAGTCGCCGTGATGGGCCCCGAAGGGGCGGTCAACATCATCTACCGCAAGGACATCGCGTCCAGCCCCACGCCCGAAGAGCGCCGCCAGAAACTTATGGATGACTACAAGGCACGCTTCGCCAACCCCTACAGCGCCGCCGAGCGTGGCTACATCGACGACGTGATCGTGCCGCACGAGACGCGACCGAAGTTGATCCGCGCGCTCGAGATGCTGCAGAACAAGAAGGTCGCGCGGCCGCGGCGTAAGCACGGGAACATTCCGCTTTAACGATTTCTACGGCCGCGCCAACCGGCCGCTCACACGCAAGAGCTCAACCAGCTCGACGCTCAGCCCAACCTTGAGTTGACAACCGAATCGTGACTCGATAACGTACCCCAACATTGCAACCCGCTGAACGGAACAAGCGGGCC
Organism: Actinomycetota bacterium; assembly: GCA_016219715.1. Lineage (GTDB taxonomy): Bacteria > Actinomycetota > Thermoleophilia > Solirubrobacterales > JACPNS01 > JACPNS01. The sequence goes on along the minus strand of JACRKX010000070.1, from coordinate 7,162 downwards.
AAGCATTTATATGGCTGGACGCCGAAGCTCTGTGGGGGAGTTCCTATGTCGTTTCGTGAAATGTCAGCCGCGCGCGCTTCGCGCTCGCGCCGCAACGCTTTGTCCATCTCGATCTCGTTGGTGGCGATCTGCGCGGCACTGCTGATCGCCGCTTCAGGCGCATCGGCTGCTTACAACGTTCTCGACTTCAAGGTCACACCGTCGACCAAGCAGGCCGGCGGTCATCCGAAGCTTCACTACCACGTCGATCCGGACGCGGCGAACGCCGACTCGACCGGCGGCGACGACCTGAAGAAGATCGTCATCGATTACGCCGCCGGACTGCTCGGCAACCCCGAGGCGGCAAGTCCCAAGTGCACAGACGCTCAATTCAACGGCGACACCTGTCCGGCCGGCTCCTACATCGGCTCGATGGTCGTCAAATGGCGCGAGGCCGGCGGCGTGATCAAGGCCGCACCCGGATCGGTGTACGTCCTCTCCGCAACCTCGCCGGGTAGCGCGGCGACGGTTGGATTCGTCATACGGCCGCCGACCGGCTGGCGCAAGGTCTTTCTGAAGACCGAGGTCACCGGCGTGGTCACGGTTCGATCCGGCGTCGACGCCGACTACGGCCTGACGATCACGATCGACAACATCCCGCGCACGATCACCTCCACCAGCGGCTCCGTCAAGAACATCACCGTCTCCGACATCGCCGCCGACATCAACGCGCGCACCGGCACTTCCCAGAACGGCAAGTACTTCACATTCAACCCCACACGCTGCACCAACGCCAACTCCCGCGCGACAATCACGTCATACGGCGGCGTCACGGTCGTCAAGAACAGCGCGTTCCTGCCCACGGGCTGCGGCAGCGTGCCGTTCAACCCAACGGCGTCGGTCACGCCGGTCAGCCTCGTCGCTGGTCAGTCAACCGGCGTCTCGGCAACGTTCACGGTTCCGACCGCTGACGCGACGATTCAGAACTCGCACGTGCAGTCGATCCAAGTCGATCTGCCGCTCGGAACCGGACTCGACTTTCCGGCGATCGGCGCCATCCCCGAGCTTTGTAGCGACGCCGAACTGAACCTCGACGCATGTCCGCCGGGATCGAAGATCGGGAACGTCAGCGCGAACGTGCCCTTCCTTCCGCCGGCGAAGACCGGCGACGTCTACCTGATGGTCCGCAGCAGCTCGATCGTCTACGGCTACGTGCTGCGCGGAGCCAACGGCGTGAAGGCGATGCTCAAGGGCCAGGTGGCGGCCGTCGACATCGACGGCGACGGTGTGGCCGACCGCGTGCGCGCCACGGCCGGCAACATGCCGCAGGTCCCATGGAGCAGCGCGACGATCGAGTTCACATCGGCGCTGATCAAGAATCCCACATCGTGCCCGTCGAATCCGTCGGTCACAACACGCATAGCCGGCTGGAGCGGCGCCGTTGCGACCCGCAGCTCGTCGTGGGGCACGCTGAGTTGCCCGGTCATCGACGTCACCCCGCCGGAAGTGACGATCACCGCGCCAGTGGACGACACGCACACCGCCGCGCCGGCCGTCGCGCTGATCTATACGGCGACTGACGACTCGGGTGTGGCGCCGAGCTGCACGATCCCGTCTGGATCGACGGTCCACGTCACCGCCGGCTGGAACGTGATCAGCGTTTCCTGCCAAGACGCCGCCGGAAACTCGACGTATCGAGGCGTCGATGTCTTCCGAGACAACACCGCGCCGGTGATCGTCAATCCGCAATGCGCTCTGAATCTGCCGAACAGCGCCAGCTGCACGCTGACGTACTCGGCGACCGACAATTCCGGACTGGCGCCCACCTGCTCGCCGCCGAGCGGGTCGGTGATCGCGCTCCAACCCGGTTCCAACGCGATCACGATCACGTGCTACGACCTGGCCGGAAACGCGGGCTCGGCAAGCCTCACGATCTTCATCGAGTTTGCCGTTCCCACGGTGTCGATCACCGCGCCGGCCAACAACACGAACACCGTCGCCGGCTCCATAAACGTCGCCTACACAGTCGACGGGGCGACAACGATTCCCGCCGGTACGACCTGCACGGTCGGCGGGTCCGCTTCGACGAGCGCGACGACCAACCCAGTCGCGCTCGTGATCGGATCGAATTCCATCTCCGTGACCTGTTCGAACTCGTTCGGATCGGATTCGAAGACCGTCAACGTCAATCGCGGAGCCGTCCCGGTGGTGCAGATCACTTCACCGACAACGGGTTCGCAGATCTCCGGGCCTACCGTGAACGTCACGTACACGGTCAACGGCGGCACGACGATTCCGGCCGGTACGACCTGCACGGTGAACGGCGTCGCGTCGGTCAGCACCACTACGAACACCGTCACCCTCGGCTCCGGCTCGACCACCATCTTCGTCTCGTGCACGAACGCGTTCGGCGTGTCCGAACCGTCAGTCGTGATGGTCAATCCGGGGGGTGTGCCCGCAGTGACGATCACCTCGCCGGCGAACAATTCGACCACCACGGCGAGCTCGATCAACGTCGCCTTCACCGTCAACGGCTCGTCCGCGATTCCGGCGGGCACCACTTGCGCGATCAACGGAACGCCCACGACGAGCGCGTCGGTCAATCCCGTGGCTCTCGTTCTCGGCACCAACTCAATCACCGTCGCCTGCTCCAACTCGTTCGGCACGGGCTCCAAATCCATCACCGTGAACCGCGGGGAGGGCTGGCCAATGCCGACGATCGTGTCGCCGGCGAACGGCACCCACACCACGGCGGCATCGATCAACGTGGCGTACACGGTCAACGGATCTTCGACTCTTCCGTCAGGCGTCGTCTGCACCGTGAACGGGGTGAGTTCGTCGACTCCGGCCACCAACTCGGTACCGCTGGTTGCAGGTGCCAACGCGATTACGGTTATGTGCACCAACGCCTTCGGCACGGCCCCGACGGCGACTATCACGGTCTACCGCGATGTGGCACCGACGGTCGCGATCGTGTCGCCTGCCAACAGCTCCAGTTCGGCAAACGCGTCGATAAACGTCTCTTACACGGTCAACGGCGTGGCGTCGATTCCCGCGGGCACGACTTGCACGGTCAACGGCGTGGCGTCGACCAGCGCGACGAGCAACACAGTCGCTATCGGCGTCGGATTCACAACGATCACGGTCGTCTGCACGAACGCCTTCGGCGCGGGTTCATCGTCGGTTACCGTGAACTGGAATCCTCCGCCCACGCTTGTCATCACCTCGCCCGCCAACGGCACGGTGACGAGCGCCAGCTCGATAAGCGTCACCTTCGTCGTAAACGGCGCTTCGACGGTCCCGGCCGGCACGACGTGCCTGTTCGACGGCACCCGTGTCGCAATCCCGATCGGAACCGATATTCCGCTTGCTCTCGGCGCGAACACCATTTCGCTGACCTGCACCAACGCCTTTGGCTCGTCGACCGCGGTGGTCACGGTTACGCGCGTATAGCCGAGCTAAGAACCGCTTCCTGCGGCGGCGGGTTCGTGCCCGGTCCGCCGCCGCAGGGAATATTGTCTTGAATTTTTTTGGTTCATCGGGTACAGTACCCCTCATTGGTCACCCAAGGATGGACGTGACTTAATCGTTATCTCGGCTGGACGCCGCGTCAACCACGGGGGGTTGAAGATGTCTGTTTCCGGTACCTGTCTGCGCGTGAACCGCGCGGCGTTTCTCGCTTTCGCCATCGCGTTCTGTTCGGCGCTCGTCCTGTTGGCAACCACAGCCAACCGGGCCGACGCGTCCTTCGCGATCACCGACTTCACACTCACACCTTCCACCACCCAGGCCGGCGGGCATCCGAACACCCACTACCACGTCGACCCCGACGCTCCGCTCGCCGACCGCACCGACGGCGACGACCTCAAGAAGGTCACGATCGACTTCCCGGCGGGGCTGCTTGCCAACCCCGAGGCCGCGAATCCGAAGTGCACGACCTCGCAGTTCAGCTCCGACAAGTGCCCCTCCACGAGCTACATCGGCTCGATGTCGGTGAAGTGGCGCGAGCGGTCGTGGCTCTGGAGCACGACCGCCTCCGCGGCCGGCTCGGTTTACATCCTGACGCCGGCCACGGCCGGCAGCGCCGTAACCGTCGGCTTCATCCTGCGCCCCTCGGGCTACCGCAAGATCTACTTGAAGACCGAGGTGACCGGCGTGGTCACGGTTCGCAGCGGCACCGACGCCGACTACGGCCTGACGCTCGTCGTCGACAACATCCCGCGGACGATGGTCACCACCGGCGGTTCGACGAAGAACATCACCATCAACGACATCACCGTCGACATCAATGCCCGGGCCAACACGTCGAAGACCGGCCCCTACTTCGCCTTCAACCCCACCCGCTGCACCGCGGCCAACACCCGCGCGACGATCACCTCCTACAAGAACGTCGTCGTGACGCGAAACAGCAGCTTCACCCCCAGCGGCTGCGAAAACGTCCCCTTCAGCGCGACGGCAAACGTCGTGCCGGCAAACCCCGCGCCCGGCGCCTCGACCGCAGTCAGCGCGACCTTCACCACCCCGACGGCCGACGCCCCCATCCAGAACTCGCACGTCGCCGCGATCCAAGTCGACCTGCCCGAGGGCACGAACCTCGACTTCCCCGCAATCGCCGCGATCCCCGCGACCTGCACAGAAGCGCAGGTTAACGCCGATAGCTGCCCAGCCGGCTCGAAGATCGGCACCGTCAGCGCAGCCGTGCCGTTCCTGCCGCCGACGATGACCGGCGACGTCTACCTGATCAACCGCAACAACGGCATCCTCTTCGGCTACGTGCTGCGTGGATCAAACGGCGTCAAGGCGGCCCTCAAGGGCCAAGCCTTCACGCCTGACATCGACGGCGACGGAAGCGCGGACCTCGTGCGCACGATCGCCTCGAACATGCCGCAGGCTCCGTGGAGCAGCGCGACCATCAACTTCTCCGCGGCGCTGGTCAAGAACCCGACCGCCTGCGGCATGCACACCGTCAGCTCGACCATCCACGGTTGGAGCGGGGCGAGCGTCTCGCAGACCAACCAGTGGAGCGACAACGGCGCGTGCGACGTGACCCCGCCGGTGGTGAACATCACATCGCCGGCCGACGGTTCTTCGACTACCGCGTCCTCAATCACGCTGCACTTCACAGCGACCGACGACTCCGGTACTACGCCGAGCTGCGACACGACGAGCGGCTCCAGCGTCGCGCTCGCGCTCGGCGCGAACACGATCGCTGTGACCTGCACCGACTCGATGGGCAACTCCGGTTCGGATTCAGTCACGGTGAACCGCAAGACGTTCTCTCCGACATACAACCAGACCGTCTCGAACCCAGTGGCCGGCGAGAATACGGGCCTTACGATCGAGTTTTCGTCGACTGGCGCGAACGCGAGCGCCATCAGCAGGGCTCAAGCGAAGACCGGCGCAGCACTGCCACTGGACACAGCGGCGATCGGCGACGCAGCAGTCGACATGTGCCCTACTGAGTCACTCAGCGGCACCGGCGCGTCCGCGACCTTCGATGCGACAGCTTGCCCGCCACAGGCGCTCGTCGGCACGGCGTCATTTACGAGCTCGCAGTTGGGCGCTCCGATGCTCGGCGAGATCTATCTGATCGAGAAGTCGGCTATCCCGCACTTCGGCATCAAGCCGGTGGGAAGCAACGGACTTTCGCTGGTCGTCTTCGGCGATGTCACTCAATTCGATCCGGGATGTGACCCGAACGCGGCGCCGTGCGATTACACGGTTCAGATGACGACTTCGCAACTTCCGAACTTCGGTGACTCGACACTGTCGTTGACCTTCGACGCTCCCGACCGAGTGTCGGACAACGGCTACCCGCTCAACGGCAAGATCTTCAAGATTGCTTCGGCGGCAGACAACGTGTGCGATGGCTCGCTCGACTCCGTCGGCACGATGATCCCGTCGGCGACCGGTTCAGCGGTCACCGACTCCGACAGCGACGCGATCGACTGCGCCGGCAGCGACACCACGCCGCCGGTCGTCAACATCACATCACCCGCCGACGGCTCGAGCACGGCCGCGAGCAGCGTGACGCTGACCTACACGGCAACGGACGACTCGGGTGGCACGCCCACCTGTAGTCCGGCCAACAACGCGTCGGTCGCGCTGAACATCGGCTCCAACACGATCGCAGTCAGCTGTGCCGACTCGGCGGGCAACACCGGCTCCGATTCAGTCACGGTGATCAGGATCGACAACATTGCACCGACGATCGGCGGACTCAATTGCACGCTCGTCGGCAGCTACTCGTGTCTGTTGACCTACACGGCCAGCGACAACTCAGGTTCGGTGACCTGCACGCCTCCCAGCGGAACGGTGATCGCGCTCACGCCGGGAGCCAACACGATCACGGTGAATTGCTCGGACCCGTCCGGCAATGTATCCACAGCGTCGCTGACGATCACGATCAGCGCACCCGCGCTCACCGTCGCCATCACCGACGGTCCGCCCAACGGCGGCGTCACGAACGACAGCACCCCGACCTTCACGTACCAGTCGAACCAGCAGGTTTGGCAGCAGCCGTACTGCCCTCCGGGCCAGGTGTGCGTTCAGGTCATCCAGCAGGTGATCGGCTTCCGCTGCACGATCGACGGCGGTGCTCCGGTCGAGTGCCCGGCCAACCTGACCTACGGCGGCCAGTACACCACGCCGCCGCTGTCCGACGCACCGCACACGTTTTGCGTGACCGCCTACTACACCAACGGCAGCGGGCAGAGCGCTCCCGACTGCCGCACGTTCGAAGTGCATTCGGGCCCGCCGGTCTTCGCGATCACTTCACCCGTCAACAACTCCCAGACGCTGGCGGCGAGCACGACCGTGAACTACAGCCAGCCCTCCGGCGCCACCTGTACGCCGGCCAACGGTTCTTCCGTGCCGCTCACGGTCGGCGCGAACACGATCACGGTGTCCTGCACCGACGCCGTAGGAAACGTCGGCACTGCCTCGGTCACGGTGTACCGCAAGACGTTCGCTCCGACATACAACCAGACCGTCTCGAACCCCGTCGCCGGCCAAAACACCGGCCTGACGATCGAGTTCTCGTCGACAGGCGCAAACGCCGCCGCGATCCGCATCGCCCAGGCGACGACCGGCGCAGCACTGGCGCCCGACACCTCGGCCTTCGGCGACTACTACTACGACCAGTGCCCGACCTCCTCGATCGTCGGTAGCGGCAACACCGCGA
>JACRKX010000109.1 GCA_016219715.1 Actinomycetota bacterium | reverse complement strand
TGCGAGAGACCACCTCGATCGCTCGGTCGCAAGACGCCCGCCTTCAGGCGCTGGGAGAGGAACAGCGGTGTTGGGTCTTACAGCTAGCCCAGACCAGGAGGAAGACACATCCCCGCCTGGCGCCTGAACCGGCGGGTCGCGGCGGCGATCTGGAGCGTGATCGCCGTGCTGGCGCTCGGAGCCACGCTGCTGGCGGCGTTCGACTGGCGACCGGCGGTCTGGATCGAGCTCGCGGGCATGGCCGCGCTGATCGTGATCGGCGTCTTGATCTGGGTCGGCGCGATCTCGCTAGCGGACTATGACGGCGGCGAGAGCAGCGATTAGGCGCCTGCGGCGGCCGCGATTGCCTTGAAGGCCGCTGCCGGGTCGGGCTTGCCGAAGATCGCCGAACCGGCGACCAGCAAGCTGGCGCCGGCACCGGCTACGAGCGGCGCTGTGCGCTCATCGACGCCACCGTCGACCTCGAGCGCCGCGCCTTCTGGAAGCAGCTCGCGAATGCGCTTCAGCTTTTCCACCGACTCGGGGATGAACTTCTGTCCGCCCCAGCCTGGGTTGACGCTCATGCAGAGCGCCAGGTCTACCTGGGGCGCCACCGCGGCGATCGCATCGACTGCTGTTCCGGGGTTGAGCACGATCCCGGCCAGTAGACCAGCCTCGCGAATCTGGCCGATGACGCGGTGCGCGTGCGGGGCGGCCTCGATGTGAAAGGTGATCGCGTCAGCGCCGGCCTTCGCAAAGGCGTCGATCTGCCGATCGGGGTTCTCGATCATCAGATGTACGTCGAGCACGCCGCCGGCTTCGTGAACCTGATCGGCGATCGCCTCCACAACCAGCGGCCCGATCGTGATCGGCGGCACGAACGCGCCATCCATCACGTCGATGTGGATCACACGCGCGCCGGCGTCCATCACCGTTGCGACCTGCTCACCAAGACGCGCGAAGTCGGCCGACAGAATCGACGGCAGGATCTGCGTCGTGGAAAACAGTTCGCGGGCGCGGTCGGCGTAGCTCATGAGCGCAAGCCTAGATGCGCACCAGGACGGGCGGCCAGCTGGTTGACAGGTCTCGCCGGCGGCAACTAAATCTCGGTCAGCATCCACGCTCCGCAGCTCGAACACTGCAGATCGGACGTGTGGCTCATGCGGGCGATCGTTGCGTGCGAGCCGCAGTCGGGGCAGGCCGAGAGCAGCTCGTAGCGGTGCAGGCAGTTCACGCATCGGTAGCGGCCCGGCAGGTTCGACGGGCGCAGCCACGGCTCGTGGCAGTGCGGGCACTCGATGCCGATCTCAAATGAGCTGCCGCGAGCCGGCGGATCGACCTGCCCGGCGCTCATCGGGCGAGCTCCGGCTGCTTGTAGCCGCGCAGGAAGGCATCGGCGCTCATCGACTTGCCACCGGAAGGCTTGACCTCCAGCAGCTCCAGCGATCCCTCGGACGTGCCCACGACCAAACGGCTATCGCGCTCCGTGGCTATGCCGGGAGTCACGGCGTCATCGACGACGCGCGCGCGCTCGACGCGCAGCAGGTCGCCGTCGCGGGTTTCGAAGAACGCTCCGATGTGGGGTGTGAGTGCGCGGATCATCAGGTCGAGCTCGCGAGCCGGTGTCGAAGATGGAACGAGCAACCGGTCCTCACGGGTGATTTTCTCGGCGTAGGTGACGGCCTCCTCCCCGCCAGCGTCGGCCTGGTCGGTCCATTTCAGGGAACCGGCGGCGTGGCCGTCTAGGGCAGACACGAGCAACTCGCCGCCCAGCCGCGCCAACTCCGGCGCAAGCGAGCCGTAGCTGTCCTCGGGGCCGACCGGCACGGGCTGCTGGGAGCAGAACGGGCCGGCGTCGAGTTCCTCGACGAGTTGCATGATCGAAACTCCGGTCTGGGAGTCGCCGGCGGCGATCGCCCGCTCGACCGGCGCGGCGCCACGCCAGCGCGGCAGCAGTGAGGGATGCACGTTGAAGTTCGGCACCATCGACAGCAGCGGCTCCTTGACGATCGCGCCGAAGGCACACACAACGAAGACCTCGGCCCCGGCCTCGCTGATTCGCTCGACCGACTCCGGGGCGTTGACGTCGTCGGGCTGAAAGACCTCTATGCCCAGCTCGTGAGCCAGCTCGGCGACCGGCGGATCCTGCATCGTGCGGCCGCGGCCTTTAGGCCGCGCTGGTCGCGAGACCACCAGCACCGGGCGATGCGGCGAGTCGGCGAGCCGTCGCAGCACGGTGGCGGCGAAGTCGGATGTTCCCAGGTAGACGGTGCGCAATTCGCAGCAGAGACTACGCCGCGCGAGTTCGGACGGCAGCGACCTAGGCCGCGTAGCCGGAGCGCGACTCCGCCTCGCGCAGCGCGCGCAGCGCCTCGCGGCGCTGATCCTTGCTGGCTCGGTCGATGATCAGCACGCCGTCGAGATGATCCATCTCGTGCTGGATCACGCGAGCTTCGAGCCCCGAGGCTTCGATCTTGATCGTTTCGCCGGTGACGTCTTTGCCGACGACACGAACGTGCACGGGGCGGTCTACGTCTACCTGTACGTTGGCCAAGCTGAGGCAGCCCTCTTGGGCCGTTTCGGCGTCGTCGGAGCTGTATTCGATCTCGGGATTGGCGAGCACGATCGGACGCGCGTCGCCAACCCGATAGACCAGCAAACTGACCGACTTGCCGACCTGTGGCGCGGCCAGGCCGATGCCGAGCGCTTCATCCATCAGCTCGATCATGCGGGTGGCCTCGGCTCGTAGCTCCTCGTCGAAGATTTCGACCGGGCGGGTTTCGCTGCGCAGCACGGGGTCGCCCCATTGGCGCACGTGCGCCAGCGCCTTACGGCGGGCTTTAAGCTCGTCGGCCGAGAGACCGGCCTGCTCGAGCGTTTCCTCTTCGCGTGCGTGGGCCTCGCTGGCGGGGCCGTCGTGAGGCGATTCGCTCATAAACGCATGTTAATTGAAGATTCACGCTGAGGCCTCAACATTTTTGCGGGGCTCGGGGTGCTTGCCTACTGCGGATCGACGTCGACAGCGAATTTCACACCCTTGCCGGCCCTCGACGCCGAGACCAGCTCAACGGCCTCGCGCACGGTGTCGACGGCAGCGGCGCGATCGAATGCCTTGACCTCAATCTGAAAGCGCTCAAGGCCTTTTCGCTTGAAGAGCGCCGTCGGACCGAGCAACCGGCCATCGGTGGGGTCGCCGATCGCGTCGGCGAGCGCCCCGGCCGCGGCCTGCGCGGTGGCGTAGTCAGGCGCGGCGGTTTGCAGCTTGACGATGTGGGAGAAGGGCGGGTATCCAAAGGCTTCGCGGCGCTTCAACTCCTCCGTGACAAAGCCGGTGGTGTCATGTCTCGCGGCGAAGCGCAGAGCCCGTGTGTCCGGCGCGCAGGTCTGCACCAGCACGCGCCCATGCCGCCCGCCACGCCCGCTGCGGCCCGCGAGCTGGGCGACGAGCGCGAAGGTGCGTTCCTCGCTGCGAAAGTCGGGGAAGCGCAGCGTGGCGTCGGCATCGAGCACCACGCCCAGCGTGACGTCGGGGAAGTCGTGCCCCTTGGCGACCATCTGCGTGCCGATCAGCACGCCACTGGGCGCG
>JACRKX010000108.1 GCA_016219715.1 Actinomycetota bacterium | reverse complement strand
GGTCGTCACGCTGATCCTGATCCTGCTGCTGCGGTCGCTGGTGGCCCCGCTGGTACTGATCCTGACCGTTGTGGCCTCATACCTGGCGGTGATGGGCGTCAGCTTCGTCGCATTCGACCAGCTCTTCGGCTTCGCGGGCGTCGACGAGTACCTGCCGCTGTTCGTCTTCATCTTCCTCGTCGCGCTCGGAGTCGACTACAACATCTTCCTGATGGCGCGCGTGCGTGAGGAGGTGGCGCGCTACGGCGCCCACGAGGGCATGCGGCGCGGTTTGATCGTCACCGGCGGCGTGATCACGTCCGCCGGTGTCGTGTTGGCGGGAACCTTTCTGGTGATGGCGGCGATGCCGCTGACGATGTTGACCGAGATCGGCTTCGCGATCGCCCTCGGTGTGCTGTTCGACGCGCTGGTCGTGCGCACGACGCTCGTGCCCGCGCTCGGGTTCATTCTCGGGCGGGCGATGTGGTGGCCGAGCCGGCTGTCACGACCGTTCTCCGGCGGCGAAGACGGTCACGCGGCAACCGTTGATAGCGGTCAGGTAATACCGCTGGCTGCCGGTCCGAGTCGATCGAGCAACAATCGCCCGGTACCCAGGCTTCCACGCGACGACGCGCCGCCGCTGCCCGACTGGACGCGAGCCAGCTGAAGCCTGGTTGAAGCGACGGCGGTCAGGCCGCCGCGGCGATCGGCAGCGCGCCCTCGACGGCCAGCAACTTGCGCTTCATCGGCAGTCCGAAGGCGTACCCGCCCAGCGAGCCGTCGCCACGCACGACGCGATGGCACGGGATCAGGATCGGCACCGGATTCGAGCTCAGGGCGTTGCCGACCGCACGCGCGGCTCTCGGCATTCCGATCTGCGTGGCGAGCCACTGGTAAGTGCGAGTCTGGCCGCGCTCGATCTGGGCCGCCGCGTACAGCACGCGGCGCGTGAACGGCGACACCGAGTCGAGATCGCAAGCTGGCGGATCGACCTCGTGGCAGTTGAGTGCCTCGACTAGGTCGCCGTGGTCGGCGGGATCGTCTTGCCGCGCGAAGCGCCCGAACCGGGCGCAGAACAGATTGGCGAACTGGTCGGCGCTCTCGGCGGGGTGGACGAGCGAGACGCCGCGTTCGCTGAACGAAGCAAAGACGCGACCGGCGGTGGTCTCGACTTCGATGAAGCGATCCTCGCCGCGCTGGCTGAGGAATGGGTGACGCTTGAGCGGAGCGCTCATTCGAAAACTTCTAGCAGTCCGCTCGCGGTCGTTTGTTGTGGCGAGCGGCATGTTCCTGCAATTTGCGCGCTTTTCAGGTGCTGAGCAGGGCGGTGAGTGCTTCGCTGGAGGTCACCGGAGCCTGGCACGCGAAGTTGCGACAGACATATGCGGCCGATGTTCCGTCTACGGTCGGCCGTTCTCGCAGCAGTGGCACCTCGCCGCCGTCGCCGGCGCCGCCGGCGACCACGCGATGCGGCTGGAAGTCGCTCCGCAGCACGGAGGTGAATGTCGACAGATCGTCTCCGACCAGTGCCACCTCGGTGACGTCGGCCAGGGCGAAGCCGATCGCCTGCAGCGAATGGCCGAATCCCTGAGGGTGCCTCGCGGCGATCGGCTGCAGGATGCGCAGCGTCTCGACGGCGATCTTGCGGTAGTTGTCGTCGCCGGTCAGCGCCGACAGGCGCAGCAGCGCGTAGGCGGCGGCGGCGTTGCCGCTGGGGATCGGGTTGTCGTCTACGTCCTTGCGGCGCACGAGCAGCTCCTCGTGATCGCCGGCCGTCGTGAAGAATCCGCCCTCGGGGTCGGCAAAGTACTTCACCATCTGCGCGGCGGTTTCGCGGGCGAGCACGAACCAGCGCTCGTCGAAGCAGTGCTCGTAGAGCGTTAGGTAGGCGGCGGCGACGTAGGCGTAGTCCTCGAGGTAGGCCGGCGGCCCCTGGCGGCCGTCGAGCCATGAGCGCCTCAGACGGCCGTCGCCGTCGCGCAGTTCGCGCTCGATGAACTCCGCGCACTCGATCGCGGCGTCGAGATAGCGTGGCTCGCTCAGTACGGCGCCGGCTTCGGCCAGCGCGGCGATCGCAAGTGCGTTCCAGGAGGCGATCCGTTTGTCGTCGCGCTCGGGCCAGTGTCGCTCGGCGCGGTGGTCGTAAAGAGCTTTGCGCGCCGCCGCCAGCACGTCGGCCGGCGGGCGCTTCTCGGGCGCGGCGACGAACAGCACGTTCGCGCCTTCGAACTCGCCGTCGTCGATTACGCCCCAGTACGACAGCAGATCGTCAACATGACCGGGCGCCGCGCCGCCGACGACCTCGACGAACTCGTCTTTCGGCCAGGCGTAGAAGGCGCCTTCCTCGCTGTGTCCGCTCGCGTCGAGCGAGTCGGCGTCGAGCGCCGCCGCGAAGCCTCCCGACGGGCCGTGCTGCTCGGGCAGCATCTCGACGAGCATCCAGTCGAGCGTCGAGCGGCAGACCTCGGCAAGCGCCTCGTCGCCGGAGCACTGGAAGGCGTGCAGGTAGTTGCGTGCCAGTAGGGCGTTGTCGTAGAGCATCTTCTCGAAGTGCGGGATGTGCCAGCGGTCATCGACGCTGTAGCGCGAGAAGCCTCCGCCGAGCTGGTCGTGAATGCCCCCGGCCGCCATCGCGCGCAGTGTGTCGAGCGCGATCTCGCGGTAACCCTCCTCGGCCTGGGCGAGCAGGAAATCGATCACCGAATGCGGCGGGAACTTCGGCGCGCCGCCGAAGCCGCCGAGTCGCGTGTCGTAGGTCTCGGCGAGACCGAGGAGCGCGTGATCGAGCGCCGCAGGGCTGAGGTCGCCCTCGCCGGGCGTGAGCTGTGCCGTGGCGGAAAGCACCTTGACGATCCGCTCGCGGCCGGCTTCGATCTCGTCACGCTGTTCTGTCCACGCCTTCGTCACGCCTTCCATCAGCATGCGGAAGCTCGGCATCTCGCCGCGCGGTTGGGGCGGGAAGTAGGTCCCGACGAAGAACGGGGCCTGTGAGGGCGTGAGAAACGCCGTCAGCGGCCAGCCGGCGTGCCCGCTGATCGCCTGGGCGGCCTCGATGTAGATGGCGTCGATGTCGGGGCGCTCTTCGCGGTCGACCTTGACGTTCACGAAGTGTTCGTTCATGTATGCGGCCGTCTCGTCGTCTTCGAACGACTCGTGCGCCATCACGTGGCACCAGTGGCACGACGCGTATCCGACTGACAGCAGGATTGGCTTGCCTTCGTCACGCGCCCGCGTCAGTGCCTCCTGGCCCCAGGGGTACCAGTCGACCGGGTTCTCGGCGTGCTGGCGCAGGTAGGGCGACGTCTCTTCGGCAAGGCGGTTGGGCATGCGGTCAACCTATCGCGGCGTCGCCCGTCACCGGCTCGTACGCGGTCAGTCTCTACGCAGCGTCAGGCGACGCAAGCGACTGCGCAGCCGCCACCAACCGCCTTCGTAGATCTGCTGAAGGGCGTCTGAGCGCGGCTGGAGCGCTTGTATCTGTTCACGCAGGTCGCCCAGCTCGGCGTGGGCTGTACCGAGCGCGGCCTCCAGTTCGGCCGCGCGCTCGGCGAGCAGGTCGCCGCGCTTGAGCGCGGCTTCATGCTCGTGCGCCAGCCACCGGCAGTAGCGGTCGATGACGCCGCGTTCCGCCGCCGCGACACGTTCGCGCATCGGCGCGTCGAGCTCGGCGGGAAAGACATCGGTGCCCTCCGCCGCGCTCAACGGGCGTTGGGCCCTCCGGGCGTGCGACGACTGCGAAAGCCGCGTGGCACGTAGCGCGGCGTGGCGAAGTCCGTCGGCGAACGCCGCTCGCGGGTCGCGGTCGTCGACCGAAAGCGTCGCGGGTTCGATCAGCGCGGTTTCGCCGCCGGGCAGCCGCGATTCCGCGAACTCGCTCCACTTCGAACGCCAGTGGTCGAGATAGCCCTGGTAGAGGAAGTCGCGTAGGCGCGGGCCGGTCAGCGGACCCGGTGCGCCGTCCATGGCGCCCGTGCGGTGTGCGCCGGCCGTAGTCGGGTCGACGACCACGCTGCGGCCGTGGGCCCAGAGCGCCGTGCAGGCGTCGATGTCGCTGCCGACTGCCGGGTAACGACGCTCGTCGAAGCCGCCGATCTGCCGCCAGGCATCACGCTGCCACATCGAGATCGCGGAGCTGACCACGTCGACTGCGTATGGCGCGTCGCGGAACTCGGCCGGGAGCATCGCCGGCTCGATGTGCAGCTGCCTGCCGTCGCGGGCCAGTAGCCAGCCGACGTTGTGGGGCGGATCGCCGATGCCGGGCGCCGTCCAGGGTGCGACGACGCCGGCCTTCGTGTCTGCATCGAGCACGGCGGCCAGCGAATCGGTCATTCCCTCGGCAACGGCGGCGTCTTCGTGCATCAGCAGGAGCTTCGGAGCCCGGGCGGCGGCGAATCCGAGGTTCCATCCCATCGTCGTGCCGACGTTGACGTCGCAGTCGACCACGCGCGCGCCGGACGTGTGGCCGACTAGATCCCGCACGGCGGCGGTGGAGTCGTTGAGCACGAGGACCGTTTCAACGCGGTCCGGTCTGCCGCCGGCGCCGTGGTTTGCGATCGACTCCAGGCACCAGCGCGCCAGGGCAGCGTCGTGCGTGAGCATCACGACGATCGAGACGTCGGGTTGCGTATCGGCAGCGGGAAGCCGGAGGACCGACGACGGATTGCTCACGCGAATAGGATATGGCGCGTGGGTCAAGCTTCTGGCGAGCGCGAGACGACCGTGCCGGTGACCGGCGCGATTCCCGGCGGGGTGCAGATCAGACCGCTCGCGCCGCATCGCGACGACCGCGGCGACTTCGTCGAGATATTCCGTGACGAATGGGATGCGATCGCGCGTCCGGCGCAATGGGGTCATTCGACTTCACATGCGGGTGTCGTGCGCGGCGTGCACGTGCACCCGGTTCACGACGATTTTCTGGTCGTGGTGAGCGGGCGGATGTTCGCGGGTCTCGTCGATCTGCGGGTAGACAGCCCGACCCACGGCGCCGCGGCCTGTCTCGAGCTGAGCGGCGATGCTCCGGCGGGGGTGACGATCCCACACGGCGTAGCCCATGGTTTCTACTTCGCCGAGCCATCGGCGTTTGTGCTCGGAGTCACGCACACGTATGACCCCGCGGACGAACTCGGTTGCCGGTGGGACGACCCCGAGCTGGGCATCCCGTGGCCGGCGTTCGCCGGCGATCCGACCGTTTCGCCGCGGGACTTAGAGCTTCAGTCGCTGTCAGAGCTCAGGCGAGAGCTTGCGGCGCTAGCCGCCGTCTGACGTGGCGCGCTTTCAGCCGGCCTCGCCACGCAGCACCGCGCGCCGAACCTTGCCGCTGGCGGTCTTGGGCAGCGATTCGGCGAACTCGACGATGCGCGGGTACTTGTAAGGCGCGGTGACAGATTTGACGTGGTCCTGTAGCTCGCGGGCGAGGTCCTCGCCGGCGGAGTAGCCGTCTTTCAGGACTATCACGGCACGAACGACCGCTCCACGTTCCTCGTCTGGCTCGGCCACCGCGGCCGCCTCGGCCACCGACTCGTGTGAGATCAGCGCGCTCTCGACCTCGAACGGTCCGATCCGGTAGCCGGCCGAGAGGATGATGTCGTCGTTGCGGGCATCGAACCAGAGGTAACCGTCGCCGTCCTGTTCGACGAGATCGCCGGTGCGCCACCACTGGCGCCCCTCTTCGTCTTCGTGTAGCTGTGGCGCGTCGAGCGCGCCGGGGCGGCCGTAACCGGCGAAGAAGGTCGGGACGGTCGCTGGATCGATCCACAGTTCGCCGTCGACGATGTCGATCTCGACTCCGGGCATCGGACGTCCCATCGAACCGGGCTTGACGGCGTCGTCGGGGCGCACGGCCGTGATCGCGCCGGTCTCGGTCTGGCCGTAGCCGTCGTGTATGTCTACACCCAGTCCCTTGCGCCAGTTGTCGAAGATCTCCGCGTTGAGTGCCTCGCCGGCGCTGACGCAGTGGCGCAGCGAGGCGATCGGCGAGAGTTGCATGCGGCGTGCGATCACGCGGTACTCCGTCGGAGCCATGCAGAGCACGTTGACGTTCTCGCGCGCGATGATCTCGAGCCGCTCGGCGGGGTCGAAGCGCTGGTCGTGCAGTACCGCTGCCGCGCCGCACAGCCAGGGCGTCAGGAAGACGTTGCGCGCACTCTTCGACCAGCCGCTGGCGGCGGTGCACCAGGCGATCTCTCCGGGTCGCGCGGCGAACCAGTTCTCGGCCTGCAGGCGCTGCCCCGGCAGGCAACCGTGGGTGTGCACGACGGGCTTGGCCTCGCCGGTGGTTCCGCTGGTGAAGATCATCAGGGCTGGATCGTCGGCCTCGACCGTGGCCGCCGGCAGCGGCTCGTGGCCGGCCAGATCGGCGTCTGGCACGTAGATCGTCTCGCCGCCCCAACCGCTGGCCTCGAGCTCGGAACGATTGCGCTCGTCGCAGACAATGAGCTGCGGACGCGCGCGCTCGACGCGAAGCTTGAGGTCCTTTGCGCGCAGCATCTCGTTGCACGGCAACACCACCGCGCCCATCCGCCAGCAGCCGAGCATCGTGAAGACCCACTCGGGCCGGTTGCCGACCAGCGAGAGCACGACGTCGCCGCGGCCGACGCCGCGCGCCGCGAAGGCGCCGCTGTAGGCGGCGGCATGCTCGACGACCTCGGTGAAGCCGAACACGCGGCGCGAACCGTCGCGCGCAAGTTCGATCAGCGCGTCGCCAGGGGGATCGGCGGCCAGGCTCTCGACGATCGTGGGGAAGCTCTCGAAGGCTGACATCGGCACGTCAGGCTAGCCGTGCTGCCTGGCCGACGTACAATCACCGCACTTCATGAGGCAACCCGAAGAAAGCCACGAAGGCCCGAAAATCGCCCTCGTCGGCTGCGGCAACTGGGGCCGCCACATCTTGCGCGATCTCGTCTCGCTCGGTTGTGAGGTGGCAGTCGTCGGCGACTCTCCTGACTCGGTTGAACGCGCCCGCGAAGGCGGCGCGGCCACGATCGTCGCGACGATCGGCGAGCTACCGGAGGTTGACGGCGCGGTGGTGGCCACGCCGACAGACACGCACGCGCAGGTGGTCGAAGAGGTCGCAGAGCGCGTCGCTGGGCCGATCTACTGCGAGAAGCCGCTCTGCGATGACCCGGCCACTGCCGACCGTCTCGTCGCGGAGCTCGGCGACCGGTTGTTCGTGATGGACAAGTGGCGGTATCACTCGGGGGTGCTCGAATTCGCGCGCATCGCGCGGCAGCGTGAGCTGGGCGAAGTTCGCTCGCTGCACATGCGTCGCGTGACCGACGGCGACAACCACTTCGACGTCGACACCGTCTGGCGTCACCTTCCGCACGACCTGACCACCGCGCTCGAGATCCTCGGCGAGCTACCGCCCGCTCACTCGGCGATCGCGGAGCACGGCCCCACGCGCCGCATCGGCCTGCACGCAGTGCTGGGCCCGCCCTGGGTCACGATCGAGGTCTCCGAGGCCGCGCCGGGCCATCGCCGCGAGTTACGCATGGTTTGCGAGCGAGGTTCCGTGATTCTCGATGGCGGCTGGGCCGAGCAGATCGTGATCCGCCGCCACGACGGCAGTGCCGACGAGCTGCGCGACATCACCGGCGAGCTACCGCTGCTGGCTGAGTTGAGAGCCTTCGTCGGGCACGTCGAGGGCGGTCCGCCGCCGCTTTCGCCGGCCACTGATGGCGCACTGGTAGTGCGTCGCATCGATGAACTCGGGAAGATCGCGCTATGAACGACCCCGCGCAGCTTCCCGACGGAGTGACGATTCGCGAGTTGAAGCCGAATCGTGACGACCGCGGCGTCTTCACCGAATTGCACCGCGACGAGTGGGGCGCGCCGGCGAGGTTCGTTCAGTGGAACGCCGTGCGCTCATGCGCCGGCGTGCTGCGCGGCGTGCACCTGCATCATCGCCACCACGACTACCTGACGATGGCGCTGGGCCGGATGTTCCTGGGTCTCGCCGACCTGCGGCCGGAGAGCCCCACGTACCGGCTCGCATGCTGCCTGGAGCTCTCGGCCGAGCGCCCGCGCGGCGCTTCGATACCGCCGGGCGTGGCCCACGGTTTCCTGTTTCCCGAAGAGTCGATCCACGTCTACGCCGTCTCGCACTACTGGGATCTCGCCGACGAGCTCGGCTGCCGCTGGGACGACCCGGACATGGGCATTCCCTGGCCGCACGAGCCGTCGCTCATCTCCGACCGCGACCGGGACTTGCCGGCGCTGAGCGTTCTGACAGAGCAGTTTCTCGCGGCCCGCTCCGAATGAGAAACGCCGCCCCGGCGAGACCGGAGCGGCGTTAAGAGCACAGCGTCAGGACGGTGTCGCTCTACTCGTAGAGCTTGATCACGTCAACCGTGCCGGCGGGCGCGGCGTCGACGCAGAGGTTGCAGAGCACACACTCGTCGAGGTTCTTGGTGACGATGTCGAGCGTGCCATCGTCTTTCGCGGCGAAGATGTCGACGGGGCATGCCTCGACGAGCTTCTTCGCGACCGCCGGGTCGGCCGCGACCGCGGCGTCGACCTTGACGTCGATGAACAGGTTCTCAGCGACTGTGTTCATGAAGCCACCTTCTCTCCGACTAGTTCCTTGACGAGGCCGGGGATCTCGGCGATCTCCTCGGCGACTGCGATACCGGCCTCGCGCAGGCGGGCGATCTTCTCGGTGGCCGTGTCGGCCTTGCCTTCGACGATCGTGCCGGCGTGGCCGAAGCTCATGCCGGGCATCTCGTCCATGAACTTGCCGGCCATGAACGCGACGATCGGCAGGCGTGAGTTGTTCTCGGTGACCCAGTTGGCGAGTTCGGCTTCCATGCGGCCGCCGGGCTCGGTGTAGATCACGATTGCCTGAGTCTCTTCGTCGGCCTCGAACAGCGGCATCAGCTCGGTGTAGGTGCTGCCGATGATCGCGTCGCCGCCGATCGAAACGGCAGTCGACTGGCCCAGGCCCGCCGCGGTCAGCGTGGAGCTGATCTCGGTGGTCATGCCGCCGGAGCGCGACATCACGCCGACGAAGCCGGGCGAGTAGGCCTTGGCCGCGTCTTTCGCGGGACCGCCGATTCCGCCCATCTTGATTACGTCGGGCACGATCGCTCCGAGGCAGTTCGGGCCGATGATGCGAGCACCGTGGCGATCCGCCAGCTCGACCATCTGCGCCACGTCGGCACGCGGGATGCGCTCGGTGACGATCACGATCAGCTTGATGCCGTTCTCGATTGCCTCGAAGACGGCGTCCTTTGTGAAGGCCGGCGGCACGGTGACGACGGAACCGTCGATCGGCCCGCCATGGTGCTCGACGGCCTGCGCGACGGTGTCGAAGACCGGCACGCCGTGGACCTCGCGGCCCTTGCGACCCGGGGTGACGCCACCGACGACCTTGGCGCCCTTGCCGTACTCCAGGCACTCCTTCGTGAGGTTCACTGCCTCGCGGCCGGTGATGCCCTGCACGATGAATGTGGTGTTCTCGTTCAGAAGGATGCTCATGCGGCGACTCCTTGGATCTTCTCGACGGCGCGCTTCGCGGCCTCGTGCATCGAGACGCTGCGGTCGCAGTACTCGACTCCGTACTTCTCGAGGATCTTGTAACCCTCGTCTTCCCATGCGCCCGGGATACGGAAGATCGCGATCTTCTCGGCCGGGTCGAAGCCCAGCTCCAGGCAGGCCTTGATCACGCCGCGGGCGACGATGTCGACGCGTGTGTTCGAGACGATCGACATCATCACGGCGATCTTGTCGACGCCGGGCTTGCTGAGGACCAGCTTGGCCAGCCCGCAAGCCTTCGCCACGGAGGGGTTGCCGCCGATCTCGCAGTAGTTGGCGGGCTCGCCGCCGTACTTGCGGACGGCGTCGAACAGCGTCAGCGAACCGCCACCGGCGCCGATCACGAGGCCGAGGTTGCCGTCGAACTCGGTGACGTTTCCGGCGACGCCGCGATGGTCCATCGCGTCGACTTCCTCGCCGGCGATCTCGAATGGCGTGGCCTCGCGGGCCTCGCGCGTCTCCTCATCGCCGACTCCAAGGTCCTTCAGGATCGCCTTCTGGCGCGGACGGGCCTCGTTCTCCATGTCCATGTGCGCGTCGAGCGCGACGAACGTGCCGTCTTCGAGCTCGACCAGCGGGTTGATCTCGGCCAGCGTCATGTCGTACTTCACGAAGACACGGGCAAGCTGGGCGAGGATCGGGGTCAGGCGCTGGAGCTGGCGGCCGGTCACGCCGGTCTGGGCGATGACTTCCTTGGCGCGGAACTCCGGCGGGTCCATCAGATTGCTGAGGTGGCCGCGCCCGACGTGGTCGGGGTGCTTCTCGGCGACTTCCTCGATGTCGATGCCGCCCATGTCGCTGAAGAGCATCACGGGCTTCTTGCGGATGCCATCCCAGACGACGCCGGCGTAGTACTCCTGCTTGACGGCGGCCTTCGGGTCGACCAGCACGCCGCGCGGCATGTGGCCGTTGATCTCGAGCTTAAGAATGTCTTCCGCGTGCTTGGCCGCCTCTTCGGGGGTGTCAGCGAACTGCACGCCGCCAGCCTTCATGCGGCCTCCGGTCAGCACCTGGGACTTGATGACGGTGGGACCGCCGATACGTTCTGCGACCTCGCGAGCCTCGTCGGCGCTGGTGACGAAACCGAAGTCGGTTACTGGGATGCCCTCGCGCTTGACGATCTCGCGCGATTCGTATTCGAAGAATCTCATGGGGGCGGAGAGTAGCGGCCGACCGCCGCCGCAGCGGGGCCGTTCCGCCTGGCCGCCGCCGGGCGCGATCGATTCCGCTTGCGGGGCCACGCTTCCGCCCGCTGGGTCACGCTTCCGCCCGTGGGATCACGCTTCCGCCGATCGGGTGACGCTTCCGCCCGTCGGGTCACGCTTCCACCGATCGGGTCACGCTTCCACCCGTCGGGTCACGCTTCCGCCCGCCGGATCACGCTTGGAAGCGGATTTCCGCAAATTGCGGCCCACTTTGTGCGGATTGTCATTCCTCCCTTTCCCTGAGGGCAAAGGAGGAATGACAATCCGCACAAACTTTCGCGCAAAATGGGCGAATCAGCGACAGGCTCGATGCGAGGCCGCCGAGCGCGCCGGGCCCGGCGCCAGGACATTGCGCTCCCGGGAGATATCCTTTGACCCCACGGCCGCGGCCGCCTCGGCTCCTGTCAGACCGAAGGGCATCGCGCGACCGTTTCCGACCGCTTGGTCCAAATACGGACCTCACGCAGCGGCCGTTCGCCCAACCAACGCGAATCGGCGCCGCGACGCTCCCGATGCGCGCGCCGCACGCCCAAGAAACCTTCAGCGAGGACCTACACAAATGGAAGCCGGAACAGTCACTGCCGCCCACATCGACAAGACCGAAGAGCAGCGCGCGATCACCGAGATGGTGCGCCAGTTCGTCGACGAGCAGGTGCTCCCGGTCACCGAGAAGCACGACCACGAGGACTCGTTCCCCGACGAGGTCGTCGAGCAGATGAAGGAGCTCGGCCTCTTCGGCGTCACGATCCCCGAGGAGTACGGGGGAATGGGCCTCGACCTCACCACCTACGCGATGATCGTCGAAGAGCTCTCGCGCGGCTGGATCAGCGTCGCCGGCATCGTCAACACGCACTTCATCGGCAGCTACCTGCTGATGAAGTTCGGCTCCGAAGAGCAGAAGAACAAGTACCTGCCGCGCATGGCCACCGGCGAGATCCGCGCCGCCTTCAGCCTCTCCGAGCCCGAGCTCGGCAGCGACGTGCAGGCGATCAAGAGCACCGCGGCCAAGATCGACGACGGCACCTACGAGATCAACGGCCAGAAGATGTGGGTCACCAACGGACTGCGCAGCGCGCTCGTCTTCGTGCTGGTCAAGACCGACCTCGACGCCTCGCCGCCCTACAAGGGCATGACCTGCTTCATCACCGAAAAGGAGCCCGGCGCCCACGAGAACAGTGGCGACTACGCCGGTGTCAGCGTGCCCCCGCAGATCAAGAAGATGGGCTACAAGGGCGTCGAGAGCACTGAGCTCGTATACGACGGCTACAAGTGCCCGGCCGAGAACATCCTCGGCGGCGAAGAGGCAGGCCTCAACAAGGGATTCATTCAGATGATGGACGCGCTTGAGGTAGGCCGCGTCAACGTCGCCGCGCGCGGTGTCGGCATCGCCCAGCGCGCCTTCGAACTCGGCATCAAGTACGCCCAGGAGCGCCACACCTTCGGCAAGCCGATCGCCCAGCACCAGGCGATCCAGTTCAAGCTCGCCGACATGGGCACCAAGCTCGAGGCCGCGCGCCTGATGGTGCTGCGCGCCGCCCGCCTGAAGGACGCCGGCGTCCG
>JACRKX010000114.1 GCA_016219715.1 Actinomycetota bacterium | reverse complement strand
CGTGGTGCAGTTCGACGTTCAGATGGGCCGCTCGCAACTGGCCGCGTTCAACGCGGTGCTCTACGCGGAGATGGGCGATCTCGAGAAGGCGGAGCGGCTGCTCAACGACGCGCGAGACGACCTGCCCGAGGGCAACCAGCGTGCGTGGTGGCTGACCGGGCGAATGGTCCTTTACCACGCGCAGGGCAAGTTCGAAGCGGCACTCGAGGTGGCCGATGAGCTGGCCGAGCGCTACGCCGGCGTGATCGATAACCCGGCGTGGTTGCCGTGGCGAGCGTTCCGGGCCGAGGCGCTACTCGCGCTCGGCCGTCGCGACGAAGCGCTGGAGGCGTCCGAGATCGCCGTTGCGGCGGCGCGCGCGTGGGGAGCGCCGCGCGCGCTCGGCCGCGCGCTGCGCGTGCGCGGTCAGGTTCGCGGCGCGGCCGGCATGACCGATCTGATCGAGGCCGTAGAACTGCTTGAGCGTTCGCCGGCGAAGCTCGAGTACGCACGCGCGCTACTCGCGCTGGGTACGGCGCTGCGCCACGGACGCCGGATCACCGAGTCGCGCGATCCACTGGCACGCGCCCTCGACCTGGCGACCGTCGCCGGCGCAGAATCGCTGGCGCGCCGTGCCCGCGAAGAGCTTGAAGCCGCCGGCGCCGGACCGCGCGCCGCCGAATTCGGTGGCGTCGAGTCGCTTACGCCGAGCGAGCGCCGCGTCGCCGGCCTCGCGGTCGAGGGAATGACCAACAAGCAGATCGCCCAGGAGCTTTTCGTCACGCCGAAAACCGTCGAAGTGCACCTCAGCAACGTCTACCGCAAGCTCGACATCCGCTCGCGGCGCGATCTGCCCGGGGTGTTCACCGTCGCCGACGCCGCTTGAGCTGCCGGGAATCCGCATAGCTAAGCCGTTTTCTGCCCCCTAAGTCCGCCGGGGAACTTTGGGGTTCGGGTTTGGGGTCGAACCCCAATGAACATCGGGCGGCGCGCGCGGATACTGCCTGCGTGACCACCGAACCGACAACAATCCGAATCGAGATCGTCCGTGACGGCCTGACCGTCCGCGGCCGGGCCACCGCCCCCGGGCGGCCCGCCACCGAGTTCTCCGGATGGGTCGGCCTGATGGCCGCGATCGAGGCGCTGCTCGACGAAACGGCAGCGCCCTCCCCCCACGAACCCCCCATCCCCGGCGCCCCGTCCCCCCACGGCGCCTAGACAGGGCGCCTCGCGGCCGGCAAGTCCCCACCCGGCAGCGAGGCGCCCGTCCGCCACCGTCCCCCCATCCCCACACCACAGGAGTCCCCATGATGTACATGTCCAAAGAACTGCTCGCCGATATCAACGTCCTGCGCGGACGTCTGTGGGGCGATGTCATAACTCCCCACGACAACGACTGGGACGAGGTCCGCAAGTCGTTCAACCTGCTGATCGATCAGCACCCGACCGCAATCGTCTACGCCGAGTCGCCCGAGGACGTCCAGGCCACGATTCGCTTCGCGAAGCGAGCGGGGCTGCGCGTCGCCCCGCAGGGCACGACGCACAACTCCGGTCCGCTCGGTCCGCTGCGCGACACGATCCTGCTGCGTACGACGCGCATGAAGGGCGTGACGATCGACACCGAGCGCCGCGTCGCGCGTGCCCAGGCCGGAGCGGTCTGGGGTGACGTGACGCCGCTGCTCGAGGGCACTGGCCTGGCCGCGCTGCACGGAAGCTCGCCGACCGTCGGGATCGTTGGCTACTCCCTTGGCGGCGGGCTCGGCTGGCAGGCACGCAAGCACGGCATGCAGGCCAACAGCGTCACGGCGGTCGAGATCGTCGACCCCCACGGCGAGCTGTTGCGCGCGACCGCCGATCAGAACGCCGACCTGTTCTGGGCGTTGCGCGGCGGCGGCGGGAACTTCGGCGTCGTCACGGCGATCGAGTTCAAGTTGCACAGAACGCCGGTCGTCTACGCCGGAGCGATGTTCTGGCCGGTCGAGCATGCGGCAAAGGTCTTCGAACGCTGGAGCGAGATGCTGCCGCAACTGCCCGACGAGTTCACCTCGACCGCCCGCGTGCTGGCATTCCCGCCGCTCGACGAGGTGCCCGAGTTCCTTCGTGGACGCAAGATGACCGTCGTAAACGGCGCCGTGCTCGGCGACTCGGAACTCGGCGAGCGACTGCTCGCCCCGTTGCGGGAACTCGAACCTGAGATCGACACCTTCGAAGAGGTCGACCCGTCTGCCCTCGCGCGGCTGCACATGGATCCCGAGGACCCGATGCCCTACCTCACCGGCCACATGCTGCTCGACGAGTTGCCGGCCGACGGACTGACCGGTCTGATCGAGGCGGCGACCGCCGAGGACTCGCCGCTAGTCGTGTTCGAGCTCCGCCACATGGGCGGAGCGCTGCACCGCGCGGCGCCACATCACGGAGCCCGCGCCACGATGGCCGGCGACCTGCTGCTGTTCCTCGTCGGCGGCGTGATGGAGCCCGGCGACGAGGTTGCGGTCAACGAAGCGATCGAGGGTGTGCTCGAGGCGGCGGCGCCGTGGCGTTCGGCGACGAGCTACATCAACTTCATCGAGGAGCCGGCGGCTGCCGACGAGTTCTTCGACCCGCGCACGCTCGACCGGTTGCGCCAGGTCAAATCGGAGTACGACCCGCAGAATCTGATCAAGGCCAACCACGAATTGGTCTGATCGCACCGTGGTCCGCCGCACGAACTCGACATCGTGCGGCGGACCTCCGGCGAAGCAAGCCCGAAGCCGTCCAACTGCTGGACGGATGGCCGTGGTTCGCGCGTCCGTTTCTTCACCACGGCACAACACGTGCCGCCGCCGCGCCGGTAAAGTGGCATGACTAACCGGTACGCCACCCGCGCAATTTTCGGCGTCCGCAAATTCAGCGTTCCCCACCCACCCACAGGAGACTGGCAATGGGATTGTTCAAGCAGATGAAAGACATGAAGAACGTCGTCGAGCAGGCACCCGACATGATCCAGCAGGCGCAGCAGATGGGCGCTCAGGCCCAGGAGATGGCTGCCGCCCAGCAGGCCGCCGCGCAGCAGGCGATGGCTCAGCAGCAGGCCGCCGCGGCTGCCGCCTCACAGGCCGGCGCCGGCAACTTCGAGCCGATCGCCGACGTGACGATCGAGCAGTACGCCGAGGTCTCCAAAGAGCTCGCCGCGCACGGTTACGACCAGTCGAAGGCCGTTGAAATCGCCGCCACCAAGGGCATCAGCGCCGAGAACTGGCAGGCCGCGATGGACGGCTGGAACCAGCGCATGCAGGGCGACCCCGCCGTCGGCCAGCGTTTCAACCAGCTCTACACCGGAGGCTGATCGGCGATGGGAATGTTCAAGAGCATGCGTGACCTGCAGAAGCAGGCCAACGAGATCAACAAAGACTGGGACCCCGGCGCGCAGATGGCCGCCGGCATGGAGCAGATGAAGGCCGCGAACGAGATGATGGCCCAGCAGACCCAGGCCGCAAACCTGGCGATGTCGGGCACTTCGGCGAAGGCCTCGATCATCAGCGTCGCTCAAACCGGCGCGATGGTCAACTTCCAGCCGACGATGGCGATTCAGCTGAACGTCTTTCCGGATGGCCTGCCGCCTTATCCGGTCACGGTCACGCAGGTCGTCGAGCAGCCGTACCTGGGCAAGGCCGTGGCCGGCCAGCAGGTCGCGGTCAAGATCGACCCGGAGAACCCTCAGACGGTCTGGATCGACTGGGCCGGATCGATGGCGCTCTAGCGACCAAGTGGGCGAACGCTCCCGAGACGGCGGCGGCGCGCTGTCGCTGCTTTTTGTACTGGTTGGCGCCGCCGGCTTTGCCGGCGGCCTGACCGCGCTCTACATCGGCATGCGCGACTTGATGTACGACGGCGGCTCCTGCGCGAGCGGCGGTCCGTACGCGATTCAGAACGAGTGCACGAACGACCAGATCACACTGCTGATGGGCGGCATCTTCGTGATGCTGATCTTCGGCGGAGTTCTGATGGGCGCATCGAGCCGTTACGGCGGCTCGTCGTTCCTGGGCACCGGTCTGCTGATGTGGGCAGCGCTGTTTGGCGCGCTCGGCTTCAACTTCATCTCGCTCGGCTTCAACCCGCCCGAGAACATGAGCGGCGCCGGTGGCTGGATCGCCAGCGGCGTGGTCTTCTGGCTGATGGCTCTCGGTGGCCTGATCCCCGGCCTTGCCGAGCTCAAGTCTTTCGTCGCCCGTGGCGACGAACCCGAACCCACGATGTTCGACGCCCCACTGGTGCGAGCGAAGGTGCCGGTGGCGCCGATGCCGGGTTTTCCCGGCGGCTTCCCCGGGGCCTCCACGCCCGGTGACCAGGTCACGCCACCTCAGCGCGAGGGCGAGCGCGGCGAGGTCGCCCCGGCCGCCGGAACCGAGTTCGTCGATCCAGTCACCGGCGAGCGTCACGGTGGTGTGGCGGGTGGTGTGTCGGGCGCCGGCGCGGCGCCGGGCGGCTCCGCTTCTGACTACGAGCCGCCGCGCCAGTCGCACGTTCCCAAGCGCATCGTGATCCCACCGCCCGGCGGCACGCCGCCGGGCGACGACGGAGACGCCTGATGGCCCGTGGCTTGACGTGGCTGGTCACCGTGCTCGCCGGCAGTGCGATCGGCGTCGCCGCCGGCATTGCGCTGGCGAATTCGATGCTCTAATCGACCCTTCCCAAAACTGGGCATCCTGGCCTCATCGGTGGTCGTTTTCACGTGATTGAGGTAGGTTTGGGTTGGATCGAATGGACGTCCGCGTAACGCCCTTGCATTCCTGTGAGCGACGGAGCGTGACGATTGATTGGCAAGGATGCAAGCCGTACATAGAAGGGACACACCGGAGGCGCCCGGGGACACCGATCAGGCGCCAAGGCAGAGCCGGCATTTCTTGAGGCTGAGCTACGACCGCAAGCAAACGATGCTGGCTGGCTTCGCGCTGTGGAACTCACACGCGGCGGCCAGGCATGAGGGCAAGGCCAGAAACCGGAAAAGGGAAGTTGTAAAGGCAGTCTGAGCGAATCGATGCGAAATCAACGTCCTGCGCAACACCCGTTGACGACCGATTCAGATCGGTACCGCCGGCTGATCGATGGCCTGCGCACGCGCATGCCGCGTAGCGAGGTCGAACTGCGGCGACTGACGGCCTTCGCCTTCTGGGTCGTGTCGTTCGCGTTTGCGTTCGCGATGTCGTTCGTGTCCGAGCTCACACCCGACAACGTCGTCTTCTGGCGGGTGGCGCTGGGTGTGCCGGCGGCACTCGTAGTGCTCGCCCATGTCACCGTCCTCAAACGCTTCAGCTACTACACGCAAGAGCGCCTGCTGATCGCCTCGGCATTGTTCGGCTGCGTCGCCAACCTATTTTTGCTTCAGCTTCTGGATGCCACCTGGGCGATCCTGGCGATGCACTTTGCCACCGTGATCTGGGCCGCGTACTTCTTCAGCCTCATCGTCACGGTTTCGATCACGGCCAGTGCGACGCTGGTCGCGATCTCGCCGTTGTTTCTCAACAATCCGGGCGTCGACCAGGCCACCGACGGGTCGCGGATGATCGTGCTGGTCCCTGCGCTGTGGGCGGTGGCGGCGGCGCTGCACGCTCAGAAGAGAGCGGTTGACGGGGCGCTCGAGCACGCCAACACCCTTGCCTACCACGACCCGCTGACCGGGCTCGAAAACCAGCGCGCGCTGACCGAGCTGTTCGAGCTGTTCGCCATGCGGCACTCCGGCCAGCCGCTGGCACTGCTTCTGATCGACGTCGACAACTTCAAACGCGCCAACTCGCTCTACGGCCACGTCGGAGGCGACCATTCGCTGCGCACGATCGCGAGCCAGTTGCGGCGCTGCGCACGGCCAGGACACCTGATCGCGCGCATCGGCGGTGACGAGTTCGCCGTGCTGATGCCGGGCGTCGCGGGCGACCGGGTCGAGCTGATGGCGAACTTCTATCGCTCCTCGGTGATCGCGGCCGACAGCGAGGTCGACCTCGATGGAGTCACTCTCGACGCGAGTGTCGGGCGTGCGATCTATCCGGCCGACGGTGAGACGCTCGACGACCTCTTGACGGTCGCCGACCGGTCGATGTACGCCGAGAAGGAGCAGCACACGGTCAGCCGTGACCCGGCGGCCGAACTCGCCGCCGCCGCCCCGCCCTGGCTGATGGCCGAGAATCACGGTGACCCCGAACTCTCGCTTGCCTACAAGCAGCGCACGCGCATGCGCCACATGTGGTTCAGCCGGCCGCTCTTCGCGCGGGCGCTCGCGCTCTACTGGATCGGCTCGGCAGTCGTGATGATCGCCAGCACCCTGACGCCCGGCGCGCAGTTCGGTCAGCCTGAGCTGGTCGTGCTGTGCTCGTTGCTCGGCGCTGTGCTGGGAGCAGCGATCTTCGCGATCGGGCCTTCGCATCGCGGCGTCGTCAACAAACTGACCGACATCGCCGCCCTGCTTGGTGTTGCGGCAGTGGTCGCGATGAGCGACGGCGCGCGCAGCCCGATGCTGCCGCTGATCTTCGTCTATGTGATCTACCAGTCGTGGTTCTGGGGCGTTCGCTCCGTGCACTGGCGCCTGCTGGCGGTGCTGCTGGTCGCGCTCTCGCCTTTGCTCTACGACCCGGTCTTCTCAGGGCCGGGATGGCAGGTCGACGGCGCTTTCTTGCTCGCGATTTGCACGATGGCTATTTCGCTGATCGCCGTGCTGTCGGTCAACATCGCAGTGCTGTTGGGAATTCGCAGTCGCGCTCGGGATCTCTCGCTGCGTGACCCGCTGACCGGCCTGCCCAATCGCCGAGCCTTCGCCGAGCGGCTCTCGGATGTGATCGGCGAACAGGGCGACGGCGACAAGCGCCGCCGGCCGGCGGTGGTGATGATCGACCTCGACGACTTCAAACTCGTCAACACCGAGCTCGGTCATCGCGCTGGCGATGCTCTGCTCAAGCGGATCGGCGACCACGTCGCCGCGGTCGCGCGCGGCGGAGATCTCGTGGCGCGAATCGGCGGCGACGAGTTCGCGGCGGTGTTGCCGGATGCCGGCGAAGAAGGCGCCGAGGCGCTCGCGCAGCGTTTCGTCAAGGCCGTCGCCGAAGCCTCGGCCGAGATCGCCGAACAGACCGACATCCGCGTGACCGCCAGCGCCGGCTTCGCGCTCTACCCCGAGCACGGTTCCAACCTCGACCAGTTGATGCGCGCGGCCGACCGCGCGATGATGAGCGTGAAGCGCGCCGGCAAGTCGGGCACCGCGATCGGCCACATCGCCGCCTGCTGAATCGCGCTACCGGCCGGTTAGGATCGGCTGCGCAGCCGATGGATGTTCGCGACTACATGCAGCACGATGCCACCGCGCTGGCGGCGCTCGTCGCCGCGGGCGAAATCGACGCCGCCGGTCTGCTCGCGCTCGCTCGCGAACGGGCTGCCGAAGTCAATCCGCGCATCAACGCGGTGATCCGTTCGATGGAGCAGATCGCCGACACTCGCGCCGCCCAGCCGCTCGAGGGGCCATTCGCCGGAGTTCCCTTTCTGATCAAAGACCTCGCGCAGGAATACGCCGGCGTGCCGACCACCTACGGTTCGCGCGCGCTGCTGGCGAACTTCGCGACCGAGCACTCCACGATCGTGCAGCGCTTCCTCGACGCCGGGCTTGTGATCTTCGGCAAGACCAACGT
>JACRKX010000106.1 GCA_016219715.1 Actinomycetota bacterium | reverse complement strand
TCGTACTCGGCCTGCATCAGCGGACGCAGCTCCTCATAAAGCGCGCGCGCCTTCTCGGGCATGCCGTCCTTGTTGAACAGCGGCAGCACCGCGACCTTGACGGGAGCCAGGCGCGGGTGCAGGCGCAGCACTACGCGCTCGCGACCCTCGACCTCTTCTTCGTCGTAGGCGTCGACCATGAAGGCGAGCGTGCCGCGGTCGGCACCAGCCGAGGGCTCGATCACGTGCGGGACGTACTTCTCGTTGGTCTCGGGATCGAGGTATTCGAGCTTCTCGCCGCTGAACTTGGCGTGCTGTGTCAAGTCGAAGTCACCGCGGTTGGCGATTCCTTCGAGTTCGCTCCAGCCCATTGGGAACAAGTACTCGACATCACTGGTGGCGGAGCTGTAATGCGACAGCTCGTCGGAGCCGTGCGCGCGCAACATCAGGTGGTCCGGGCGGATACCGAGGTCGACGTACCACTGCATGCGCGCGGCCATCCACTCCTTGTGCTTGGCCTCGGCGTCGGCGGGAGCACAGAAGTACTCGATCTCCATCTGCTCGAACTCGCGCGTGCGGAAGATGAAGTTGCCGGGCGTGATCTCGTTGCGGAAGGACTTGCCGATCTGGGCGATGCCCATCGGCAGCTTCTTGCGGGCGAACTGCATCACGTTCTTGAAGTTGACGAAGATGCCCTGTGCGGTTTCAGGGCGCAGGTAGATCGTGCTGCCGTCTTCTTTGACTGGGCCCATGTTCGTCTCGAACATCAGGTTGAACTGGCGCGGCTCGGAGAGCTCGCCGCCGCAGACCGGGCAGACGACGTTGTCGGTGGGCTTGCCTGCGGCCTCGAGGTCTTCGACGAGGTGGTCGAAGCGGAAGCGGCGCTTGCAGTCGCCGAGACATTGCACGAGCGGATCG
The DNA here is from genome assembly GCA_016219715.1 of Actinomycetota bacterium. Classification (GTDB taxonomy): domain Bacteria; phylum Actinomycetota; class Thermoleophilia; order Solirubrobacterales; family JACPNS01; genus JACPNS01. The sequence continues at coordinate 7,450 of JACRKX010000106.1, read as the reverse complement.
GAAAAGCCTTCGAGATGGCCGCTGGCCTCCCACGTCTTCGGGTGCATCAGGATGGCCGCGTCGAGCAGCACGACGTCGTCGCGCTCCTGCACGACGGCGCGGCGCCACTCGGCCTTGACGTTGTTCTTCAGCAGTACGCCGTAGTGGCCGTAGTCGTAGGTGCTGGCGAGGCCGCCGTAGATCTCCGACGACTGGAAGATGAATCCGCGTCGCTTGCAGAGCGCGACGATCTTGTCCATGGTCACGCTGTCGTTGGCGGCAATCGCCGCGATATCTGTGTCTGAGCTCCCCATCTGAGGGTGTAAAGCTACCCTAAGCAGCAATGCCGATCTACGAATACAGGCGCAAGGACGGGTCGACGTTCGAGGTCATCCAGAAGTTCTCCGACGATCCACTGACAGCGGACCCGGAGACCGGCGAACCGGTTGAGCGCGTCTACACGGCGCCGGCGATCCACTTCAAGGGCTCGGGCTTCCACAACACGGACTACTCGAGCAGCCGCAGGCCAAAGGCCGGTGGCGGCGGAGAATCGTCCTCGGGCGGATCGTCCGGCGGCGATTCCGGCGGATCGAGCGCCGGCGAGAGCACGTCGAGCTCCGCCTCGAGTTCGTCGTCGAACGAATCCTCGCCGAAGCCGTCGACCGGGTCCGCCACCTCCGACTGACGTCTTCACCGCGGCGTTTAGTGAGCTGTCTCGCCGGGTAGGACACCGGCATGACCATCGGAGCATCCATATTCCTGATTGCCGTGGGGGCAATCCTGAAGTTCGCCGTGACCACGACTGTCGCGGGCATAAGCATCCAGACCGTCGGCTTGATCCTGATGATCGCCGGCGCGGCCGGCCTGGCGATCGGACTCTTCCTGATCGCAAACCGGCGCCATGAGGTCGCCCTCTACGACGACACTCGTCCCCCGGCGCCGCCAGCCCCACCGGCTCCGCCGACGTACTAGCGGAGCGGCGGGCCGCGCAGACGGTCGCGGCTCGCCGTCTCCCGCCGGTCAATCCGAAAACTTGCTTGCCGCGTTGGCGCGATCGGTTTCGTTGATGATCAAGCTGCCGCCCGGCCCCGAACCGCTGGGCTTCAAAACGGTCGTCTTCGCCTCGGGGCCGAAGCTCATGCTGGTCAAGAAGGCGAGCAGGTTGACCGGGCTCATGTCTGTAAGGAATGCCTTGGGCGTGGCCCACGAAACCCACGGCAGGCGAACGAAGGTCATCGGGCTGTATGCCTTTGCCTTGATCGCGCTCATCACCTCCTGCTGACGCTTCGCGCGGGCACGATCGTCTTCAGACGGGTTGCAGAGGTTCTTGCGCACGCGCGCGTAACGCAGAGCTTGTTCACCATTGAGATGGTGCTCGCCACGCCTCAACTTGAAGGTCTTGCCGCCGAAGGTGCTGCGGATGCAGCGCTGCTTGACGGTGACGTCGATGCCCCCGAGCGCGTCGATCAGCCCCGGGAACTGCTCGAAGTCGATGATCACGATGTGGTTCACCTCGACGCCGAGGAACTGCTCGACCGTGCGGATCGTCAGCGGCGCGCCGCCAAGCGCGTAGGCGGCATTGATCTTCTGCGGCTGGAAACCCGGGATGTTCGCGTAGCTGTCGCGCAGGATCGAGAGTCGCTGCGACTCGCCGCCGCCGGTACGTACGAGCATCATCGAATCGGTGCGGGCGTTGACGGTGTCGGCGCCCGGTTCTTTGCTGCCCTTCGGGCGGCGGTCGAGACCGAGGATCAGCACGTTTCCGGGTGAGGTGACGAAATTGCCGCCGCCGCCGAGCTCGGCGTTCGTGGCGTCGCTGATGCGGCCCGACTCGATCGTCGCGCTGATCACGAACAGCACCCCTGAGATCACCAGCCAGCTGACGAACCAGATCACGAACCACTTCACGAATCGCAGGATCGGCCGGCGTGGCAGGCGAGGCTTGCGCCGGGGGGCAGCGGGTCGGCGGGGGGCCGGCGGGACGGGCGGTGGCGTCGCGGGTCGCGGCGGAGGTGGCGAAGCGGGCCGCGGCCCGGCGGACTTCCCGAGAACCGGTGGCGGCGGCGGAAAGTGCGGATCGCCGGGCCCCGGAGGCGGCTCCTTGCCGAGCCGATCGAACTGGGAGCGCCTGAAGCGGTCCCACGGGCGGCGGCGCGCCGTGTAGGTCTTGAAGGGGAGTTTCTCGTCGCTCATCTTGTCTGGGTGCCAGCCGGCGGAGCTGTCGCAATCGCGGCCGTGCGGTCTTGCATTCGGGTTAGCATGCCCGCCATGAGCGACGAATCCGGCCCAGCTCGCGGTTCCCGCCGTGTGATCGGCATCGATCTCGGCGGCACCAAGCTGGCGGCCGGGGTGGTGAGCGACGACCTCGTCGTGCACCACCGCGCGCATCGCTTCTCGCGCGGAGCCGACCAGGCCGAGATCCTCGATCGCCTGGTCGAAGTGGTCGACGAGCTTAGAGTCCAGAGCGAGGGTGAGCAGCCGGTTACCGCCGTCGGCATGGGCATTCCCTCGCTCATCGACCAGCGCACCGGCCACGCAGTGACGACCGTGAACCTGCCGCTCTCGGACCTGCCGATCCGCGACCTGATGAGCGAGCGGTTGGGCCTACCGGTTGCGATCGACAACGACGCCAACGTCGCGGCGCTGGCCGAGCAGCGCTTCGGCGCCGCCAAGGGCAAGCGCGACGTAGTGCTGCTGACGCTCGGAACCGGCGTCGGCGGCGGCGTCGTGATCGACGGCAAAGGCTTCCGCGGCTCGACCGGCGCCGGCGCCGAACTCGGCCACATGACGGTGCTTGCCGACGGGCCGCCATGCCAGGGAAGCTGCCCAAATCGCGGTTGCCTCGAGACGATGTGCTCGGGCACGGCACTCGCGCGCGACGCCAGCGCGCTGGCGGCCGAACGCCCGCAGTCGGCGCTTGCGCGCGTCGTTGCCGAGGGCCGCGAGCTGACCGGCGCGATCGTTACCGAGCTGGCCGCCGGTGGCGACGCGGACGCGACCGCGCTGCTCGCCCAGGCCGGGCATTACCTTGGAACGGGAATCGTGTCGCTGATCAACATCTTCAATCCCGAGGCCGTTGTGATCGGCGGCGGCGCAGCCGCAGCCGGTGAGTTGATGCTCGGCCCGGCGCGAGCCGTCGTCGCCGAGCGGGCGCTTTCGCCCAGCAAGGATCAATGCGAGATCCTCGCCGCTCACTTCGGCGCCGAGGCCGGCATGCTCGGCGCGGCGGTGCTGGCGTTCGACGAATGTCTCGGAGGCGTGTGATGGCCGGCCGCCTGATCGTCTGCCCGACACCGATCGGCAACATGGAGGACATCACCCTCCGCACGCTGACCACGCTGCGCGAGGCCGACGTGATCGCCTGCGAGGACACGCGCCGCACCGGCAAACTGCTCGAGCGCTTCGGGGTGCAGGCGAAGCTGATCTCCTACAACGAGCAGAACGAGCGCAAGCGGGCGGCCGAGCTGGTGCGGCGCATGACCGAAGGCGAGAATGTGGCGCTGGTCTCCGACGCCGGCATGCCGCTGGTCTCAGACCCCGGATACGTCATGGTGCAGAGCTGTATCGCGGCCGGACTACCCGTCGAGGTGCTCCCGGGACCGTCGGCCGCGCTCGCGGCACTGGTCGCGGCCGGATTGCCTTCCGACCACTGGCGCTTCACCGGCTTCCTGCCGCGCAAGGCCGGCGAGCTCGACGAGCTGTTCGAGGCGCTCGAGGAGACGCTCGTGGCCTTCGAGTCGCCAAAGCGGGTCGCGGCGTCACTGGCACGGCTGGCGGCGATCGACCCGGACCGGCCGGTGGCGGTCTGTCGCGAGCTGACCAAGGTCCACGAAGAAGTCGCGCGTGGCTCGGCTGCCGAGCTGGCGGCTAAGTACGGGTCAGCCGAGCCAAAAGGAGAGATCGTGCTGGTGGTCGGCGCGGCCCCCGAGGCCGCGCGGGCGAGCCGCGTGCAGCGACAGGCGGCCGAAGCCGTCGAGCGGCTGGTTGCCAGCGGCGCCAAGCCGCGCGAAGCGGCGAAGATCGTCGCCGAGCTGACCGGCCTGCGCGCCAACGACCTCTACTCGACGAGCTGATTCGTACACGTAGTCGCGACGTTCGCGACGACTGTGTGACGAAGTCGCGAAAAGTGCGTTAAAACAACGGTTCTCGACCCCACAGGCGATCCGATCGCGACTAGGTTGGCCGGCATGTTCGAAGCCCGCCGATCACGGATTCTCAGTCGCGCGTTTGCGCTTGCCACGTTGACGGCAGCCTGCATCGTCGTGCTGGCGCCCGCGCCGCCGGCCCAGGCAGCCGGCTGGTCGTGGCCCGTAAACGGCGAAGTGCTCACGCCGTATCGCAACGGCTCGAATCCATACGCCGCCGGCCAGCATCGCGGAATCGACATCGCCGCGCCGGTCGGCACGCCGGTGCGCGCGGCCGCCGCAGGAACGGTCGACTTCGCCGGTCGCCTGCCAGACGGCGGCAACTGCGTCACGGTGGCCACCGCTGACGGCCGCTACCAGATCAGCTACCTCCACCTGAGTTCAATCGCGGTTAAGCGCGGAGGTCGAACGCGTGCCGGCAGCTCGCTCGGCACGGTCGGGCTGACCGGCAAGCGCTCTGTCACGGCCGCCCACCTGCACCTCAGCGTACGGCTCGCGGCAAGCGGCTCCTACGTCGATCCGCTTCCACTGCTCGGGCCGCGGCCGGTCGCTGACGCGCCCGGCCAGACAGATGCGCCGGCTGCCAAGCCGCTGGCCGCGCAGCCGCCTGCGGCGCAACAGCAGCCAGCGGCCGGCGACGATGCCCGTGTGAAAGATCGCGCGCGCGAGCGCTCCGCGACGCAAGAACCGGCCGACGCTCGCTCCCGCTCGCGGAGTCGCTCGGGCACCCGCACTTCGCGGCCGCGCCATACGGCCGCCGACCAAGTTCACGCGCCTCCCCCCGGAGACACCGTCGCCGCGGCCCCGGCTCATGCCGCGGCCGGCAGCGCGCGTGAGGGCCACGCGTCGAGGGGGCGCGTGGCCCCTCCCCCTTTGCCGGCAACAGACCCACGCCGGCAACGGCTGACCGCCGGCACCGTGAACGGCGAGGATGTCCAGATGTCGAGTTACGAACACGGTGTTCCGGCAGCTACCGCCGGGTCGGGCGGCATCCCGTGGTCGTTGATCGCGCTGGGCGGTGGCTCTTGCCTGGCGATTGCCCTGTTGTGGGCGCGGCGGCGCCAAGCCGGCACCGGCCCGCTAAACGACGACACCCATCCCATCGTCGAACGCCCTGCCAAGCCGCCCGCGCCAGCCGAGCAGCCCGCCACGCCCAGCCTGCGCGTGATCGCACGCTGACGACCCGTGGAGGCACCCAAACGACTCGACCAGCGATCGGCAATCGCTCTGTTGCGAGCCCATGGATGGAGTAGATCGATCGGCGGCAAGCACAGCGTGAAGATGACGAAGCCGGGGCGGCGTCCGGTGACTCTCCCCAACCACCATGGTGCAACCTACAGCGCCGGCTTGACTCGCGCCATAATGAGACAGGCCGGAATCGAGCCGAGGTGAATGTGAGCACGAACGAGTACATCGTGAAGATTCATGAGGAAGACGGCTCTTATTGGGCCGAGGTACTTGAGTTGCCCGGATGCTTCGCGAGTGGTCGGAGCCTCGACGAGCTTCGCGAGGCCTTGGCTGAATCGATCGGCCTGTATCTGGCCAGCGAGCCAGGTGGTGAACACCCCGGATCTACATCCGGAACGATCTCGACCGAACCAGGTGAGTTCACGGTCGGCGAAATGCGCATACGCGTAGCCGCCTGACAGACCGTCGCGCCGCGGGGCACGGGTAGGATCGGCGCGTGCCGTACTACGTGACAACGCCGATCTACTACGTAAACGCCGAGCCGCATCTCGGTCATGCGTACTCCACGATCGGCGCCGACATCCTCGCCAGGCACATGCGCCAGCGCGGTGAGGACGTCTTCTTCCTGACCGGCACCGACGAGCACGGCGAGCCGGTGGCACGCGCCGCCGAGGCACAGAACACCACGCCGCAGGAGCTGGCAGACCGAAACGCGCAGCGCTTCAAGGACATGATGCCGCTGATCGACGTCTCCAACGACTTCTTCATCCGCACCAGCGACCAGCCACACAAAGACGAGGTCGCTCGCGTCATGCAGCGCGTCTACGACAACGGGTACGTCTACGAAGGCATGTACGAGGGGTGGTACTGCCCGCGCTGCGCCGACTTCAAGAGCGAACACGAGATGGGCGAGGGCCACACCTGCCCGATCCACAAGATCCCGCTCGAACAGCAGAGCGAACAAAGCTGGTTCTTCAAGCTCTCGGCCTTCCAGGAGCGGCTCGAGCAGCTGTTCGCGGACCAGCCCGAGTGGGTAATGCCGCGCCACCGCTACAACGAAGCACTGTCGTTCATCAAGGGCGGCCTGCACGACGTAGCGCTGAGCCGCGCGAAGCTCAGCTGGGGCGTGCCGCTGCCGTGGGCGCCCGACCAGGTCATGTACGTCTGGTTCGACGCGCTGCTCAACTACCTGACCGCGCTGACCTACGCGCGCGAAGGCGAGAACCTGCACGACAGGTTCTGGCCGGCCGACGTTCACGTGATGGCCAAGGACATCATCAAGTTCCACGCCGTCTACTGGCCCGCGCTGCTGATGGCGGCAGACGAGCCGCTGCCCAAGCGCATGTTCGTACACGGCTACCTGCTGATGGGCGGCGAGAAGATGTCGAAGTCGCTGGGCAACGTGCTCGACCCGTTCAAGGTGATCGAACTGTTCGGCAGTGACGCGCTGCGCTTCTACTGCTACCGCGAGGTCAGCTTCGGCCAGGACGGCGCCGTCTCGACCGAGGGCTTCGAGACGCGCTACAACACCGAGCTGGCCAACGAATACGGAAACCTCGCGAGTCGAACGCTGGCGATGATCGGCCGCTACCGCGACGGCGTCATCCCCGAGGAGCCCGACGAGACCGGACTAGAAGAAGACTTCGCCGGCGCCGCCGACGAGCTGTCCACCCGCTTCGACGCGCTCGAGGTCACTGCCGCGCTCGATGATGTCTGGTCGCTCGTACGCAGACTCAATCGCTATGCCGAAGAGCGTGCGCCGTGGCAGCTGGCCAAGGATCCCGAACGCGCCGACGAACTCGACGCGACGCTCTACGGCCTGGCCGAGGGCCTGCGCGTGGTGTCGATCCTGCTGCACCCGTTCATCCCGCAGTCGACCACGAAGATGCTGGCCGCAATCGGCTGCGAAGCCGACGCCAGCTCGCTGGCTACGGCTGAGTTCGGTGGTCGCGAGGGCGCGGGCGCCGGCGGGCGCAAGATCGGCGAGCTACCGCAACTGTTCCCGAAGCTCGAAGCCGCCGGCGACTAGGCGGCCCGGCAGCGTGATCGACTCTCACGCGCACATCGAGATGTGCGAAGGCGATGCGGCCGACGTCGTCGAGCGCGCGACCGCCGCCGGCGTCGAGCGAATCCTCACG
>JACRKX010000102.1 GCA_016219715.1 Actinomycetota bacterium | reverse complement strand
TCGGCCGAACTCGCGATAAGCGTCGCGGGCGATCTCGGCATGCTCGGCCGTGAACGGTTCGATGACGGGATCGATCGACGCGACTAGCTGATTCAGCCTTCGGCTCAGCGCCGGATTGCGGATCCGATCGACGACTATTCCAGCCTCGAGCAAAGTGCCGCTCGAAACTCGCACGTGATCGGCGGCCGCGATTCGCTCGACAAAAGCCGGCGCTTCCGGCTCGTCCTGGACGATGGCGATCAGCGCGGAGGTGTCGACGATCACTTCGGCAGTCCGTACTCGTCGTAGAGGTCTTCGTTGATCTGGTGCAGATCGACTCCCGGAGGGATCAGCTTCGATGCTTCCCGGCCGATCTCAAGCAGCCGCTCGGACAGCCCCTGTCGCTCGACTCGCGCCAACCGTTCGCGCAGCGATGTGTCGACGGCCTTGGCCATCGATTCGCCGGTCCGCTCGGCCAACTCGCGTGCCAAGCGGTGCGTCTCGTCGCTCTTTATGTTGAAAGCCATGGGTACCAGTATACCGAAAAACGGTACCCTGGTACCAACGACGATCAGGTCATCGTCATGCCGCCGCTGACCGAGATCGTCTGGCCTGTGACGAAGCCCGCTCCCTCACTGGCGAGGAAGGCGACGACCGGGGCGATGTCGGCGGGCTGGCCGAGGCGGCCCATCGGCACGGCTCCGCGCAGCGAGGCGACCATCTCGGCGGCGTCTTCGGCGTACTGGATCAGCTGGTCGAGCATCGGCGTGGCGGTTGGACCCGGCGAGAGGCAGTTGACGGTGACGCCTTTGTCCATGACCTCGCGGGCCATCGCCTTGACGAAGGCGATCAGTCCGCCGTTGGCGGCCGACATGAGCGACTGGTTGGCCACACCGGCGCGGCCGGCCTCGCCGGCGATGTGCACGATGCGGCCGTAGCCGCGGTCGATCATGCCGCCGAGCACCGCGTGGGTGATGCGGATGCCGGCGATCAGGTTGATGTCGATCATCTGACGCCAGTACGCCTCGTCGCTCTTGAGCAGTTCGGCGGCGGAGTTCCAGCCTGCGCTGTTGACCATCACGTCGATCGGTCCGAGCCGCTGCTGAACCTCGCCGATCGCGCGTGCGACCGACGATGGCTCGGTGATGTTCAGCTCGACCCAGATCACGTCGCCGCCGATCGAAGTCAGCTCAGTGGCCACACCCGCGGCGCGCTGCGGATCGATGTCGGCGATCGCGACGGCGAGCCCGTTCTTGAGCAACTCCGCGCAAACCTCCCTGCCGATACCGCCGGCGCCGCCGACCACGAGGGCAACGCGACGGTTGCCGGGCGAGGCCGGTGGAGTTGGTGCGGATCCGATCGAGTGGACGGTCATGCGGTTGCAAGCCTATCGGCGTCTGCTTGCGTCTAAATTGGATGCAATGGCGTCGCACATTCTCGACATCGAACAGCTCAGCATGCTGTTGGAGCTGGAGGCCCCGTTCTCGGTCGAAGACGTCCAGGCCGCCCGCAAGCGCATGGCCAAGCGCTGGCACCCCGACATCGCGCCGCCGGGCAAGCGCCAGGCTCACGAAGACCATCTGAAGGTCCTCAACCAGGCCGCCGACGAGCTCGAGAACCTGCTCACGCACATGCCGCAAGGCCGGATCAGCGCGGCGGCACTGCGTGCCAGCGCCGATGCCGCGCGCAAACGCCGTGCCGAGGAAGGACGCCGTGCCTACGAGGCCCAGCAGGCCGAGCGCCGTCAAGCCGAGGATCGCGAGAAGCACGATCCCTTCCACTCGCAGGTACCCGACCACTCCGTCGTCTACCGCTACGCCCGCTGCAATGCCTACCCCGAGTGGGGCGTCGGCAGCATCCAGGGCATCTACTTCACCGGCGAGGGCGACAACGTATTGCAGTGGGCGCGCGTCAGCTTCGAGATCGGCACGCGCACGGTGCCGGCCGGCACGCTCGACTTCGTCGAGTTCGGCAAGCCCGACGACGCGCACGAGCGCGCGCGGCGCTTCCTGCTCTCGGCCGAGCATGCGATGGCCGAAGGCGACTACGCGCTGGCAGCCAGACGGCTGATCTTCGCGCGCGACGCCGACGAGCACGACCCCACGATCCACCGCCTGATGACCGTGGCTTTCTGGCAGGCCGGAGACATGCAGGCCGCCGCGCGCGCCGTGCGCGCGTGGGTGCGCGTCGAGCCCGGCCGCCCGGCTCCGCACCGCTACGCCGCGCGTCTCTACGAGGCGATGGCGCTGTTTGAGCTGGCGGCCGAATCCGCCGAGCGCGAGTGCGCCACGAATCCGCGCGACGGCGCCGCCTGGGCCCGCCTAGGTGGCCTGCGGCTGCGACTGATGCAGGCCGAGGCCGCCCGTGAGGCGCTCACCCGCGCCCGCCGCCTGCCCGACGTAACCGCCGAGACGCTGCTCGATCTGGCGCTGGCCGATCATCTGCTCGAGGAGCGGCAGGCGTCGCTCGAATCGGTGCGCGCGGCGATGAAGCTCGACGACACGAACGCGGCGGTGTGGACGGCCTACGCCCATGCACTCGATCGCACCGGCGCCAACGCCGACTGCGTGGCCGCCTGCGAGCACGCACTGGTACTCGGCGCCGATCAGATCGAAATCGGCGACCTGCTCGCGCGTAAGTTGCACGAGCAGCCGGCCGAGATCGACCGCGTCGCCTGAGTAAGCGACCGCAGTGCGCTTCGCCGCAGTGCTCAGCGAATCACGTTGAGCACGGCGCGCTTGCCGTCTTTGGTGCCGCGTGCGACGGCAAGTACGTCGTAGCGGCCGGTCGCCAGCCGCTTACCCCGCCACTTACCGCCGAAGACGATGGCCGAGTCGCCGGCCGGGAGCTTCAGGGTCTGTGACCCGCGCAGCTTCAGGCTGCAGCGCTTCGCCGTGCCAGAAGCCGGCTTGCGCTTCACGCAACGCGAGCCGGATCGGTAGCCGCCGCGCGTGCGCGCGAGCGTGATCACAACCTCGACTTCGACGTTCGCCCTGGCCGGGATGTGCGGCCTGCGCGTGGAGCTGACAACCGCAAAGGACTTGTTCGCGCGCTTGAACTTGCCGGTTGCGCGGCCGAGGGTCATGCTCGGCACGATCGGGTCGACAGGCGCGGCCTGAACCTCGATCGCGACGGTCTGCTGGTTGGTCAGCCCTGTGCCATCGGACACCGTGACTGTGACCGTGAACGGGCCGACCGTTCCGAAGGCATGCGACACGGCGGCACCCGTGGCGACGGCGCCGTCGCCGAAGGTCCAGTCATAGGTGAGCGTGTCGCCATTCTCGTCGGTCGACGACGCACCGAAGTCAACCGATTGACCGATCTGAGGCGCAAGCGTCGACGCCGTGATGACCGGAGCCGTCGGCGCGGCCTGCTGGTACTCGAATGCTCCAACATCGACCGCCGAATTGCCGTCGCCATCGGCGTCGACGAAGCGCGTGCTGCCACCCGCGTCGGTGGCGCGGTTGGTCGTGGTCGTGGCGGGATCGCCCGCGTCGATCACCGGCGAACCGTTGGCGGGCCGGTAGTTTCCGCCGGCCGCGTCGACAAACAGCGGCGTAACGACCGAACCGTCGAGCATCGCGGTCTCAGACTTGGCGCATGAGCCAGAACCCAGCGTGGCGTACTTCGTGGGATCGAGCAATGTGTGATCGATGTCGAGGGTGACGGTGCCGAAGACCGTTGCCCCGTCGTTGTCTTCCTTGCAACGCACTTCGGTGGTCGGCATCCGGAAGAGCGAGTTGGAGATGATTGCGTTCATCGTTTCGCCGGCGGGATTCGTGGTGCCGGCCTCGAGGTGAACGCCGATCTGGCCGGTGCCGCTGCCGATGAATGACGCGCCATCGACCCCGAGGCTCATAATGCCGCTGGAGTTGTTGGCGTTGCCCGCGTAGATACCAACCGCGTTGTTCTGCGAACCGACCCCGAACAGCGAGTCGAATACGTTCACGATTCCCTGGTCGAACGAGATCCCACGGTACAGATTGCGAAAGGTGCTGCCGTGGACCGTGCGCGTTGCGTTGCCAGAGGCCTGGATCGCCGTCGTGTTGCCAGCAGGGTCACCCACGAACGTGCTGCCAAAGACGTCAAGCGTGCCTGTGCCGTAGATCGCATAGGCCGCCGACCCGGTAAGCGTGAACGTCGAGTCGCGCACTTCGATCTGCGCGGATCCCTCGATCCCGTAGTCCGTGTTGCCACCGTTGCCGGCCACGACGAATTCGCAGTTCCTGACCTTGCCGGAGCCGATGAATCGCATGCCGTAGACCGAAAGCCCGGCCTGCCCGGGAACATCGAACGCCAGTCCCTTCACCTCGCTGGTGGGAACGTTGCTGAAGTTGAGCAAGAGCCCCTGGGCCGAGCCGGCGGCAACCGCGATTCGCGAGAGGCCGCCGCCTTCGCCGATCAACTCGAACGATTCGCCGGTGTTGGGTGAGATCGAAACCATGGTGCTGACACTGATCGTGCCGCTCGCGATGAACACACGGTCGTGGCCTGGGCTAGAACCGGCGTTGGCCGCCAGCGAGAGGGCGGACTGCAGACCCGTCTGATCGAACGTGAAGTCCTGAGAGCCGAGCGGGCAGGCGACCGAGCCGGCTGATTCGCCGACGCAGTAGTCGGCCGCAGACGCGGTTGTGGCACCGATCGCCATGGCTACAACCGTCGCCACGGCGAGCGCGAATACACGAGAGTTACGAGTCATGAGCAGTTCGCCTCCAAGCAGTTCGTCCTGAATCCTGGGCAGAGGATACGGTGTCGATCACGCCGCCGACCGGGAATTCATACAATCGTGGCTATGTCTTCGCTTGAAGCCAAGATGCTGGAAAACATCGTCAAGGCGCTCGCGCACCACGATCAGACCTGCCCGATGCCGGCACAGGCGATCCTGTTGAGCAGCTTCGACCACGAGCGCTTCGGCTGGGATGAGGTCAAAGGCGTGCCGGTGCAGGCCGCCGACGGCATCCAGCCAGAACGCTTTCGCATCCAGTGCGAGGGGTCGGCCGCCGGCATCGAAGACGCCGTCGAAGAGTTCGCCATCACGCCACGCGAGCTGCCCGTAGAGGTTCCCGTCGGACCTGTGCCTGCGATCACGCCCGCGCGTACGCCGTTCGCCGACGACTTCGACGACCCGCCCGATCCGTACCGCTGGTAGCGGCTGGCAATGGCGCGGTGACCGGCCCTTCGATCGAGTTCTTCTTCTGGAGCGGGTGCCCATCGCACGAACGGGCGCTCGCGATGTTGCGGGAGGCGATGGGCGAGCACGCCGTCGACGAGAGCCACCTGCGAGTCATCGAGGTACCGACCGACGATGACGCCGAACGGCTCGAATTCCCTGGGTCGCCGACGATCCGAGTCGACGGAGTCGACATCCAAGATCCCGGAGACAACCCGATTGGCCTGACCTGCCGCGTATACAGGCGCCGCGATGGTCGCGTCTCCCCCCTACCCGACCCAGCCGACATCGCCGAGGCGCTCGCCGCGCGCGGCGAGTAGCCTGCACGCGATGATCGGCGAGCCCGCCAGCACCAGACCCAACGGCTTGAAACCGGGCGCGCCCGCGCCGCCGTTTCAGCTTCCCGGAACCGATGGCTCCGCACACTCGCTGCCGGCCGGTGGCGAAGCAGCCGCAATAGTCATCGTCTTCACCTGCAACCACTGCCCCTACGCACTGGCATGGCACGACCGCATCCTCGCCGTGGCAGCCGACTACGCCGACCGCGGTGTCCGCTTCTTTGCGATCAGCGCCAACGACGCAGAGCGGTATCCGCATGACTCGTTCGACGCGATGAAGCAACGAGTGGCCGAGCAGGGGCCGTGGCCGATGCCCTACCTCCACGACGAGTCACAAGACGTCGCCCGCGCCTACGACGCGCAGACCACGCCCGACGTCTACGTCTTCGACGCCGAACTGAAGCTCGCCTACAGCGGCGCACCCGACGCCGACTTCGACGACCCGGAGCTGAACGCCGCGTGGCTGCGGGGGGCGCTCGATGCCGTGCTCGATGGCCGCCCAGCCGATCCTGCCGAAACCGGGCCGGTCGGGTGCAGCATTAAGTGGCGGCAGTAGCCGGAGCCGCGACGGCCCGCTCCCACGGCCGCGCCGCCTTCAGCGCAGACAGAATCGCCCAGGTTGCCGGCGACTTGTTCAGCGTGTAGAAGTGGATGCCGGGCGCTCCGCGTGAGAGCAGGTCGGCGCACTGCAGCGTGGCGTAGGCCACGCCC
>JACRKX010000020.1 GCA_016219715.1 Actinomycetota bacterium | reverse complement strand
TCCTGGTGCATGCCCCGGTAGCGAGCGCTGAAGGTTCCGAGCGTCAGGTCGGTGCGCAACTCGTGCATGACCGGATAGGCCGCCTCGACGTCGGCGTCTCCGGTGCCGAGTTCACGGATGGTGAAGGCAGCCTCGGGCCGCCGGGTCGGGGAGGCCGCCGGCTCTGGTGGCTGCTGGTCGAGCGTTGGCTGTTCGGGCGGCTGTTCGCTCACAACGCGCAGCCTACGTCAGCACGAGATGGTCGCGGTGCACGGCCTCGTCGGTCGCGCGCGGCATCAGCCGCTGGACCGCGTCGAGCTTCATGCCCTTGATCTGGCGCAGCTCTTCGGAGCTGTAGTTGACGATGCCCTTGGCGACGACGTGACCGCCATCGGTAGCAATTTCGACTGCGTCGCCGGCCGAGAACTCGCCCGTCACATCGACGATGCCGACCGGCAGCAGGCTCGTGCCCTGACCGGTGAGCGCACGCTCGGCTCCGGCGTCGATCACGATCGTGCCGCAGGACTCCTTGGCGTAGCGCAGCCACAGTTTGAAGCTGTTGTCGGGCTGGTCGTGCGGCGTGAAGTGTGTGCCCTCGCTCTCGTCGCCGGCCGCGGCACGGGCGATCGCGCCATCCTTCTTGCCGCTGCACACGACGACCGGGATGCCGCCGGCCGTAGCCATCTCGGCGGCGACGACCTTCGAGCGCATGCCGCCCGAGCCGATCGCCGTCGCGCTGTCGCCGATCTCCAGGCCGGCGATCTCACCGAAGTCATCGACCCTATGCACCGGCGTCGCCGACTCGTCCTTGTTCGGGTCGGCCGTGTAGAGCGAATCGATGTCGCTGGCCAGCACGAGGCGGCTGGCGCGCACGAGAATCGCCACCTGCGCCGCGAGGAAGTCGTTGTCGCCGAAGGTGATCTCGTCGGTGGCGGTGGTGTCGTTCTCGTTGATGACCGGGACGACGTGCCACTCGAGCAGCTTCTTGAGCGTGCGGCGGGCGTTGACGTAATTGGTGCGCGCGCTCATGTCGCCGAAGGTCAGCAGGATCTGCGCCGTCTTCACACCATGCGCGGCGAACAGCTCGTCGTAGCGGCGGTAGACCTGCCCCTGCCCGACGGCGCTGCTGGCCTGTAGCTCGTCCATTGCCTGGGGGCGTCCGCTCAAGCCAAGTAGGTTGATGCCGCGCGAGATCGCACCGCTGGTGACCAGCACAACATCGTTGCCGCCCTTGTGCAGCGCCGCCGCCTGGTCGGTGATGCTCGCGAGCACGTCTTCGCGCAGCTCACCGCGCTCGTCGGTGGCCACGTTGCTGCCGATTTTCAGCACGATCGCCATGGCGTAGAACGCTATCGCGGGCGGTGGCGGGCCAGCCGTCGCCGGGCCACGTTCGTCAGATCTCCAGCTCGAAGCGTTCGCCGGCGATCTCGATCTCGTCGCCGCTCTCGAAGCCCTTGCGCTCGAGCTCGCGGATGACGCCGATCTGGCGCAGGCGCTGCTCGACGTGGCGCAGCGCCTCGGCGTTCTGCACGTCAAAGCGCGCCAGCAGCAGTTCGATGCCGCGGCCACTCACACGGAAGACGCCCTGCTCGACCTGCTCGACCGCAAAGCCCGCCTTGTCTGCTGGGCGATAGACGATGTGCTCAACCTGCGGTGCCTCATGATCGGGTGTCTCCGCGCTCCACGCCGGCTTTTCGTCGGCCGGCATCTTCTTGAAGATCGCATCGCGAAGCTCGTCGAGTCCTTCGCGGGTGGCAGACGACGTGAGCATCACGCCGAGCACGCGGTCGCCCAGGCGCTCGCGCCATTCGGCGAGTGCGGTCGCGGCGGTCTCGGGCGTAACGAGATCGGCTTTGCTCAGCGCGACGATACGCGGCAGAAGGGCGAGCCGCTGGTCGTGCTCGGCAAGCTCGCGCTCGACGGTCTCGAAGTTCTCGACCGGATCGCTGCCGTCGAGCGGCGCGAGATCGAGCACGTGTACGAGCAGCCTGCAACGCTCGACGTGCGCGAGAAACTCGTGACCCAGGCCCGCCCCTTCGTGGGCTCCCTCGATCAATCCGGGGATGTCGACCAGCACCAGCTGGCGGTCATCGAGATCGAGTGTGCCGAGCACCGGTTCGAGCGTTGTGAACGGATAGTCGGCGATCTTCGGAGCCGCGGCGGTCATGCGGTCGAGCAGCGACGACTTGCCTGCGTTGGGCAGTCCCACGAGGCCGGCGTCGGCCAGCAGTCGCAGCCGCAGTTCGATCTCACGCTCCTCGCCGGGCAGGCCCCCCTCGCTGAAACGCGGCGCCTGCTGGGTACTGGTGGCGAACTGCTTGTTGCCGCGGCCGCCGGTACCGCCGCGGGCGACGACCACGCTGGCACCGGACTCGTTTAGTTCGGCCGTCAACACGCCGTCGGTCGAGGTGACCTGAGTACCGGGCGGCACGATCAGCAGGCGATCGTCGCCGGAGGCGCCGTGACGCCTGTTGCCCTCGCCCGGCCGGCCGTCATCGGCGGTGAACTCGGCGCGACCGCGGTAGCGCGCGAGATCGCGCAGCGACTCGTCGGCGACGACCACGACATTGCCGCCGAAACCGCCGTCGCCGCCGTCGGGCCCACCCTTGGGCACATGCGCCTCACGCCTGAACGAGATGCAGCCATCTCCCCCGCGCCCCGCGCGAACCTTGATCTTGACGTAGTCGAAGAACACGGCCGGGATCTTAGGTGCGCGGGCACAAACGCAAATCGGCCGCCCCCGTTCGATCGGAGGCGGCCGATGCTTCGTGCGGCGCTTCTCTCGGCTAGAGGCGGCGCAACGACTTGCTGACGCTGAACGGAGCGACCTGAGCGCTGCCGCCGAAAACGGCGGTCGCAGTCGCCTTCTTGCCCTTCAGCTTCGTGGCGAGCTTGATCGTCGTCTTGGCGACGCAGGCTCCGCGCACGACTTTCAACGTGGTGGTGCGGGTAACGGCCTTGCCCGTGCCGGGCTTGACCCCGAGCTTGACGCTTCCGCCACAGGCCGCGACTCCGGCGGCAGGCTTCACGATGACCGTCAGGGTGATTGGCACGCGGCCGCGCTTGGCCTTGCCGCTCTTGCCGGCGATCGAGACGGCGGCGGTCGGGATGTCCACGCCATTGCCACCGCCTGAGCCGGGGCCCGCGGGGCCCGTCGGGCCGCCGGCCGGCGGGGCGCTCGGGTCGACCACCGTGAACACGTAGCTCTGCTCGGTGACGTTGCCGTACGTGTCAGCGGCACGAACGAACAGAGTGTGCGGACCGAACGACAGCACCGGCGAGAGCGTGGTGCACGAATCGCCCGGCGTGGCACTGGTGACCGGGGCGTCGAAGGAGCAGAGCACCGAGTCGAGGTGAACGTCCTGGGCGTCGACCACCGGCATCACGGTGGTATCGGTCGTCTTGTCGCCGGGCAGCGGCGTGATGCTCAACGCCGGCGCGGTCGCGTCGATCGAAAAGCCCCACTGCTGAAGGCTGGAGTTGCCGGCGGCGTCGGTGGCGACGACCTCGAAGTCGAAGGTGCCGTCGGCCAGCGCGATCGTCGTGTACGGCGATGAGCAGTCGGCCGAGCTCGTCACGTTGACGACCCTGCACTTCTTGGTCGTGGCCGAGGCGTCCGAGACAGCGAACGCGAATGTCGGAGTGCTGTCGTTGAGCTTGTCGAGTCCGCCGGAGAGCATCGTTACGGCGGGCATCGTCTGATCGACGACGATGCCTGTGACCGAAGCGATCGTCGCGTTGCCGGCCAGGTCGGCCGCCTCGACGGATATTTCGTGAGTGCCTTCGTTCAGGCTCGGGGCAAACGTGGCCGCGGTGCCGTTGCCGCAGGGCAGGAACAGGCCGCCGTCAACGGAGCAGCTGATCGCGCCGGGGTGCGCGTCGTTGACGGTGATTCCGATCGACGGATTGTTCTGAACCGGACCCGCGGGCTTGGTGAGCGTCAAACCAGGCGCCGTGCGGTCGATTACGAACGATCGGTGCGCGCTGGCGGTCGACGAGCCGTCGGCCGACTCGATCGCGACGGAATACGTGTGGTTTCCCTCGCTCAGCTGGAAGGGGGGCGTCCAGCCCGAGGTGCAGAACTCGGTGGCGTTGTTGAAGTCGCCGTCGACCAGGCAAGTGGCGACCGTCGCGGCTGTCTTGGTGAAGTTCAGAGCCGGCGCGTTGGTATGAAAGGTGTTGGCAACCGGGGCGGAGATGTTGACCTCGACGGTCGTGCCACCTCCACCGCCGCCACCACCGCCACCGTCGCCGGGAATGGCGCTAGCGCCAGAGGCGAGTACGAGGGCGACGGCTACGACTGCGCCGAGGGCGATCGCCAGCCAGGTCAGCCGGTAGATGATCTGCGACTTGAGGAGCGTGGTGCTGTGTTGCATGGGGACGGACCTTCCTTGAGGGGGTGGGGAATGGATGGTGCGTTCCACGCTAAGAGCGAAAGTGCGCCGGATTACTGGGGAGACACCCCAGTCTTTCCCCCCAAAACTGCGACGGGCACCCCTAGATGGCCTAGGGGTGCCCGCGTTGTGCGCGAGGGTCATCGGACTCCCCAAGCGGAAAGTTGCGTAGGAGCCCGGCTCCTACGCTGCGCAGAAGTCGTGCTCCTGCGCAAGATCTGGCTTGCCTAAGCGACGCTCGGGGTCAGAGCTTCTTGATGGAGCTCGTGCGCTTGAAGGAGCTGATCAGCATCGAGCCGTGGTAGCGGGCGGTCAGCGTGGCGCGCTTGCCCTTGTACTTGGCGGGTAGCGTGATCGAGCCGCTGGCCGTGCAGCGGTCGCCGACACGCTTCAACGTGATGCGCTTGCTGACGTTCTTGCCGCCCTTCGGTTTGATCGCGAAGGTGACGCTGCCTTTGCATGCCTGGTCGAGGAAGTTGAGGTCGCTCGGCAGCACGCTGAGACCGACCTTGACCTTGAACTTGCCCCGCCCAGCCTTCGTTCCCTTGGAGTTGGTCATCGAGACTGACTGCGGCAGCGGGCCGCTGGCGAGCGCGTCATCGACGAAGAACGGCACGACGACCTCCGTCACGTTGCCGGCTATGTCGAGCGCTCGAACCGACAGCGTATGCGCGCCGTCGGCCAGCGACCCACCGAGCCAGGAGGCGCCGCAGGACTGGTATTCGTTGGCGTCGTAACGGCAGAAGCTGCCGGCAGTGGCGCCGTCGACCGCCATATTGATCTCCGGCACCGAGCTGTCGACGATCGCGTTGGGCGTCGGGAAGGTGACGTTGACGGTCGGGGCAGCGGTGTCGACGGTTACGAAGACAGCCGTGCTCATACCCGTGTTGGCGCCGTCGGATGCCGACACCTGGAAAGAGTGAGTGCCGTCAGGCAGGTCCGCCGGAGCGGTGAACGGCGATGCGCAGGCGTACGAGGTGCTGTCTATCCAGCAGGTGTACGTCAACGGATTGGCGTCTGTCGCTGAAAAGCTGAAGGTTGGACGCTTGACAGTGGTCTGCGTGCCGCTCGCGGGTGAGACGACACTTGCCACCGGCGCGGTCGTGTCGATCTTGAACGTCCGTGAATTCGAACTGTCGCCGCCGACTGTGAAGTGCCCCGTAACCGAGACGGTATATGCGCCCTCGGCGCCGCCGGTCAGCGTGGAGAGATTCCACGAGGAGAGAATGTGATTAGTGTCGGTGGCGTCCTGGCTGTAGCCCGGCTCGCTGGTGCAATAGCCGCTGTAGAGAGTGCCAAGGCTGACCTCGGTCAGCATGCAGTTGGGGCCGGCCGACATCCCACCGACGAAGTCGAAAGCGACGGTCGGGGCCGCGGCGAGCACCTGCCCCTCCGGTGGGGACGAGAAGTTCACCGTGCCTGCCGCCGCGACGGACGGCATCGCCAGCACTAAGACAGCAGCTACCGCCACCACCAACGGCCCGAAGTTCCTCTTCGACATCCCTGCCTCCTGTTGTGCGTGTCCCTAAAGCTTGCTGATCGTCTTGGCGCGACTCAGCGGTCCGAGCGCGGTTGTGCCCGGATACCTAAAGACCAACTTAGCCCGCTTGCCCTTGAAACGCTTGGGGAGGGTAAACGATGTGCTTAGGCGGCAACGCTCGCCGGACCGGCGCAGTTTGACGCGCTTTTTGTAAGTGCGGCCACCCTTCGGCTTCAAGGTGATCGTCACCCGCGCGGCACATATGACGGCCGGGTCGGCGCCCTGCGGGCCCAGCAGGCTGAATCCGTATCGCGCCTTGAACTTGCCGCCCTTGACCTTGCCGCCCTTGCTGCCGGTGATCGATGTCTCGAACGGCAGCGGCGTGGAGCCGAGCGCGTCGTCTACGAAGAACGCGACTGAAATCTCTGTGACGTTGCCGGCGACGTCGACGCCCTTCACCCACAGCGTGTGCGCGCCATCGGCCAGCGAGCCGCCGAGCCACGAGGCGCCACATGCCTGATAGGTCTGATAGTCAAAGCGGCAGAAGCTGCCCGCGGTGGCGCCCTCGATCGAGAGGTTGACCTCGGGCACGGAGCTGTCGACCGTGACGCCCGGCGTCGGGAAGATCACGCTGATGACCGGGGCGACGGTGTCGACAATGAAGGTGTGGTTGACAGTGGTGCTGTTGGCGCCGTCGGATGCAACGACCTGAAGGTTGTGTCCGCCCTGGCCGAGCGGAGTGCCCGGCGTGAACGGCGAAGTGCAGGGCGCCGCCGAACCTGAGTCGATCTTGCAGGTGGTGCTCAACGATCCTGTCGCGTCGTCGGATGCCGTGAACGCAAACGACGGCTGGGCCGACGGCAGTTCGGCGCCGTAGGCCGGGGAGTCGACGCTCAGGCTGGGAACCGTCGTGTCGTACTCGAAGCTGATCGTCTCGGTCTCGGACGGCCCGACGACCACCGGCGGCGCGATCTGCACCACCGAACCGCTGACGGTTAGCGAGAAGACGCCGTTCGCGGCCGGCTTCTCGTGTGCCCCGTTGCAGGGTTGCGGCGAGGTAGCCAGCCCTGGACCGGTGTAGTCGCAGTCGGGTGCGGCCTGCCATCCGTGGTTGGCGATGAATGTCACCGATGGAGTAGACGGGATCGTGTTGACCACCGAGCCGTCGGCCGGAAGCGTGATGTCGTAGTACGTGCTGGTGGCCGACGCGCCAGCGGGCAGCGCGAGGCCGATAGCTGCGCCGACCGTCACGACGAGACCGAGAAACCGCAAACGCCTACCTACCACCGAGAACCTCCTGCGCAGAAAGTGAAATGGCGCCCACGACCGTGAGCGCCATCCAATTCTACGCGGCCACCGAAGCGGCCGAAGCTGAAGTCGCGATTACTCGGACTGATCGACGCTGATCACACGACCGCGTCGGCCGGTGGCGAAGTTGACCACGCCCTCGCGGGCGGCGAAGATCGTGTGGTCGCGGCCGATGCCGGTGCCCTCGCCGGGCTTGAAGACCGTGCCGCGCTGGCGCACGATGATCTCGCCGCCGGTGACGGCCTGGCCGGCGAAGACCTTTACGCCGAGGCGCTTGGCGTTCGAGTCGCGGCCGTTCTTGCTGGATCCAAGACCTTTCTTATGAGCCATCTCTTACTCCTTGTCCTCGGCGGCCGGCTTCTTGGCGGCAACGGGCTTCTTGGCGGCGGGCTTCGCTGCCGCAGGCTTGGCGGCGGTCTTCGCCTCGGCGGCCGGCTTGTCGTCGGCCTTCTTGGCGGCGGGCTTGGCGGCGGTCGCGCCACCGGTGATCTTTGTGACCTCCAGGCGCGTCAGCTCCTGGCGGTGACCCGAAGTGCGCTTGTAGCCGCGCTTGGGCTTGAACTTGAAGACGCGGATCTTCTCACCGCGCTCGTGACCGCGCACGGTGGCCTCGACCTTGACCTTCTCGAGGCCCTTGGCGTCGAGCACGACGTCTTTGCCGCGCAGCATCAGCGGGCGCAGAGCGACCTTTGCGCCCTCCTTGTCGGGCATACGGTCGACGAGGATGAAGTCACCCTCGGATACGCGGTGCTGGTTACCGCCGACTTCTACTACTGCATACGTGTCTGTGGCCATGATGGTCGCTGTGTGCTTTCGGTACTAAGGGGTGCTTTCGGAGCTTGATGAAGAGTCTTTAGCGGGCGCCTCGGCTGACGAATCAGCGCTTGAGGACTGAGCCGAATCGCCGTTGGAGTCGGTGCTCTTGGCGCGCGTTCGGCCTCGCCCACCGCGGCTGCCGCGCCTGCGCGGTCCGCGTGAAGCCGGAGATTCTACCGCGTCGTCATCGGTTTTCTTCGCCCTGGCCGTCGAGCCACTCTTTGCAGTGGTCTTCTTGGCCCCCTTTGGAGGCCCGTCGTCGGCAATCACGGCGCGCGCGAGGTTGCGCTCGACGTCTTCGATCCGTACCAACGCCTTCGTGCCGATGCGGTCGATCGCGCCTTCGATCGCGATGATGTAGTGGTCGAGCTTGGCCACGGCCGCGTTCTCTTCGTACATGTGGGGTTCGACAACGGTGACCATCACCTCATCGCCGATTTGGAACGGCAACGCCCGCTCCTCGACCTTCTTGCGCGTGCCCTCGAAGCTGATCTCGAAGTGGTCGAGCGGCAACCCTTCGCCGCCTTCGAAGAACACCGCCTTGCCGGTCTCGGCCTCGAGGTGCGCAATCGACTCGCCGGGACCGTGCAGCAGCGCGCCGGCGACCCGCGGATGGACCTTCACCAGGTAGGCCTCAGGCTTCGGATTCTCGCTGACGTACTCGCGCAGGTGGCGCTCGACGTGCACGGCGACCGTGTCCTCGCTGAGCACCACGCCCTCGCCGTCGCAGACCGGGCAGCGCTTGGTCATGATCTCGCGCACGCCATCGGTGACGTTCTGGCGTGTCATCTCGACCAGGCCGAGCGGCGAGATCTCGACGACGTGGGTCTTCGTGCGGTCCTCGTCGAGCGCCTTGCGCATGGTCTTCAGAACGGCGTCGCGGTTGCTGGCACGCGCCATGTCGATGAAGTCGATGACGATGATTCCGCCGATGTCACGCAGGCGGATCTGACGAACGGCCTCGTCGGCGGCCTCGAGGTTGGTGTGAGTGATCGTCTCTTCGAGCCCGCGAGCCTTGCCGCGACCGGTGAACGAGCCGGTGTTGACGTCGATGATCGTCAGCGCCTCGGTGTGGTCGATCACCAGATAGCCGCCGGAAGGCAGGTCGACGCGGCGCGAAAGGATCTTCTCGATGTCCTTGTCGACGCCGTAGCGACTGAAGAGATCCTTCTTCTCGTCGGTGTAGTGGATCACACGTTCGGCGAGCTGCGGCGCGGTCCAGCTGAGGAACGACTTGACGCGCTCGAACTGCTGCTCGTCGTCGATCAGCGCCTCCTGCAGCTCGTCGAGAAAGACGTCGCGTACGACACGGATCGAGAGGTCGGCCTCCTGGAAGATCATGCTCGGGGCCTTGGCCTCCTTGGCGCGGCGCTCGAGCACCTCGTTGAGCTTGTGCAGGTACAGCAGCTCGCGCTGGAAGTCCTTGCGCACGCCGCCGCGCGCCGCGGTGCGGATGATCGCCCCGCCGCCGCCGAGATCGAGGTCGCGCGCCTCGCGGCGCAGGCGAGCGCGCTCCTTGTCGTCGAGCCGGCGCGAGAAGCCAACGCCCTCGCCGGTCGGCACGTAGACCATGAAACGACCCGGGATCGCCACCTGCATCGTCAGGCGCGCCCCCTTCGTCTTCAGCGGGTCCTTGGTGACCTGCACCACGATCTCCTGGCCGCTCTTGAGCAGCTCGGTGATGCGGGCGCCACGGCCGGTACCGCGCTTGGCGACCTGCTTGCCATCGACGACGATGTCGTCGACGTGCAGGAAGCCGTTCTTTTCATATCCGATGTCGACGAACGCGGCTTCAAGGCCCGCGACGACGTTCTCGACCTTCGCCTTGTAGACGTTGCCGACGATCGATCGCTCGCCGCGTCGCTCTAGGTAGAGCTCAGCGGTGCGCCACTTGGTGGTGTCCTTGCCGCGGACGCCCGGCGCAGTGGGCTTGCCCTCGGCTTCCAGCATCGCGACACGCGTTTCGTTGCGGTCGGAGCTGACCAAAACCTGCTTTTTCAATTTTTACCTCGGTTTCAAGGGTTGGCGGGCGGGCGCGGACCGTGCGAATGCACCGCTACGGACTGCAACATGCCCAGCGCGATGAACGTCACCAGCATCGACGCTCCGCCGTAACTGAGCAGCGGCAGCGTGACTCCGGTGATCGGCATGATGCCGATGTTCATCCCGACGTTTACGAATACTTGGAACATGAAGATCGCCACGACTCCCGCGGCGATCAGCGCGCCGAGCTGATCGCGCGCGCTCGCCATGATGCGAAGCGCACGCCACAGCAGCAGCGCGTAAAGCGTGAGCACCAGTGCGGCTCCGGCGAACCCGTAGGTCTCGCCGACGACCGCGAACACAAAGTCGGTGTGGTGCTCGGGAAGGAAGTTGAGTTGAGTCTGAGTGGCCAGCTCGGTGCCACGGCCCGTGCGCTGGCCGGAGCCGATCGCAATCTGCGCCTGAGCCTGCTGGTAGCCCTGGCCCGACGGGTCGTCGTTGGGATGCAGGAAGGCCGTCAGGCGGTCTACCTGGTACGGCTTCAACACCTCGAAGCCGGCGGCGGGCGCAGCCCACAGCACCAGCGTGCCCAGCACGGCTACCGCAGCGACGATCGCGGTGATGTGCTGCCACGGCACGCCGGCCACGAACAGCAGCGTCATCGTGATCGCGCCGTAGACGAGCGCAGTGCCAAGGTCAGGCTGCAGGAAGATCAGCAGCGCGGGAAGCGCAGCCAGGCCCAGCACGCCCATCGTCAGCCGCGTCGCGTTGCGGTCGCGCAGCCGCTCGACGATGAATGCCGCGAGCACGGCGATGATCAGCACCTTGCCAAGCTCCGAGGGCTGGATCTGCACGAAGCCGACGTCGATCCAGCGGCGTGACCCGCGCGCGGCGCTGCCCAGGATCAGCACCAGCACGATCGATCCGATCAGGAACGTGTAGATCGCGGTGCGCATGTCGCGCAGGCGCGTGTAGTCGAAGCGGGTGACCAGCCCCATCAGCCCGAAGCCGACGACGGCGAAGATCGCCTGGCGCATCACGTAGAAGTTGGGCGAGCCGGGCACGTCGTCTTGCGTGGCGCCGTGTAGAACGATCAGGCTGCACGCGACCAGTCCCATCGCCGCGCCCAGCAACGGCCAGTCGAAACCGCGCACGGCCGCGCCGGTTAGGTCTGCGCGGAAGCGCTTGACGCCGGCGGCTACTCCGGTCGGGTCGAGGGTCTGTGCGGGGATCTCGGCGGTTGGCATGCGTACCTATTGCTTTCAGGCTTCCACTTCTAGAACGACCGCGACTTGCCGGGGACGAACTTCTGCTTGCCCTTCACCCCGAGCAGCTTGGCGAGAATCAGGCGCGCGGCCGGCGCGGCGGACTCGGCGCCGAACCCACCCTGCTCGACGGTGACCGCGACAACATAGCGCGGGTTGGGATACGGCGCGAGCGCGACGTACCACGACTGGTCGGCCTTCGGCGGGCGTTCGACGGTGCCGGTCTTACCGGCGATCTCGCGCGGGAAATCGGCGAAAACGTCGACCGACGTGCCGCCGGGCTTGTTCGCCGCCGCGTAGAGCCCTTCGAGGATCGCGTGCCGGTGGCCGGGGCTCATCGTGACCCGGCGGCGCGCCGGCTGGTCGATGTCCTGGATCACCTGGCCGCTGGAATTGTCGATCCGCAGGCCGAGATGCGGGCGCACGATGTAGCCGCCGTTGGCGATCGCCGCGTACGCGATCGCCATCTGCAGCGGGTTGGTCTGCAGGTCGCCCTGTCCGATCGCGAGTTGCACGTTGTTGCCGAGCGTCCACGGGTCGGGGCGGTACGGATCGCCCTTCAAATCTTCGCGCAGCTTGTTGCGCCACTCTGGCGTGGGCACGAGACCGGGCACCGCCCCCGGGAGGTCGATCCCGGGGTCGCGCCCGACGCCCAGGCGCGTCGCCCACTTCTGGATGATGTTGCCGCCCTTGACGCCGGCCTTGGCGCCGAGCGTGTAGAAGTAGACGTCAGACGAGACCTTCAGCGCGTCGATCAGGTTGACCGGTCCATACGACGCCTTCCCAGCGTTCTGGAAGGTCTGGTTGCCGACCTTCATCTGACCGGCGTCGACGATCACGGTGCTCGGCTCGCTGAGACCGCTCTCGAGACTCGCGACCGCCGTAATCGGCTTGAAGGTCGATCCCGACGGGTAGAGAGCCGCGATCGCGCGGTTGGTCAGCGGCGCGCCGTTGGCCTTGCTGATCAGCTGCTTGTAGGTGCTCTGGCGCAGGACCCCGGTGTAGACATCGGGATCGAAAGTCGGGTAGCTACCCAGGCCGCGGATCGCACCGTCGCGGATGTCCATCGCCACGAAGGCGCCGCCCTTCTGGTTGCTGCCGCCCGAGGCGATGCGCAGGGCCTGCTCGCCGGCTTCCTGCACCCCGCGGTCGAGCGTGAGACGCAGGTCGCTGCCGGGCTCGGGCGCCGTGCCCGGCAGTTCGCCCCGCTGGCGGTCGGCGACGTCCACCTGGATGCGCTGCGTGCCGCTGCGGCCTCGCAGGTAGCGGTCGTAAGTCGATTCGAGGCCATCCTGGCCGACCCGGTCGCCCTGCTTGGCGCCTTCGTAGTCGCCCGACTTGAGCTGTTCGCCGCTGACCTCGCGCACGTAGCCAAAGAGGTGCGCGCCGAGCGTTCCACGCGGATACGAGCGCTCGAAGGTCTGCGAGACGTCGATGCCGGGATAGTCCTCCTGGCGCTCGCGGATCGCGACGACGTCGTCGAAGGTCACGTCAACGGCGGCGGTGGCGTTCGCGAACGGCAGTTCCTCCAACGAGTCGAGCATGCGGCGCTTGATGCGCGAGCGCGGCTCTTCGAGCACGCGCGAGAGGCGCGTGAGCACCGTGGCGAAATCGTCGCTCGTGACGACGAGATTGTGATCCTTGCCGACGTAGATGCCGTAGCGGCGGCGGTCGACCTGGATCTGCCATGAGCCGCGGTTGGCTACGAGCAGATCGCCGTTGCGGTCGAGAATCTCTCCACGCGGCGCCTCCACGCGAATGTCGCGCACCCGGTTGTCGTTGGCCTCGGCGAGGTATTCGTCGCCCGAGAGCACCTGCAGGAACCACAACCGGAAGAAGACCACCGCAAACAGCACCAGCGCCAGACCGCCGACCAGCGCGATGCGCAGCGACGCCTGCGAGGTGAGGCCCTGCGAGCCGCTGTCGGGCAGCCGGTAGAACGGGGTCTTCGGCATCAGCGCCCCCTGCCGCGCAGGCGGTCCGCGCGACGGCGCACGCGGCTGCGCGGATTGATCGTCGGCTTCTCGAGCACGCTGGTGGGCGCCAGCACCGCACGACGACGACGAAACATCGGATCGTCACGCCCGAGTCCGGGCATCACCGCCCAGCGCGCCACGCGAAAGACCGGCGCCGCCAGCAGCGCGCCGAACACGGCGGCCCAGAACGTCTGCCAGGCGAGCGGCCAGAACAGTGGCGCGGGCTGCCCCAGCGAAAACTGCATGATCGCGAAGCCAAGGCTGAAGTACAGGCTTGCCAGGGCGCCGGCGACCTGGTTGACCAGCGGGTGAACCGGGTCGCGCAGCTCGCGCAGGCGCCCTGCCGCGTAACCCCCGATCGTCAGCAGCAGCGCGCTGACGCCCAACGTCTGGATCAGCAGCATGTCGACCAGCATTCCGGCGGCAAACCCGATGGCAGCGCCCATCGTGCTGCCCGCGAGCAGGCCGAACATCACGACCAGCACCGGGATGATGTCCGGCACGACACCGAAGAAGCGAAACTGCGTGAGCACGGCCAGCTGAACGATCACCGCGCCGAGCACGACGACGGAAGTTCGCAGCAGAGTGCTTGTGGCCTCGGGCGTCACGCTCAGTCCTTCGCCTTGGTCAACACCTGCACTATTTGAATGTCGCGCATGTCGACGAACGGTTTCAGGTGGACGCGGCCGTAGAGCTGGCGCTCCTCGCTGTCGACGCGGCTGATCTCGCCGATCGGAATCCCGGCCGGGAACAGAGATTCGACTTCGGTCGGCTCGGTGACCGTGCCGGAGGTGACGACCATGTGGCCGACGCGGATCTCGCCGCGCTCGCGCACGTATGCCAGCTGGAGGTCCTCGGCCCCCGCGCGGCCGCCGGCGCCGGTCTTGACGATGCCGAGGATGTTTTTGCCGGCGATCCGGCCCGCCACACCACTCGACGAATCGGTCAGCAGCGTGACCTGCGCGGCGTGCGGCGAAACGGTCGTGACCTTCCCCGCCAGCGCGCCGTCGGCAATCACCGGCTGGTTGACCTTGATGCCCGAGGTGCTGCCCTTGTCGATCGTCACCCGGGCGTACCACTCGGTCGGAGAGGCAACAATCACGCGCGCCGTCACGGGCTTGCGGTCAGACGGGAAGACGTCGCTCTCGTTGAAATCGAGCAGCGCGCGCAGCTTCTCGTTCTCGGCATCGGCCTGCTGCAGCCTGGCGGCCTGGATGCGCGCGTCCTGCAGGTTGCGCTTGAGCTCCTCGTTCTCGCTCTTGGCGTCGAATGAATCGCCGATCCAGTTGACGAGATCACGGAACGGCTTGATCGCGCCGCTGGCGAGATCCTGCAGCGGCGAGACGACCTCCATCGCGCCGCGCTGGATCGTGTGCAGCGCGCCGGACGTTGTTTCGTTGAAGTAGATCGTCAGCGCCAGGAAGCTGGCGACGATCAGTCCGAGCGCGGTGAGGCGCCGGCGGCGAATCTGCTTTCGGTTTGGCAACGGTCGAAGATCTCCATGTCAGTTCACCTGCGGCGGCGGCGCGCCTTGCTCGTGCGATGGATCGCCTCGAACTCTTCGAGTGAGCGGCCGGAGCCGATCGCGACGCAGGTGAGTGGTGATTCGGCGAGGTGCGTGGGGATCTGAGTCTCCTCGCGCAGGCGCTCCGGGAAGCCCTTGAGCAGCGACCCGCCGCCCGCAAGCATGATGCCACGATCCATGATGTCGCTGGCCAACTCTGGGGGCGTTTGGTCGAGCGTCACGCGGATCGAGTCGATGATCTGACTGACCGGCTCGTCGAGCGCGCGCTGCACCTCTTCGCTTGTAAGGACGATCGTCTTCGGCAGTCCGCTGACGAGGTCGCGGCCACGGATCTCGGCCTGCACCTCCTCGGGCATCGGATACGCCGAGCCGATCTCGAGTTTTACTTCTTCGGCCGTTTGCTGGCCGATCATCAGTTTGTATTCACGCTTGACGTAGCTGACGATTGCCTCGTCGAGCTCGTCGCCGCCGACGCGGATCGACTGACTGGTGACGATGCCACCGAGCGAGATCACGGCGACCTCGCTGGTGCCACCGCCGATGTCGACGATCATGCTGCCGGTCGGTTCGCTGACCGGCAGGCCCGCGCCGATCGCGGCGGCCATCGGCTCCTCGATCAGGTACGCCTGGCGAGCGCCGGCCGACAGACATGCCTCTTCCACGGCGCGCTTCTCGACGCCAGTCACGCCCGAAGGAACGCAGACGACGACGCGCGGGTGTGCCCAGCGCGACTGATGCACCTTCTGGATGAAGTGGCGCAACATCTGCTCGGTGACGTCGAAGTCGGCGATCACGCCGTCTTTCAACGGGCGGATTGCGGTGATCGTGCCGGGCGTGCGGCCGAGCATGCGCTTGGCCTCGACGCCGACGGCGTGCACGTCTCCGGTCTGCGAGTCGATCGCTACCACCGAAGGCTCGGAAAGCACGATGCCGCGACCGCGCACGTAAACCAGCGTGTTCGCGGTGCCGAGGTCGACGGCCATGTCGCGGCCGCCGAATCCTGTCATGTACGAGAGAAGTCCCATGCGTGGTGTTGTGAGGTCCGGAAGGGGCTCGGCATGGTTTTCGACTGCCTCGCGATCTTCAACTGCGCGTCGCGAGCGTCTGCACACCCGAAAACAGCGCTGCACAACCCTGCCGGCCTTGGCGGGCAGTCTAGCGGCGGACCGGGAATTGCAGGCCTTTTATCTCCCGGGTTGACGCCGGAATTGCAGCGCGGGAGCGGGATTGCGAGGCCTGCGTGGGTTGTGGCGGGGCTGGTGGCGGGGCGAACGGCGTGGGTAGTGGCGGGATGAACGGCGCGGGTGGCGGCGCGGTGAATGGCGTGGGTGGTGGCGCGGGTGGCGGTGCGGTGAACGGCGTTGGGTGGTGGTGGGGCGAACGGCGTGGGTCATGGCGGGCGAACGGCGTCGCCGGCAGTGAGGCGGCGATGCGATGGTGGCGTAGCGAACGCAGCGCCGGGGCGACGGAAGCGCCGGGGCGAAGGCCGGTCATGGCTGGCGGGGCTTTTCTCGCAGTTTGCGCAATAGATTGTGCGAATCGTCATTCCTCAAATGCCCTTAGGGCAAAGGAGGAATGACGATTGACACAAAGTAAGCCGGAAATTGCGCGCATTTGGGGCACCCACCGTCTCCGGATCGGGCACGATGTGGCCGGCCTGCTCCATGCCGATTCTGCTCTGTGGGCGGCGCGCCCCGTGGCCGTTCCGCCCCGTGGCCGACCTGCGCCGCGGCCGCTCCGTGGCCGGCCTACTCGACGCCCGTTCTGCTCCGTGCCCGTTCCGCCCCGTGGCCGGCCCACGCCACGCCCGTTCTGCTCCGGGCGCCGGCCCACTCCCCCAGTCGAACTAGCGCCGCAACTCCGGTGCCAGCTTCAGCAGCTCGACGACCGACAGGCCCACGATGTTCAGGTAGTCGCCGTCGATGTGCTCGACCAATGTGGCGCCGCGCTGCTGGATCGCGTAGCCACCCGAACGGTCCTGCCATTCACCAGTCGCGACGTAGAGATCGATCTCGGCGTCGGTCAGTGGTCGAAAGCTCACGTCCGTAGCCACGCAGACGGTTCGCTCGGAACCGTCTGCGCCGACGATCGCGATGCCGCCCAGGACTTGGTGGTCGGTGCCGGCCAGCCGGCGCATGACCGCCCTGGCGGCCGCCGTGCCGGGCGGCTTGCCGATCACGTCGCCGTCGTGGGCGATCACGGTGTCTGCGCCGAGCACGAGGTCGCCCGGTGCGAGCTCTCGCTCGGCCGCCACCGCACGGGCCTTCAGCAACGAGTTCTCGACGACAACCGCCGCGGGGTCGCCGCTCTCGACCTCCTCGGCCGACGATTCGACGACCTCGAACTCGACGCCGATCTGCTCCAAGATCGCCCGGCGCTGCGGCGATCTCGAAGCCAGGATCAGCATCGTCTCAGTCGGTCCGCCGGGCTTAGAGCTCGGGGAAGAACAGCCCGACCTCGCGCGCGGCAGACTCGGGCGAGTCGCTGCCGTGCACCATGTTGTTCTGGACTTCCAGGGCGAAGTCGCCGCGGATCGAACCCGGGGCCGCAGCCTCGACGGGGTCGGTGCCGCCGATCACCTGACGGGCGGCCGCGATCGCGCGCGGGCCCTCGAGCACGCCCGCGACCAGCGGTCCGGACGTGATGAACTCGACGAGCTCGCCGAAGAACGGGCGCTCGGCGTGCTCGGCGTAGTGCTGCTTAGCGAGGTCCTCGGTGACCTGCATCTGCTTCAGCGCGACGAGCTTCAGGCCTTTGCGCTCGAAGCGGGCGATCACCTCGCCGGTGAGGTTGCGAGCAAAGGCGTCGGGCTTGACGAGGATCAGGGTGCGTTCCATTTCAGTCTTTCTTTCTCCTGGGGATGATGTTCAACGGGGTCGATCGGCACGGGCGCGCCGTTGCGGCGGCTCGTCGCGCGATTTTCGGCGGAAGTTGCTGCTTGGTCGGTCTTGGCTAGGCGCCGTCGGCGCCGGCGGCCGGTGGCCGCCCCGATGCCGGGCGCTGTGGCGACTGGCTGGGTCGGGTCGGGGCCTTTTCGGCGGCACGGGCGGAAGCTCGCTGTTGTGCGGCGGTGGGATTCGTGGCCTCGGCGCGCCGCGCGCCGCCGGGCGACTGCGGCCCCGCGGCGGGGCGCTTGGAGGGCTCGGGCGAGCGGCGCGATGGTTCAGAGCCCCCGCGCGCCGGCGGCTCACCGGTCATCTCGCCGGCAATCGCGGCCTTCTGTGCGGCGCTGCCCGGACCGCCCTTGACGGCCTGCTCGAGCAGCCGCACGCGCAGTTCGGCGGCACGGATGTCGAGATCGCGCTCGTAGGCGTCTTCGAGCGTTTCGGGCGGGCGGACGATCATGTACACCAGCGCACCCGCAAACGGGAAGATCACCGCCGAAAGAACGGCCGAGCCGACTAGCACCGGGTCGGTGAGGCGGCGGCGCGCATCGTTCCACGTCCAGAACACCAGCGCGATGTCGAGCGCGACAAGGAAGATGATCAGCAGGTTCAGCACCATGCCGATGCCGTCGTTCTCGACACCGAAGATTGCCACCGGCGCAAGGCCCAAGTGGGGGTGGCTTCGCGCCGAGAAGTTGTGTGCTGTGGACTTGCCCATAGCTTCGGGCGAGTGTATCGGCGGCGTCAGAAGATGAACTTGCCGAGCACGAAGCCGAGCACCGAGAAGACCAGGATCACAAGCGCCACCACGCCGGCCACAACCGCTGCCATCGAGAGCAGCGACGGCTGCTCGGGCGGCTCGTAGTGCTCGACCGGGGCCGGCGGCGGGATCGGTTTGGTCTTCTTTGCCATGGCTAGAGCGTCGCTCCGGGCGGGGCGTCGGGGTCGCGCAGCAAGTCGGCAAGCAGGTAATTGGACCCAGTTACTACGAGCACGCCGTCGCGTCCCGCGACCTCCCGGGCCCTGCCGAGCGCGTTCAGCGGAACGGATTCCGTTTCGACTCGCACACCCTCCAGGGCAAGCTCGCCGGCGACGGCCGCGAGTTCGTCGGCCGGCAGCGAGCGCGGGTTGGCGGACTGAGTGCAGACGACGACGCCATCGTCTGGCAGAGCGGTCAGCAAGGTGGAGAGAACGGGCTTGATCGGCTTGTCACGCATCATCGCGACGAGCAATGTAACGGCACGGCCGCCGGCAAGCTCTGGAATCGACGCGACGAGGGCTTCGGCGGCCTGCTCGTTGTGGGCCACGTCGCGCAACTCGAACGGCTCGGTGTTGACGATCTGAAGGCGGCCCTGCAACCGTTGCGAAGTTGCAAACTCGGTGATCGCCGCCGCCGCCGCGTCGCGGTCGAAGTGCTCACCCGGCCGCACGCAAGTGAATGCCGATTCGCCGGCGTCGAGCGCCAGCGAAGCGTTGCTACGCACGAACTCGCCCGCCAGCTTCGAGAACTGCGGGTACACCATCCGCAGCTTCGTCATCTGCGCGTCGCGCTCGTCGCTGATCCGGTTCGCGACGATCTCGACCTCTGGACCGAGCATCCCGCAGACCAGCGCGGCGCCGGTGCGAACGACATCGAGTTTCTCGCGCGCGATGTCCTCGATCGTGTCCCCCAGGTACTCGGTGTGGTCGATCCCGACACCGGTCAAGACCTGCACGACCGAACGGCCGAGCACGTTAGTGGCGTCAAGCCGTCCGCCGAGCCCGGCTTCGATGGTGGCCACCTCCACCCCGGACTCCGCGAACGCGAGCAACGCGATCGCCGTCACGGCCTCGAACTGCGTGACTCGGTCGTCGTCTGCTGCGCTGTCGTCTACTCGCGCGGCGGCCTCTCGAACGACGCCGGCGACGCGCTCGAAGACGTCTTCGCGCACCCGCTCGCCTTCGATCTCGATCCGCTCGCGAAAGCTCAGCAGGTGCGGCGAGGTGAAGCAACCTACAGCCAGCCCCTGCGCTCGCAGCGCGGCGCCGGTCATCAACGTGGTCGTCGACTTGCCATTGGTGCCGACCACGTGCACCGCGTCGAACGCGTCCTGCGGATCGCCGATCTCAGACAGCAGCCGTCGCATCCGCTCGAGCCCGAAGCGCATGCCGAACTGCTCGCGTGAGAGCAGGAACTCTTCGCCGCGCACTTCTCTCACCTACGAGAGCGCGGCGAGCTCGCGCTCGTAGCCGGCGAGCTTCTCGCGCTCGCCCCGTACGACCGCCTCGGGCGCTTTGGCCACGAACTG
>JACRKX010000056.1 GCA_016219715.1 Actinomycetota bacterium | reverse complement strand
GACGCTCGCGGGCTGGCGCGGGATCGTGCGCTCCGCCGGCGCCGACGGACGGCTGCCACCGGGGGCGGGTGCAAGGCTGAAAGTGGCGGCATCGCTTGCCGGCGCGGCGATCGGTCTGGCGCTGCTTGGCTTGGGCGGGGCACTGCTGGGCGCTGTGTTCGCGCCGCCGGCCGTAGGGTTGCTCCTGCGGGCGCGCCGTGCCCGCTACGCCGCGCGGATCGATGCCGGCGCGGCCGAGCTCGCCCTGGCGCTCGCATCATCGCTGTCGGCGGGGCGATCGGTGCGCGCCGCACTGCTCGAAGCCGACACGGCGGTTCCGCATCCGCTTTCGACAGAGCTGGCAAAGGTAGCCGCCGAGCTGACGCTCGGGCGCACGACCGAAGACGCCCTGGCCGCTCTGCGTGACCGCACGGCGTCGGACCGTGTCGACGCTCTGACCGGCGCGATCGAGCTGCATCGGCGAAGTGGTGCCGATCTCGCGCGGCTGGCGCGCGAGCTTGCCGACGCCTTCCGCGCGCGAGACGCCGCGCACGCCGACGCGCGTTCGGCGACCGTCCAGGCGCGGTTCACGGCGTTGATCGTCGGCGTGATCCCTCCGGCGGCGGGGCTTCTGGCCGAACTTGCGGCGCCGGGCGCGGTCTCGGGCGCGCTGCTCTTCGCTCCGACGGCGCTGCTGATGTTCGTGGCCAGCGGCCTGATGCTGCTCGGCGCGCTGCTCTGTCTGCGGGTGAGCCGCGTATGAGTTCGACCGGTCTGCCGGCGGCGGCACTTACGCCGCTCGCCGTGCCGCTGGCGGCATTCGCCGCGGCGACGGCCTGCGCGTCGATCACCGGCCGGGCGATGGCGCGCGCCGGCCGGCTGCGTGAGCGCCGGGGGTCGAAAGTCGGGGCGCGAGCGGTCTCCGCGCGTCCGTTGCTGGCCGCGCTGCAACGCGGCGTGCCCGGGTTGGTGAATCGCGCCGGTCGCCGCGACGCGCGCGATCTGATCGCGGCGGCGGGTGTCAGCGGCGAAGTGTCACCGCGCGATGTCGCTGCCGCGCGCGTGCTCTGCGGTGTGCTGGCTGTGCTGCTCGCGCCGCGGATGGCGGCGTTTCTGCCGGGTCGAATGCTGCCGCTGGTGTTGCCGCTCTGGGTTCTGGCCGGCGCCGAGGCGCCGCTGTGGTGGTTGCGCCGCTCGGCCGCCCGGCGCGCCGAGGCCACGCGCGCCGCGCTGCCCGACGCGCTCGACCTGCTGCACGCCTGCCTGGCGGCCGGGCTGCCGTTGCGCAGGTCGCTGTTGCTGGCCGGCGATCACTGCGCCGATCCGATCGCCGGCGAGCTGGTCTGCGTGGCGGCCGAGACGGCGCTGGGGATTCCCCAGGCGGTGGCTCTCGACGGATTGGTGGCACGCAATCCGTTACCGGAGCTGCGTGCGCTGGTCGGCGCGATCCGGCAGGCCGAGCGTCATGGTTCGCCGCTTGGTCCCGTGATCGCGGCCCAGGCAGGCGAAGTCCGCCGGGCGCGAGACCGCGCGATCGTCGAGAGCGGTTCGCGGGCGGCACCGAAGATTCAGCTGATCGTCGCAACGACGATCGTGCCGGCGGCGCTGCTCGCGCTGGCGGCGGTTGTGATCGCCGCGATTGCGCGGGGCGACATCGAGTTCGTGTGAACCGGCGCCGCGGCGCCGGTTGTTAGCGCAGCCGGGCCTCGCTCCACTCGCGGCCGGCGATCAGGCTCTCACCGCCGAGCCAGAAGAAGTTCATCAGGTGCCTGCAAGGAACCTCGGGGGAGCGGTCCTCGCCTTCCAGCCAGCCGACGGCTATCGCTTCGGCCGCGCCGAACATCGCGCTGGCGAAGGCCGCTCGCCGCTCGGGGTCGGCCATCGGGTCGGCCGCCGTCTCGCTCGAGGCGAGGCGTGCGAGCTCGGCGACTTCGCTGTGCAGCGACTCCTGGACCTCGAGTTCGATGTCGCGGAACTCCGGCATCGCCGGGAAGGCGTCGAAGCAGATCAGCCGCCACGCCTCGGTGCGCTCGCCGACGAAGGTGAAGTAGGCGAGGAAGCCATCCCACAGGCGTTGCTCGACGGAGCGCTCGGTGCTGTAGGAGCGGTGGACGGTCTCGATCAGCGCCTGACCCGCGCAACGCATGCACGCTGAGTAAAGGCCTTCTTTCGAGTTGAAGTACGCGTAGAGCATCGGTTTCGAGATGCTCGCCTCGTCGGCGATCTGGTCCATCGATGCTGCGTGGTAGCCATTGCGTCCGAAGACCGCCGTGGCAACGTCGATCATCTGGCGTTCTCGCACGCGGCGCGGAAGTCTTACGCGGGGCGCGGTCTCGTTGAGTTGTGTGGGCACTGGGGGGTGTCCTCTCCGGGCGCGCGCAGCCGTCCCTGAGTGTCGCTTTGTCGCCTGCTCGTCATCCGCGATTCAAGCGGATGAGACAAATTAGGCGACCTGTATAAGTTGGCGTTCATTCTACTTGTTTTTGTTGCTAATGACCCCTCGTCCGCGGTAGGCCGAAATGGTCGTGAGCAACGAGAGACTGCAATGCCGGTTGCGTATGGCGGCCTCCGGCAGGATCGACTTCCGCGTGCGCCGCCAGCTTGGCTCGACACGAAAAACCCGATTCCTCTGCGGCCCAGGGTACCAAGCTGGCTGACCGACCAGTTCCCGGTGGGACAGGACGCCGTGCAGAATGTTCAAGTGTGTTGAAAAATGGGACGATGTGGGGTAAAGTGTCAATCGCTTCGTGGACCGGGGAGGTGGAGTTCCTCCCGCTCAACCTCCTCGGTCCGCGCAAACGCTTCTGACCGGCCAGCCGACTCGGCGGTCGCCCAAGGATTCTCAAGATGGCCTTCCGCGGAAACTACGAACACTCAGGGGTGGTGATCGCCCAGGCGCTCGAGCCGTGCGCCGCGATCTGGACGACAGAGGCCTTCGAGCGTTTCACGCACAGCTTTCTCAAGGACCTCAACCCGCTCAGCCAGGAAGCCCGCCGCCTGTCGCGCTTCTTCAATGCCGGGTCGTTCGACGGCGAACTCGATTCGGCCGGCCGAGTGATGGTGCCGGCGCCGCTGCTCGGCTACGCCGGACTGAGCAAAGAGGTCGTAATCGTCGGAAATGACGACCACCTCGAACTGTGGGAACCGGCCGCATGGGCGAAGTACGAGTCCGACCTGATCGAGAACGTCGCCGACACGGTGGAGCGAATCGTCAATGTCAATCCTGCTTGAGATGACGCGCGAGCACGTACCAGTGCTGGCCGGTGAGGTGATCGAGCTGACCGATCCGCGGCCCGGCGAGACGGTCGTCGACTGCACGTTCGGCGGTGGCGGTCACGCACGCCTGCTCGCCGATCGCGTGAGCCCTGACGGCACCGTGATCGGCATCGACCGCGATCCGGCCGCACGCTCGCGCTTCGAGGAGTTCGCCGCCGAGGCCAGGTGCGAGACGCGCTTCGTGCAGGCCGACTTCGGCGCGGCGCTCGCCGAGCTGGTCGCTGAGGGAACGCACGCGGACATGATCCTGCTCGACCTCGGCGTGTCGTCGTTCCAGATCGACGCGCTCGACCGCGGCTTCTCCTACGTATACGACGCGCCGCTCGACATGCGCATGGACCCTGGCCAGGAGTTCAGCGCCGCCGATCTCGTCAATGGATGGGATGAGCGCCGCATGTCGAACACCTTCGACAGGTATGGCGAGGAGCGCTATTCAAGGCAGATCGCGCGCGAGATCGTCCGCCGCCGCGATGAGCGGCCGATCACGACCACTCAGCAGCTTGTCGACGCGATCGTCGCGGCGGTGCCCGTGCCGGCTCGATTTGCCGGCGGCCATCCGGCCAAGCGCGTTTTCCAGGCGATTCGCATCGCGGTCAACGACGAGCTCGGCCAGCTCGAACGCGCCCTGCCGCTGGCGTGGGAGGCACTCTCGATCGGAGGCCGGCTCGCCGTGATCAGCTTTCATTCGCTCGAAGACCGCGCGGTGAAGCGCTACTTCGCCGATCTTGCTCGCGGTTGTGTGTGTCCGCCGGAGTTTCCGATCTGCACCTGCGGTCGCACGCCGCAGGCCGAGCTCGTCAGCCGTCGCGCGATCGCGCCGACGCCCGGCGAGATCGCGCACAACCCGCGTGCCAAGAGCGGCAAGCTCCGCGTTGCCCGCAAGATCGCGGCCGACCGCATCCCGGACCCAGGAGAGATCGGGCTGTGAGGCGCTTCGGCACTACCTCGCGGGCAAAACGCCCGGCGCCGGTGCGCTCGAGCGCCGTCAACCAGAGCTTTCGCGGCGGCGCCACGCCGGCCGTGCGCGAGTACCTCGGCGAGCTGCGCGGCGCCGAAATCCGCGCGTCTCGCGGAGACGCCGGGGTCCGTGCCTCGCGTGAAGAGACCGAGATCCGTGCCTCTCGCGGCGATGGTCGGCGCGGCTCAGCGCGTACGGCCGGAACTCGTGCCAAGCGTCCGATCGCACGCACGGCCGGGAGCCGTGCCAAGCGTCCTGTCACGCGCCCGGCCGCCACCACCCGCGATCGCTCGGCGGCCACCACACGTGATCGCTCGGCGGCCACCACACGTGATCGCTCGGCCGCCACGCGCCGCGAGTCGCTGCGTGCGCTCGACCAGAACATCGCGCGCGGACGTGCGGCGACGGTGCGTTCCAGCGCCAATCGTTCGCCGTCGCTGGGCGGCAGTCCGTACGGCGGGCGTGCAGTCGCCAGCGCCGGGGGTGCAGCCGCGCTCACTGTCGGCAAGGCAATGGTCGACGTCGCGCGTCCGGCAGCGGCAGTCGCCAAACCGGTTCTACGCGTCGTCACCGGTGGGCTCGATCGGCTGCCGGCCGGACAGGGCGCGCAGGCCGCCGCGCGTGGCCGGATCTTGATCGTCGTCGCCGGCCTGCTGGCCGCGGGGTTGATCTACATCAACGTCGGCAAACTCGAGGCCGGCGACGGCTACGGCCGCTACGCGCAGCGTTCGCTGGAGTTGCAGCGTGAGAACACGATCATCCGCAGCAAGGTGGCGCAGCTCGAATCCTCGGAAAGAATCGCGCGCCTGGCGAAGAAACTAGGAATGGTCATGCCCCAGCCCGAGCAGTTCAAGTATCTGAGTACGCGCGGCGGCGATCCGGCGCGCGCGATACGCACTTACACGGCGCCCACCCCGGTCGCAGAGCAGCCCGCGGCCGCGCAGCCGCAGGCCACGCCGCCATCCACCGTGCCAGACACCGGCGCCGCGGCGCCGGTCGTGCAGCAGCCTCAGCCGACCGCGCCGCAGGTACAGCAGCCCGTCAGTACGCCCGGAGCCACAGGGCCGGGCGTGACCACGCCTGGGGCCGCGACGCCCGGAGCCGGCACAGGAGCGCCCGCCGTGGGCGGTAACTGAATGGGCCTGATCGAGCGCCGCATCGGGCTGCTCTCGGCGATCTTCCTCTGCCTCTTCGTGCTGGCGATCGGACGCGCCGGCAAGCTGATGGTGCTCGACCACGCCAGCCTCAAAGAACGCGCCACAGGTCAGCAGGTGGGCGACCAGGTAGTGGCCGCGCCGCGTGGAGCGATCCTCGACCGCAACGGCGAGCAGTTCGCCGTCAGCACCGACGCCGCCGACGTCTCGGCGACTCCATATTTGATCGACAGTCCGCCCGCGGTCGCGCAGAAGCTTGCTCCGCTGATCGGCAAGGACGCAGACGAGATCGCGGCCAAGCTCTCCGACCGCGAGAGCGGCTTCGCATACCTGGCGCGCGGCGTCGACGGTCGTTCGGCGCAGAAGATTCGCAAGCTCGAACTTGCGGGCATCGACGTGATGCCGACGACGCAGCGTTTCTATCCGTCGAAGACGGTCGCGGCACAGATGCTCGGCTTCGTCGGCACCGAAGGAAAGGGGCTAAGCGGTCTCGAGTACGCGTGGGAGAAGCAGTTGCACGGCACCGACGGCCGCCGCCGCATCGTCAAGGACGGCGCCGGCGATCCGATCCAGACGATCACGACGCAGCAGGTGCAACCGGGCAGCGACCTGCGCCTGACGATCGACAGCCAGATGCAGCTCCAGGCAGAGAGCGTGCTCGCGCGTGTCGGCACGAAGTTCCAGCCGAAGGGCAGCACGGCGATCGTGATGAACCCGCAGAACGGCGAGGTGCTCGCGCTGGCTAACTGGCCCAAGCTCGACGCCAACGATCCGACCAGCGCCACGCCCGAGGCACAGCAGAACCGCGCGCTCGGTTTCACCTACGAGCCCGGGTCGACTTTCAAGGCCGTCACCGTCGCGGGTGCGCTGCAAGAGAAGAAGGTGACGCCCGAAACGATCTTCGGCCTGCCTCCGACGCTTCAGGTTGCCGACCGCGTGATCAAGGAGTCGCACGACCGCGGCGCGATATCGCTGAGCGTCTCCCAGATCCTTGCCCAGTCGAGCAACGTCGGCTCGGTAAAGATCGGACTGGAGCTCGGCGCCGAGAAGTTCGACAGCTGGGTTCGCCGGTTTGGCTTTGGCAAGCCGACCGGCATCGACCTCGCCGGTGAAGAGCAGGGCCTGGTGCTGCGTCACCAGGAGTACTCAGGTTCCTCGATGGGCAACCTGCCGATCGGCCAGGGCATCGCCGTCACGCCGATCCAGATGGCCGCCGCCTATTCGGCGATCGCCAACGGCGGCGTGCTGCGCCCGCCGCGTGTCGTCAAGCAGGTCGGCGACGAGCCGGCCGAGCAACCGCGTGGCGAGCGGATCATCTCGGGCAAGACGGCGGCGAGCCTGCGCAAGATGCTTGAGGGCGTGGTGGGAGCGGGCGGAACGGCCGCGGAGGCCGCGATCCCCGGATATGACCTTGCCGGCAAGACCGGAACCGCTCAAAAGATCGATCCGCAGACCGGCGAGTACTCGAAGAGCAACTACGTGGCGTCGTTCATCGGCTTCGCGCCGGCCAGCAAGCCGAAGCTGCTGGTGGCGGTGATGGTCGACGAGCCGCGCAACGGTTACTACGGCGGCGAGGTCGCTGCTCCGGCCTTTCAGGAGATCCTCAACTTCGCGCTGCCCTACATGCGGATCCCGCCGAACTGACACGGACGCGTCCGCGGCTGCTGCCGCAAGCGCCGGGGTTATGCTGAATCGCGATGGATCTCGGCCAACTGACCGGAGATCCCGCGCTTGCGGGCACCGAAATCTCTGACCTCGCCTATTCCAGCAGGGATGCCGGGCCGGGCAGCCTGTTCTTCTGCGTGCGGGGGTTCGCCAGCGACGGTCACGACTTCGCGGCCGACGCGGTGGTGGGCGGCGCGGCTGCCCTGGTCTGCGAGCGGCCGTTGGGGCTTGGCGTGCCGGAGTACCTCGTAACCGATGCACGGGCCGAGATGCCGCGCATCGCCGCCGAGTTCTTCGGCAACCCGAGCCGCGAGATCGACGTGATCGGAGTGACGGGAACGAACGGCAAGACGACGGTCGCGTATCTCGTTCGCCAGATCATGCAGCACGCCGGCCGCCGCTGCGGCTTGATCGGAACCGTCGAGTGGATCGTCGCCGGCGAAGCCGAGCCAGCGGCCCGCACCACGCCCGAGGCGATCGATCTGCAGCGCGCCCTGCGCAAGATGGCCGACGCCGGCGAGCGAGCATGCGCGATCGAGGTCTCGTCGCATGCGCTTCAGCTCGGTCGCGCCGAGCACGTCGAGTTCGCCACGGCGATCTTCACCAATCTCACACAGGACCATCTCGACTTCCACCCGACGATGGACGACTACTTCGCCGCCAAACGCCGGCTGTTCGCGGGTCGCCCGCGCACGGCGATCGTCAATGTCGACGACGGGTACGGTCGCAGCCTGGCCGCTGAGTTCGAGTGCGTCACCTACTCCGCGGCCGGGGCGGAGGCCGACTACCGCGCCAGCGGCATCGAATACGACGCGACGGGCACGCGCTTCACCTGCGTAACCGACGCCGGTGAGCTGCCGGTCTCGATCCGCCTGCCGGCGGCCTACAACGTGGCCAACGCGCTCGCCGCGCTGGCGGCGGCAGTCAGCGTCGGCATCGACGCGCGGGTCGCCGTCGAAGCGCTGGCGGCCGCGACCGGTGCTCCGGGCCGCTTCGAACTCGTCGACGAGGGTCAGGAGTTCACCGTCGTCGTCGACTACGCGCACACGCCCGATTCGCTCGAGAACGTGCTGTCGGCCGCGGCTGGATTACCGCACGAACGGTTGATCGCCGTGTTCGGGGCCGGCGGCGACCGCGACCGGGCAAAACGCCCGCTGATGGGCGCGGCCGGCGCGGGGAACGCCGATGTCGTCTACGTAACTTCCGACAACCCACGCAGCGAGGACCCCTCGGTGATCGTCGAAGAGGTCTTGGGCGGTGCCCAGCAAGCGGCGTCGCGATCGGGATCCAGGGTCGAGGTCGAGGTCGACCGCCGCGAAGCGATCGAGCGGGCCGTGGCCGAGGCAGGTCCCGGCGACATCGTCGTAATCGCCGGCAAGGGTCACGAGCAGGGCCAGGAGTTTGCCGACGGCCGCAAGATCCCGTTCGACGACGCCACCGTCGCCCGTGAGGCGCTGGCGGCCGCCAGCGCCGGCCAGAAGGCGCGATGATCGCCCTCGACCCGAGTGCGACGGCCGCGGCGCTCGGTGCGACGCTGCACGGTGACGGCGCCGGCGCGCCGGCTGGCCGGGCGGTGATCGATTCTCGCGAGGCCGGCCCCGGCGACCTCTTCTTCGGTCTGCCCGGCGAGAACCACGACGGCGGCGCTCACGCGCCGGCGGCGCTCGCGGCCGGCGCGTGGGGAGTGGTCGTCGCCCGCGAGCACGCGGCCGCCGCGGCCGCCGCGGCCGGAACGGGTCAGTCGGTGTTTGCCGTCGACGACCCCGTCGTGGCGCTGGGCGCCCTCGCGAATCGCTGGCGGCACGAACTGGCCGCGAAGGTGATCGGCGTAACCGGCTCCACGGGCAAGACTTCCACGAAGGACATCCTTGCCGCGCTGATCGGCAAGACGCGCAACATCGTCGCCACTCCGGCCAACCTCAATACCGAGATCGGCCTGCCCCTAACGATCCTCGGCGCGCCGGCCGGCACCGAGGTCCTGGTGCTCGAGATGGGGATGCGCGGGCCGGGGCAGATCGCCGAGCTGGCGGAGATCGCGGACCCCGACGTTGGCTGCATCGTCAACGTCGGTCCGGTGCACCTTGAACTTCTGGGAAGTGTCGAGGCGGTCGCAGCCGCGAAGGCCGAGCTGATCTCCGGCCTGGCACCCGGTTCGACCGCGGTCGTCCCGGCCGGCGAGCACCTGCTTGCGCCGTACCTGCGCGACGATGTGACGATC
This sequence comes from Actinomycetota bacterium, assembly GCA_016219715.1. Taxonomy (GTDB): domain Bacteria; phylum Actinomycetota; class Thermoleophilia; order Solirubrobacterales; family JACPNS01; genus JACPNS01. Next base: position 36,748 of record JACRKX010000056.1, on the reverse strand, counting down.
GTCGCTTTCGGGGAGGGCGGCGACGTCCGCCTTGCCGACGAAGATTCCGCGAACTCAGAAATGCTCGATCAGCAGACCGGAGACCGGCAGCTGCGCATCGTGACGCCCCACGGAGAGGTGGCCGTCGCGCCGTCTTTCGGCGAGGAGTATCTCGTGCGCAACTTGCTCGCGGCAGTCGCCTGTGCGCAGGCGATCGGCGCGCCGGTCGAAGGTCCGCTCGACGTGCGCTTCAGTGCGCTGCGCGGAGAGCTTTTGGAGCTGCTGGGTGGAGTCACCGTGATCAACGACTGTTACAACGCAAACCCGCTGTCGATGCGCGCCGCGCTTGGCAACCTCTCACGTGCGCGTGGCCGCCGGCTTGCGGTGCTCGGCGGCATGGCAGAACTTGGCGAGGGCTCAGATGCCTTCCACGCCGAGGTGGCCGGCCTGGCGGCAGAGGCCGGGGTAGAGATGCTGATCACGGTCGGCGACCTGGGCGGGGCTTACGGCGATCGCTACGTCGGTGCGATCGAGCACGTCGCCTCGCCTGAAGCCGCGGCCTATGTACTGCGCAAGGTTGCGCGACCCGGCGACACCGTGCTGATCAAAGGCTCGCGTTCGGTCGGCCTTGAGAAGATCGCCGAGATCCTCGAAGCCGGAGAGACGGCCGCCGCCGGCCGTGACGGGGGAGAGCGCTGATGGGCGAGGTTTTGATCGGCGGCATGTCCGCTCTGCTCATTTCGATCTTCCTTGGGCCGCAGTTCATTCGCTTCCTGCGCAAGCAGGAGTTCGGCCAGCACATTCGCGACGAGGGTCCACGCGAGCACCACACGAAGGCCGGCACTCCCACGATGGGCGGGATCATCATCTTTGCCGGAGTGCTCGTGCCGGTGCTCGTGCTGACCGACATAACGCGCGCTCCCAACGCCGCGGTGATCGGGACGATGCTCGCCTGCGCGGCGATCGGGTTTGCTGACGACTGGATCAAGATCGTGCGCAAGCGTTCGCTCGGGCTCTCGGGTCGCTGGAAGATTCTCTGGCAGGCGGCGATCGCCGTCGGCCTGTGGTACGTGGCGACCGAACGAGCGGGCCTCAACGAAGTGGTCCAGATGCGCTTCATCGACGCCTCGATCGACCTCGGCTACTTCTTTCCCGTCTTCATCTTCCTCGTGCTGGCGGGATCGACCAACGGCGTCAATCTGACCGATGGGCTCGACGGTCTCGCGGCCGGCTGCGCCGCGATCGTCTTCATGACCTACACGTTCATGACCGGCAACACGAACCAGGGCGACCTGACGTTGATCGCCGCCTGTCTGGCCGGCGCCTGTATCGGCTTTCTCTGGTTCAACAGCTTTCCGGCGGCGATCTTCATGGGCGACACCGGGTCGCTGGGGCTCGGTGGAGCGATCGCCGCGCTGGCCGTGATGACCGACACCGAGATGCTGCTCGTGCTGATCGGCGGCATCTTCGTGATCGAGGCGCTGTCGGTCGCGATTCAGGTGTTCGCGTTCAAGACCTTTCGCCGCCGTGTGTTCCTGATGGCGCCGATCCACCACGACTTCGAGATGCGCGGCTGGAGCGAGACGAAGATCATCCTGCGGTTCTGGATCGTGGCCGCGGGGCTAGCGGCTACGGGGTTCGTGCTGTTCCTGAATCCGCTCTAGCGCGACGAAAAAAGAAACTTTCCCGCCGTTTCACCATGCTATAGGAAATCGCTTAAGCTTACTTAAGTGGAACGGCAAGGAAAGTATCTCAAACTCATCTGGAAGGCCGATCCGGCGCAGAACGCGCCGCCGCGCTACCGGCGTGCGTGCAAGTACCAAGCGTTTGTTCCCGGCCCGATCGCGGGATGGCAGCCAACGCTGGAGGGCGATCTGGCGATGGTTGTCCTGGACGCTGAGAAGCGGCTTCAATCGCTCAACAGTCGTTCGTCGAGCGCGCTTCAACCGCTTGCGCGACTTCTCCTTCGCACGGAATCGATCGCCTCGTCGAAGATCGAAGGAATGCAGGCCGACGTGCGCGGCGTCGCCCGCGCTGAGGCGCGTCAGGGGGTTGGCGGGTCCGTAGGGCGCGAGGTCGCGGAAGTGCTGGCGAATATCGACGCCATGCAGCTCGCCGTTGAAGATGTCTCCGTTTCACACCGGCTGAGCGTCGAACGGCTGTGTCGCATTCATCGTGCATTGATGCGGAACGTGCCGATGCAGGCCACGCACGCGGGTCGCGTTCGCGTCGAACAGAATTGGATCGGCGGCAACGACTACAACCCGTGTGGCGCCGATTTCGTTCCGCCGCCGCCGGAGCGCGTTGGTGAGGGGCTCCATGACTTGATGCGGTTCTGCTGCGAGTCAAACGTACCCCCGGTTGTGCAGGCGGCGATCGCTCACGCGCAGTTCGAGACGATCCATCCGTTTGTCGATGGCAACGGACGCACTGGACGGGCGCTGATACACGTTCTTCTACGGCGTCGAGATGTCACGCCGAACTACGTACCGCCGATTAGCGTCGTCCTGGCCGCCAATCGCAAGCGCTATATCGACGGGTTGGTGGCGTATCGAAATGGGTCTGTCTCAGAATGGATCGAGCAGTTCGCCGTGTCGACGGCCCGTGCGGCAGATCTGGCCACCGCCTACCTCGACCGCGTCTCCGAACTCCAGGATCGCTGGCGAGCTCTGCTGGTCGGATCGGCGACACCCCGCGCGGACGCTGCCGTCTGGAAAGTGATCGAGGTGTTGCCGGCGTATCCGTTGATTTCGATAGCGATCGCGATCGCCGCGACCGGCAGAACGCGACCCGCGGTGGCTCAGGCATTCGAACACCTGACAGCGGCTGGGGTGTTGATCTCGACTTCGGCCAGCCGTCGCAACCGCTTGTTCGAAGCTGTCGACCTGCTTGACCTGCTTGAAGAGATCGAGGGCGAGGCGGTCGCTCATCGGTGAAGGTCAGCGCTGGCAACTAGCGCGCGCCATCGTGCCGCGGTTCTTGCTCGCGCGCCCTCGATCCGCTCAGCCTCGGGTTCGTCAGGTGAAGGCGGTCAGCGGACCGGCGTTGTTCGACGGTCAAGCCGGATCGCCGTCCATGCGCCGGCGTTGCCGGCGCCGTCGACGACTCGCAGCCGGATCGATGTGGCGGCCGTGATCAGCGTCACCCGTCCACCGGCGTCGATCTGCCGGCGGTGGATTCGCGAACCGAACGTGCGTATCTGCACGGCGACGGCGCCGTGGTCGTCGGTGGCCCGCACGTTTAGCGTGTAACGGCGCTTCCTGCCCGCGCGCACGGCGCGCCGTACGCTCACCGACTTCAGCTTCGGAGCGGTGACGTCGGCAGCCGGCGAGTCCGGCGATGCCGGCCCGGGCGCCGGCGGGTCGTACTGCGAGCAATCCAGCCGCTGCGACGACTGCGCCGAAGGGGGCGCGCCGGGGCGGCGGAGTTCCTCGTCCCAAACCTGCTCGCGCCAGATCAGGAATGCGATCGTCGCGTCGACGGCGTGGCAGTGTTCGCCGAGCGTCATCTCCTTGCGCGGGTCAAGCGCGATCGCGCTGGCGATCGTCGCGTAGTGCTGGTGGGCGCGGCCGACCAGGTCTAGTGCGATCGTGCCCTCGACCACGTCGTCTCGGGCGTCGGCGTAAGCCGCGCGGCAGCCGGGGTGCGCGATGCAGCGCTTGAAGACCGTGCCCTCGACGTTGTCGGTGGGCACCCCCGGCGGCGGGTCGAGCGGCACGTCTTGTTCAAACGACCTGTCCGTGCCCCAGGGCAGGAAGGTGAACACGGAGCCCGCGTCGCTGTGCAGGAAGAAGTTGTTGACGAAGCTGACGTACGAGTCGGAGTCGCCCAGATACGTGGCGGTGGCCCAGAACTTCAGCACGTCGTCGACGTTGTAGCGCTGCTGGAAGGTCTGCCACCACTCGTCGTCGCCGGCGATCGTCGTGGCCGCTGCGAGCGTCTCGAGGTCGGATATCTCGTCGTCGTCGCCTTGCTCGACCTGGAAGTTCTCGACGGCGTCGGGTGCGACGTCACGGCTGATCGCGGAGACGTGCCCCGAGAGGTGGTCGGGCGCCTCGTAGAGGTGCTGCGTGCTGGCGAAGTGCGCTGCCAGGAAGCGGTCGTCGATGGTCTCGACGTTGGCGTGCAGCCCGTAGTCGGCTCCGTTGAGCGATACGTTTGCGTAGCCGGCGCGCGGTCCGGGCACTCCGGCTGCCCCGTATGCCTCATAGGCGAGCATCTCGTGGACCGCCGAGTCGTCTTGGACCATGTTGTTGAGCGTCAGGCTCTTGAGGCCGTCGATCCGCTGGCCGCTCGGCATCTTGACCTTGAAGGCGGCCTTTCCGTCGAGTGAGCGGAACGAACCCGAGCCCTTCAGCCGGAAGGTCACGTTCAGCGGTCCGAATACCTGAGTGCCTGCGCCGCAGATGTCGAAGCTCATGGTCGCCGGTTGATAGGCGCCCTTCGGATCGGCGTACAGATTGTCGATCGAGGTCTGTGGGGCGGTCAGCTCGATCTGCGAGACGCATGACGGGTCGAAGACCTGCTCCTGAACGGATGGCTCTGCCGACGCGGCAGGCGCGAGCAGGGCCAGGATGGCCAGTGTTGTGGGGGCGACGAGCTTGATCATGCCGAGGCTTCAAGCATACGTTCGGCGGGGAAGCTTGGCAAGGAGTCCGTCGCGGCGCCCCCTCGGCTAGCGTTGCACCGGCATGATCGTGCGCCCGCAAATTCCCGACGGACCGTACCTCGTCGTCGGCCTCGCGCGCTCGGGCCAGGCGGCCGCGAAGCTGCTCGCGAGCCGAGGCTATGCGGTGGTCGGTGTCGACTCCGGTCATCCCGACGGCGCCGACACGCTTGGCGACTTCGGCGTCGACGCGCGGCTCGGCAGCGATGGCCTGGATCTGCTCCACGCGGCGGCCGTGGTGGTGAAGAGTCCGGGCGTGCCTAGTGAAGCGCCGGTGATCGCCGCCGCGCGTGCCGCCGGCAAGACCGTGCTCGGTGAGCTGGAGCTGGGCTGGCGGTTCCTGCCGAACCGCTTCATAGCCGTGACCGGCACGAACGGCAAGACCACCACCACCGAGCTGCTGGGCGCGATCTTTCGCGCAGCCGGCGAGCCGGTAGCGACCGCCGGCAACGTCGGCACGCCCGTCTGTGAGCTGGTCGGGAACATCGGCACCGACACGATCGTCGTTTGTGAGGCATCGAGCTTTCAGATCGAGGACACGATCGAGTTCCGGCCTGAGTGCGCGGTGTTGCTGAATCTCGCGCCCGACCACATCGACCGCCACGGCACCCTCGAGGCGTATCGCGACGCCAAGCTGGCGATGTTCTCCCGTCAACAGCCTGGCGATACGGCGGTGATCGGTCCGACGATCGACTTCGACGTTCCCGGGGCGGCAGACCGCGTGATGGCCGACCCAGCCGCGATCGATCCCGCCTCACTGGCGATGCGCGGCGAGCACAATCGCGAGAACGCAGCCGCCGCGACCGCGGCCGCGCTTGCGATGGGGGTGGCCAGAGACGCGATCGACCGTGCGCTGGCGGATTTCACAGGTGTCGAGCACCGCATGGAAGACGTGGCCAGGATCGGAGGCGTCGAATACATAAACGACTCCAAGGCCACCAACGTCGCCGCCGCGCAAGTGGCGCTGCGTTCGTTTTCGGGGGGCGTGCACGCGATTCTCGGCGGCAGCCTCAAGGGTGAGCGCTTCACCGCATTGCGGCCGGCCGTCGCCGGCGCGTGCGCCGGCCTGTACTTGATCGGCCAATCGGCCCCGCAGCTGGCCGAAGACCTTGCCGGCGCGGGGCCGCCGCTGCACGACTGCGGCACGCTCGAAGCGGCCTTCGAGGCGGCCCGGGCCGCCGCCGCGCCCGGCGACACCGTGATGCTCGTTCCCGCTTGCGCCAGTTTCGACCAGTTCAGCGACTACGAGGCGCGTGGACACCGTTTCAAAGAGCTGGTGCGCGCAGGTCAGAGCTGATGGCCGTCGAAATCAGCCGGGATGAAGATTTCCCGGCCCGCACGACTTTCACGCGACTCGCGGCGCGCCTCCGAAGCAAGCTCGAAGCGCGATTCCGCGCGCGACTCGCGGCGTGGAAGCTCAGCCGGCCAGACCCCCGAACAGTCGCTGATCTGGACCGTGACGATCGCGCTCTTCGCGGCCGGCGCGGTGATGGTCTACTCGGCGAGCTCCGCGACCTCGGCGCTATCGACCGACGGCGATCCGCTCGGTTACCTGAAGCGCTATCTGGTGCTTGGCGCGCTCGGCCTGGTCGCGATGCGCTTCACGTCGCGCATCGACCTCAATCAGCTGCGCCGGCTGACGCCGGCGCTGGTCGGCGGTTCGTTCGTGCTGCTTCTGCTCGTGCTGCTGCCCGGGATCGGTGCCGAGGTCAACGGCGCGCGCCGCTGGATCGGGCCGGGCATCGCTCGCTTCCAGCCCTCCGAAGTGATGAAGTTCGCGCTGGTTTTGTATGTGGCGATGCTCGTCGCCTCCGATCCGAATCGCGTGCGGAACCTCAAGTCGATGGCCAACCCGCTGTTCTACGTGGTTGGCGCGGCGGCGCTGCTGATCGCGCTTCAGCCCGACCTGGGCACCGACCTGGTGATCTGCGCGACGATCGGCACGATCCTCGTGGCCTCGGGCGCGCAGATCAAGGACCTGGCGAAGGTCGCCGGTGCGCTTGCCGTCCTGGTGCTGATCTTCAGCTTGATCGAGCCATACCGGGTGGCGCGGCTGACGGCTTTCCTCAACCCGGGGCACGACCCGACGGGCATCGGTTTTCAGACCGAACAGGCGCGGATGGCGTTCGGATCGGGTGGATTCTTTGGCGTCGGGCTGGGCGAATCGGTTCAGAAGGTGTTCTACCTGCCCGAAGCCCACACCGACATGATTCTTGCGGTGATCGGCGAGGAACTCGGGTTGATGGGCATCGCCGGACTGGCGGCGCTCTACTTCGCCCTGATCATGACGGGACTGCGGGCAGCGCGCAACAGCCGCGACGCATACGCGCGTCTGCTGGCGATCGGCGTTTCGTCGCTGGTCGCGTGCCAGGCGCTGCTGAACTTCTTCGCCGTGCTCGGGATGGCGCCGCTGACGGGCGTGCCGCTGCCATTCATCTCTTATGGCGCCAGCAACCTCGTCGTGATGCTCGCGGCGATGGGTCTGCTGGTCAACGTCGCGAGCGGCCGGCACACGGCACGCGTGCGTGTGATCGATGGCGGAGCGCAGGCCGAGCACCGGCGGCGCCGGCACGAAGCCGAGCGGGCCGCCGCGGCCGGAGGCGCCGGCTCCGCGCCCGAAATCACTGCGCGACGATCGCGGGGTCACTATGAGAGTCGCAATCGCGGCGGGGGGAACGGCAGGACACGCCGTCCCGGCTCTGGCAGTCGCTGAGGCGCTGCGCAAACGCGGCGCCGAGGTGATCTTCATCGGCGGCGAGCGGGCCGAGGCCGAACTCGTGCCCGCCGCGGGTTTCGAGTTCCATCAGTTGAAACTGGCGGGCCTCGACCGCAAGAACCCCTTGAAGGCGCTGCGCGCCGTGTGGCTGGCGCTGCGCGGCGTCGGTGCCGCGCGCCGGCTGCTCAAGCGCGAAGGCGTCGACGCGGTGATGGCCGGCGGGGGCTACGTTTCGGGGCCGGCCGGCGTTGCGGCCTGGACGCTGCGCCTGCCGCTGGTCGTCACCGAGGCGGACGCTCACCTCGGCGTTGCCAACCGCATGCTCGCGCCGCTTGCGCGGCGCGTCTGCCTGGCGTTCGCGATTCCGGATCACGACGCTCCGAAGTACCTGGTGACCGGGCGCCCGATCGCCCCACGGCGTTCCGGAATCGATCGCGCCGCGGCACGCGCGCACTTCGGTCTGCCGGCCGAAGGGCTCTGCCTGCTGGTCTTCGGCGGTTCGCTCGGCGCCCGATCGCTGAACCGCGCCACGCTCGATGCGTTTCAGAGCGGTGTGCCGGAAGGGCTTTGCGTGATGCACCTGACCGGGCGCGGCGACTTCTCGGCGACGCGCGAGATCCTCGACTCCAAGCCGGCGCTCGCCGACGCCGCCGCCCATGCGCGCTTCAGGCTGTTCGACTACACCAACGATTTCGACATCGCGCTGGCGGCGGCCGACCTGTCCTTCTGTCGCGCCGGGGGTTCGATCTTCGAGCTGGCGGCCGCCGGGCTGCCGTCGATCCTCGTGCCCTATCCGTACGCCACGGCCGACCACCAGGCCAAGAACGCCGCCTGGCTGGTCGATGGCGGGGCCGCGCTGATGTTGCGCGATGAAGAGCTGACCGGCGAGCGCCTGCGCGGGCAGGTCGACGAACTGATCGCCGATCCCGGGCGCCTTGCGGCGATGCGCGAGGCGGCCCTGCGATTGGCAATGCCCGACGCCGCCGAACGGATCGCCGACGAGCTGGCGGACGCGGCGGGGGAGGCGGCATGAGTCCTTTCGAAGGCCGCAAGATCCACTTGATCGGGATCGGTGGCGCCGGCATGAGCGGGCTGGCGCTGGTCGCGCACGAGCTGGGCGCCGCCGTCAGCGGTTCAGACCGCGCGAGCTCCACCTACACCGATCGGCTCGCGGCCGCCGGGGTGAGCGTTGCGATCGGCCATGACGGCGCGAACCTTCCCGCCGGGGTCGAAGTGGTCGTATCGACCGCGATCGAAGACTCCAACCCTGAGCTGCTCCGCGCCCGCGAGCTTGGCTTGACGGTGAGCCACCGCAGCGACCTGCTCGGCGAACTGGTGGCCGTCAAGCCGCACTGCATCGCTGTGGCCGGCACGCACGGCAAGACGACCACGACGGCGATGATCGCCCACATGCTCGCCGAGACCGGTGGCGAGCCATCGTTCTTCGTCGGCGGCGAGGTGAACGTCGGCGGCGAGGTCACGAACGCGCGCTGGGGTGCCGGTGAGATCGTCGTGGTCGAGGCCGACGAGTCGGACGGGTCGTTCCTGAAGCTCTCGCCGGAGGTCGCGGTGGTCACCAACGTCGAACTCGACCATCACAGCACCTGGGGAGGCGGAATCGACGAGCTGTTTGCGGCGTTTTCGCAGTTCACCGCCCCGGCCGGTCACGTCGTGATCTGGCGCGGGCAGCCACGCCTTGCGGAGCTGACGGTTCCTGCTCGTGCGACCGGTTTCGCGATCGAGGGCGCCGGCGAAGCCGCGCCGGGCGACCTCGTGGCAAGCGACCTGCGAACCCCTGCCGACCCGGCGGCTGGCACCTCATTCACTCTTCGCCATCCTGGTGGAACTGTGCCGGTCGCGCTTGGCGTGCGTGGCGACCACAACGTCTTGAACGCCCTGGCGGCACTCGCCGCGCTCATGGCATGCGGCGTCGAGCTGCCTGCGGCCGTCTCCGCGCTCGCGAGCTTCAAGGGTGTCGCTCGCCGTTTCGAAGCGCTCGGGCTCACGTCGCACGGCGCGGCTCTATATGACGACTACGCGCATCACCCGACCGAGGTCGAGGCGGCGCTGAAGACCGCGCGAGAGGCCGCCGCGGGCGGGCGGGTTGTCGCGGTCTTCCAGCCGCATCTCTATTCGCGCACGCAGTCGCTGGCACGGCGCTTCGGCGAAGCCCTGGCACTGGCCGATGTCGCGATCGTGATGGACGTGTACGCAGCGCGCGAGTCGGGACACGACTACCCCGGCGTAAGCGGCTGGATGGTTGCCACTGCCACGGCGGACGCCCGTCCGGGCATGCGCGTGCTCTGGCAGCCATCGCACGCCGACGCGGCCGCCGCGCTTCAGCGCGAGCTTGCCGCCGGAGATCTCTGCATCACGATCGGAGCGGGCGACATCACATCGCTCGGTCGCGGACTGGTGGCGAAGTGAGCACGGCGCGGCCTCCCGATGGTGTCGAGCGCGATGCTCCCCTCGCGCGTCTGACGACGATTCGCACCGGCGGGTCGGCCGACTACTTCGCCCGCCCGCGATCGGCCGGCAGGGTCGTCGAGCTGCTCGCCTGGGCGCAATCGGCCAGTCTGCCGGTAGGGGTGATCGGCTCGGGATCGAACCTACTGATAGCTGACACCGGCTTCAAGGGATTGGCCATCAAACTCGACGGACACCTCACCGAACTTCACTTCGACGGCTCCACGCTGCTCTGCGGCGGCGGCGCGCGCCTGCCACGGGTCGCCGCTCGCAGCGCCGAAGCGGGACTGGCCGGTCTCGAGTTCGGTGTGAACATCCCCGGGACCGTCGGTGGCGCGATCCGCATGAATGCCAACGCATACGGCGGCGAGCTCGCGAGCGTGCTCGAATGGGGCGAGGTCGCCACGCCAGACGGCGTCGAACGTCGGGCACCCGAGCGGTTCGAGTTCGCCTACCGCAGAAGCAACGTGGCGGGCTACCAGGTCGTTACGCGTGCACAGTTCGGCCTGCGGCCGGGCGACAGCGGTGCGATCAAGGCGAATCTCGCTTCGATGCGTGACCGGCGCAAGGCCGCGCAGCCCTCTGGCATCAAGACTTTCGGTTCCACGTTCAAAAACCCCGACGACCCGCGCGCTGAGGGGCGCACGGCCGGCCAGTTGCTGGAGGCCGCCGGCTGCAAGGGGCTAGAGCACGGCGGTGCCCGCTTCTCACCCAAGCACGCCAACTTCGTCGAGAACCGTGGCGCGGCGACCACCGCCGACGTTGTCGGACTGATCGCCGAGGGTCGTCGCCGCGTTGGCGATCTGACCGGCATCGTGCTCGAGACGGAGGTTCAGGTGCTAGGCGAAGTCGATCAGTCGCTGTGGGGCGCTGTCTGATGGAGCTGGCAGGCGTCACAGGGGCGTTTGCGCGCTCGACGAGTTCGTTCACGCTGCGCGGGGCGGTGAAGGTTGCGAACGTCCGCAAGTGGCGTCCGAGCCGGTCGACGATCGCCCTGATCGCGCTGGGCGTGGTCTTGATGCTGGCCGGCGCATGGATGCTGGTGCGCAACTCCGGTCTCGTGGCCGTCGAGCAGGTGCGCGTCGTCGGTCTCGACGGCTACTACGACAAGGGCGCGCGCAAGGCCGTTGTCGCGGAAGCCAGGACGATGACGACGATGAACGCCTCCGAGGAGGACTTGGCGGCGGCCGTCGGGCAGTACCTCGACGTCGCCGGCCTGCGTGTGGAGGCCGACTACCCGCATGCGCTGACCGTCTTCGTCGACGTTCGCCGCCCGGTCGCGGCGGTGAAGGCCGGCGCGCGAGTGGTCGCGGTGACCGGGGATGGGCTCGTGCTCGAAAGCTCTCGCCAACTCAGCTCGCTTCCACGCATCGACGCGGGCGGACTGATCAGCGGCGATCACATCACCGACGTAAAGACCAAACAGGCGCTCAGCGTGCTTGGTGCGGCGCCCGACGTATTGCTGCGGCGCGTAAAGAAGGTCGAGTGGCAGAAGCGCGGCCTCGTGCTGACGCTCGAGAAAGGCGTGAAGCTGCGCTTCGGAACCGCCGCGGACTCCGCGGCGAAGTGGGTGGCCGCGGCGGCGGTGCTGGCCTCTCCGGCGTCCAAGGGCGCCGGGTACATCGACCTGCGCGTACCCGATCGTCCGGCGGTCGGCGGACTTGGCTCCGCGCCTGTCACCCAGAAGCCCGCGCTCGAAGAGTCGTTGCAGAACGACCCGGCGGCAAACGCCGGATCGACGGTGGCGATGGGCGCGACGGGACCGGTTACGCAAGCTCCAGCAACGCAGGCTCCGCCTGTCGCGCAACCGGCACCCCAGCAGACGCCAGTGCAGCAGACGCCAACCACTCCGTGACGCACCATGCCTCTAATCGCACAAAACCATGTATAACTCTGTACTCAACCCTCATCGATCCAACCCTCAACCTGTACTTGAGAATGGGCTAACTCTCAACTACTAGTTGAGAGTTCGGGATGCAAGAATCCTTGTAGAGCTTTATTTCGCGGCTGGGAGGCCGTTACATTGGCGGCAATGAACGACTTTGATTACACATCGCAGGGCGCGGGCCACGGCCACGACGCAGGTAGCTATCTCGCCGTCATCAAGGTGGTCGGCGTGGGCGGCGGTGGTACGAACGCCGTCAACCGCATGGTCGACGCCGGGCTCAAGGGCGTCGAATTCATCGCCGTCAACACCGACGCGCAAGCGCTACAGATGTGTGACGCCGACGTCAAGCTCAACATCGGCTCGCACCTGACCAAGGGTCTTGGCGCGGGTGCGGACCCGAGCATCGGCGCGGGCGCGGCCGCCGAGAGCCGTGACGACATCAAAGAAGCTCTGAAGGGCGCGGATCTCGTGTTCGTGACCGCCGGCGAGGGCGGTGGCACCGGTACCGGCGCCGCTCCCGTAATCGCTGAGATCGCCAAGCAAGAGGTCGGCGCGCTGACGGTGGGTGTGGTCACGCGACCGTTCGCCTTCGAGGGCTCACAGCGCGCCAAGCAGGCCGAAGAGGGCATCCACCGCCTGCGCGAGCAGGTCGACACATTGATTGTGATTCCGAACGAGCGCCTGCTCTCCACCGTCGAGCGCCGCACCTCGATCCTCGACGCCTTCCGCGACGCCGACAACGTGCTGCGCCAGGGTGTCCAGGGCATCACCGACCTGATCACCACACCCGGTCTGATCAACCTCGACTTCGCCGACGTCCGCACGATCATGCACGACGCCGGCAGCGCCCTGATGGGCATCGGCAGCGCGTCGGGCGAGCAGCGCGCCGGCGAGAGCGCCAAGAACGCGATCAGCTCGCCGTTGCTTGAAGAGAGCGTCGAGGGCGCCACCGGCATCCTGCTGAACATCACCGGCGGCCGCGAGCTCGGACTCTTCGAGGTCAACGAGGCTGCCGAGATCGTCAGCAGCGCCGCCGACCAGAACGCCAACATCATCTTCGGCGCCGTAATCGACGAGTCGATGGGCGACGAAGTGCGCGTGACCGTGATCGCGACCGGCTTCGACAAGGGCCGTGCCGCTTCACGTGGCGCCGACTTCGGCCGTGAGCGCTCCGAGCGCCGCCCACGCCGCGACGTCGGACCTCGCGACGTGGCGAGCGCCTCGCTCGAACTGAGCGACGACGAGATCGACGTTCCCGACTTCCTGAAGGACTGATCGCTCTGGCGCTCGCCGAGCGGCCCGACGCGATCGACCTCGACTCAGCGCAGGCCCTGCTGCGCCGGTTCCGGCCCGATGCACGGGTAGCTGCCGTGGACGCGCGTAGCGAGGGTCAGCACTGCACCGTCTTCCGGCTTCGACTTGACCAGGGCGACACCGTCGCGCTCAAGCTTCAGCGGCCGGAACGCGAAGACCGCCTGTTCGACGATGTGCGAGCACTGGAAATCGCCGCGCGCGCCGAGGTGCCGACGCCGGCGGTTATCGGTGTCGATGACTCGCGCGAAACGCTTCCCTGGGCCTGCGCGGTGCTCGAAGATCTCGGCCATACGCTCACTCCTGAATGCGAGGACGAGATGACGCGCGCCGAGCTGGTGCGCTTCGCCAGCCAGCTTGGGGCCGGTCTGCGCGCGCTGCACGAGATTCCACTAGAGCGATTCGGTCAGGTGACCGCGACTTCCGACGGCGAGTTCGCCAGCAATCGCGACTACGTGCTCTCCCGCTTCGACGTGGCTCTGGACAAGTTCACCGGCCGCGGCGGCGACGCCGACCTGGCCGCGAGGGTGCGCCGCTACGTCGCCGAGCGTGACGGCCTGCTCGACGAGTGCGAGCGCCCTGTGTTCTGCCACATGGACTGTCACGAAACCAATGTGGCCGTTCACCGGGCCGAGGACGGCGTGCACTTCGCTGGCCTGATCGATTTCGGCAGCGCCGCGGCCGGCGACCCGGTCTGCGACATCGCGAAGACGCACTACATGGCGCGCCGTGGTAGTCGCGCCACGCTGGCCGCGCTGATCGCCGGCCACGGCGGACTGCCCGACGACTGGCGGCCGCGCTTTGAGCTCTACACGTTGCTGCACGCGATCGAGCTGTGGTCGTGGTTCGCCGGAAACGACTGGACGTTGTGGGCCGGCACGTACGAGCGCGACATCAAGCGCCTGCTCGGCGGCCGCTGGCGCCGCCCTGCCCGCGGCGTTCGCTGACGCCGGCAGCCCGAGCGACACCCGCGCTAGGCTGCCCGGCCGATGTCGAATCCCTCCGCTGAGACCCTGCGCCGCACAAGCCTCTACGACGCCCATGTTGCCGCCGGCGCGAAGCTCGTTCCCTTCGCCGGCTGGGAGATGCCCGTGCAGTACGCCGAGGGCATCAAGGCCGAGCACATCAACGTGCGCTCTGCCGCCGGCCTGTTCGACGTGTCGCACATGGGTCAGATCGAGACGACGGGCCCGCAGGCGACCGAGTTCCTGCAGAGCATCTTCACCAACGACGTCACCAGGATCCCCGTCGGCGGCGCGCAGTATGCGCTGATCTGTCGCGACGATGGCGGCGTGATCGACGACCTGTTCACGTACCGGATGGGCGAGAGTCGCTATCTCACGGTGACCAACGCCTCAAATCATCAGACCGACTTCGAGTGGTTCGCCCAGAACGCGGGCAATCACGACGTCGACGTGATCGATCGCGCCAACGAGTACGCGATGCTCGCGCTCCAGGGGCCGGCGGCGCGTGATGTTCTGGCGCAGGTCATCGACGGCATGGAGCCCGAGCGCATGAAGATCGAGCAGACGACCGTCGCCGGCCGTGTCGCGCTGGTCGCCGGCACCGGCTACACCGGCGAGGACGGCGTCGAGATCATGCTCGCGCCAGAAGACGCGCCGCACGTCTGGGACGCGCTGATCGCGGCCGGCGCCAAGCCCGCAGGCCTCGGAGCGCGCGACACGCTGCGGCTCGAGGTCTGCTTCCCGCTCTACGGCAACGACCTCTCGCTCGACGTCGATCCGATCAGTGCAGGTCTCGGCTGGGCCTGCGCGCTGGAGACAGAATTCATCGGCGCCGCGGCGCTTCGTGAGATCAAGGCCGATGGCCCGGCCAGGAAGCTCGCCCCGTTCGTCTTTACCGGACCGGGCATCCCGCGCCAGGGCAACCTCGTTCTGAAGGACGGCGCCGAGGCCGGCGAGGTCACCAGCGGCACGATGTCGCCCTCGCTTCAGGTCGGGGCCGGCATGGCCTATGTCGACGCCGCGCTCGCCGAGCCCGGCACGGCGATCGATGTCGATGTCCGCGGCAAGCCCCGCTCAGCCGAGGTCCGCGGCAAGCCCCTGTACAAGCCCGCGCAGTAGGATGCGCGGCTGACCGGCCCCGGCGGCGCCGGTCTTCAAGAAAACCCATTTCCGAAAGGCGCGAGCGTGGCCGAAGAGCACTACCCAGAAGACCTGAAGTACCACCCCGAGCACGACTGGGCTCGCGTCGAAGGCGACGCCGCCACGCTTGGAATCACATGGTTTGCGCAGGACGCCCTGGGTGAGATCGTCTTCTTCGAGCCGCCCGCAGTCGGAACGCAGCTCATCAAGGACAGCGCTTACGCCGAGGTCGAGTCGGTCAAGGCCGTAAGCGAGGTCATCGCCCCGCTCTCTGGCGAGGTCATCGAGGCCAACGGCGCGCTCGGCGACGCCCCTGAGACGATCAACGACGATCCCTACGGAGAGGGCTGGATGGTCAAGATCAAGCTCGCCGATCCCGGCGAGGCCGACGGCCTGCTCGACGTCACCGCCTATCGTCAACATCTGGAAGAGGGCGTCTAGGACGACGCGCCCCCACCTCTTCGCACACGATTGAGCACTTACACCTCAGATACACCGGATGACCGTCAGCGGATGCTCGACGCAATCGGCGTCGGCTCCGTAGACGATCTTTTCAACGACGTACCCGACGGGGTGCGACTTCAGGGACCGCTGAAACTGCCTGCCGGCAAGACCGAAGACGAGGTCTACACGCATCTCGCCGAGCTTGCCGGCAAGAACGTGCACGCAGACAGCGAGATCAGCTTCCTCGGCGCCGGAATGTACGACCACTACCAGCCGGCGATCGTCGACTCAATCCTCTCGCGCAGCGAGTTCCTGACTCCCTACACGCCCTATCAGCCAGAGGTCTCACAGGGTGGCCTGCAGGTGATGTTCGAGTACCAGACGGCGATCGCGGAGCTGACGGGCATGGACGTCTCCAACGCGTCCGTCTACGAGGGGCCGAGCGCGATGGCCGCAGCCGCCTACCTGGCGAAGCTCGAGACCGGTCGCAGCCGCTTTGTCGTTAGCGCCGCGGTCAACCCGCAGTACCGGGCCACGCTCAAGACCAACGCCTATGGCTACGGCTCGTCGGTGATCGAGGTTCCGGCCGCTGAAGGGCTCACCGACCCGGCCACGCTGGCTGCCGCGATCGACGACGACACGGCCGCCGTCTTCCTGCAGAACCCCAACTTCTTCGGCGCGGTCGAGGACCTCGCCGCGCTCGTCGAGGCCGCCCACGCCAAGGGCGCGCTGGTGGTCTGCGTTGCCGATCCGCTGACGCTCGGCATCCTCGCGCCGCCGGGCGACTTCGGTGTGGACATCTGCGTCGGCGAGGGCCAGACGCTTGGCAACCGCCTCGACTTCGGCGGGCCCTCTTTTGGATTCTTCGCCGCCACCCAGAAGCTGATCCGCCGCATGCCCGGCCGCATCGCCGGCGAGACGACCGACGCCGATGGCCGTCGCGGATGGGTGCTCACGCTTCAAACCCGCGAGCAGCACATCCGGCGCGAGAAGGCGACCAGCAACATCTGCACCAGCCAGGCGCTCAATGCGCTTGCCGGCATGATCTACCTGTCGTGGCTCGGCCGAGCCGGCATCGTCGAGATCGGCGAGCTGATGATCAAGCGCACCGCCTACGCCCGCGAGACGCTTGCGGCCGTGGAAGGGGTGGAGCTTCTGTTTGACGCTCCAGTCGTGCGCGAGTTCGCGATCAAGCTCGACGCGCCGGTCCAGACAGTGCTCGACCAGCTCGCGCTCGACGGCATCAACGGCGGATACCCGCTCGGCACCGACTATCCCGAGCATGAGCACGGCCTGCTGGTCGCGATCACCGAGCGGCGCTCGCGCGCGCAGATCGACCTGCTGGCTGAGCGCCTTGGTGCGGCGGTGGCCGCCGCGCGTGAAACGGTGGGGGCCGAGGCATGAATCCCGACGCCCAGAAGGTGACCGGCGCGCACGTCACCGAAACGCCGATGCAGGCCGAGCGCGCGACCACGATCTTCGAGAAATCGCACCCCGGCCGCCGGGCCGCCGCGCTGCCCGCGCTCGATGTGCCCGACCGCGACGTGAGTGAACTGCTGCCGGCCGGAGCCGCTCGCGCTCGCGGCCCGCGCATGCCAGAGATCGCCGAGCCCGAGATCGTGCGCCACTACAACCGTCTCTCGCGCCGCAACTTCGACCTCGACAGCGGCTTCTACCCGCTCGGCTCGTGCACGATGAAGCACAACCCGAAACTGCACGAGCGTGCTGCCGCGCTGCCCGGATTCAGCCGGCTGCACCCGTTGCAGCCTGCCGAGCGCGCCCAGGGTGCCCTTGAACTGATGTGGAACCTTGAGCGCTCGCTGTCCGAGATCTGCGGTCTGCCGCACGTCTGCCTGCAGCCGAGCGCCGGCTCACACGGCGAACTCTCGGGTCTGCTGCTCACCAAGGCATACCACGAGGACCGCGGCGAGCACCGCACCAAGGTGCTCGCTCCCGACACCTCACACGGCACCAACCCCGCCAGCGTGACGATGGCCGGCTACGAGACCGTCAAGGTCGCCACCAACGAGCGCGGCGGTGTCGACATCGACGATCTGCGCGCGAAGGCCGACGACAGCGTCGCCTGCCTGATGCTCACCAACCCCAACACGCTCGGCCTGTTCGACGAGAACATCGAAGAGATTGCCTCGATCATGCACGGAGTGGGCGCAACGCTCTACTACGACGGCGCCAATCTGAACGCCGTGATGGGTGTCTCGCGCCCCGGAGACATGGGCTTCGACATCGTCCACGTCAACCTGCACAAGAGCTTCACGCAGCCGCACGGGGGCGGCGGCCCGGGCAGTGGGCCGATCGCGGTCAGCGACCGGATCGCTCCTTACCTGCCGGTCCCGCGCATCGCACAGAAGGACGGTCGCTTCGAACTCAACACCGACGAGCCCAAGAGCATCGGCCGCATGCGCGGCTTCCAGGGCAACTTCGGCGTCTTCGTGCGCAGCTACGCCTACATCTGCTCGCTCGGCGCCGAGGGGCTCAAGGCAGCCAGTGAAACCGCCGTGCTGAACGCGAACTACATGCTTGCCAAGGGCAGGGAGGGGCGGGTCGGCAAGTACCTGCCGGTCGAGTTCGATCGCACCTGCAAGCACGAGTACGTGCTGTCGGCGGCGCCGGCAAAGAAGGAGCTGAACGTCAAGGCGCTCGACATCGCCAAGCGCCTGCTCGACTTCGGCTACCACCCGCCGACGATCTACTTCCCGTTGCTGGTCGACGAAGCGATGATGATCGAGCCGACCGAGACCGAGACCGTCGAGACGCTCGACGGCTTCATCGAAGCGCTCGACAAGATCCTCGAAGAGGCCGAGCGCGATCCCGAGTTCGTGCAGAACGCGCCATACACGACGCCCGTACGCCGGCTCGACGAAGCCGCCGCGGCGCGTAATCCCGTGGTCACGCAGGATCTCGACGCGCTCGCCTGAGCGCTCGCCGGCGCGACTGCGCAGGCTTTACCAACTTTTTACCCTCGCTTGTCGAGCTCGTTGCATCGTTTCTGAGATGCTGGCTCCATGAAGTTCACGCATTTTCACCTAGCCGCACTCGCCGTTCTGTTGTCATTGTCCGGACTTGCCGCCTGTGGCGACTCAGGCAACTCCGAAGCGGCATTCACGCCACCGGTCGGCAGCGAACAGGTCAAGCTCGACCCGGCCGACTTCACAACCGAAATCGACAACCCCTACTGGCCGATGCGTCCGGGTAGTCGATGGGTTTACCGGGAGCCCGGCGAGAAAGGCCGCTCGCTGCGCGTCGAGATCACGGTCACCGACAAGACGAAGATCGTCGACGGCATCGAGGCCCGAGTAGTCCACGACGTGGTGAGCGACGAGCGGACGAAACGGCCGGTCGAGGTCACCGACGACTGGTACGCGCAGGACAAGCACGGCAATGTCTGGTACCTGGGCGAAGCCACGCAGGAGTACGAGAACGGTAAGCCGACTACGACCAAGGGTTCGTGGGAGGCCGGAGTCGATGGGGCACAAGCCGGCGTAATCGTGCTTGCGGATCCTCAGGCCGGCGACGAGTATCGCCAGGAATACCTGGCGGGCCAGGCCGAGGACGCTGCCCGCGTGCTCTCGCTCGACGAACGCATTCGCGTGCCGCTGGACGCATACGAGAACTGCCTGATGACGCGCGACTTCACGCCACTTGATCCCGACGTGCTCGAGAACAAGTACTACGCGAAGGGCGTCGGTCCGGTGCTGACGATCGACGTGCCTACGGGCGACCGCGAGGAGCTCGTCAGCTTCGAAGCGGGCTAGCTGATCGTGAGGATCTCGAAGCTGGCGTTCTTGCCGTTGGGCAGGCTGACCTTGACGGTCTCGCCGCTCTTCGATCCGAGCAGTGCCTCGGCGACGGGCGACACGCTCGAGATGCGGCCAGCGCCGGCATCGGCTTCGTGCGGGGCGACGATCGTGTACTCGACCTCTTTGCCGGCGTCTACGTGCTTCAGGCGCACCTTCGAGCCGTGCATCACGGTTCCGCTGCTGATGGTCTCGACGATCGCGGCGCGCTGGCGCTGGTCTCGCAGCTTGAGGATCTTCGTCTCGAGGAACGACTGGTCGTTCTTCGCGGCGTGGTATTCGGCGTTTTCCTTGAGGTCGCCGTCTTCGCGGGCTGCCTGAATCTTTGCGGCGATTGCCGGGCGATCGACGGTCTCGAGCTTCTCGATCTCGGCCTCGAGCGCCTCGTAAGCGGCGCGTGACATCTCTACGTGGTCGGTTGACATGAGCGTAAGCCTAGGGCAGAACGGACCGCGACTTCACCAGGCACTAGGATCGCGCCGACCGCAGGCCTTGACGGGCAGCGGTTTTCGACGATGAGAATCTTTTCCGGAATCCAGCCCACGGGCCGTAAGCACCTCGGTAACTACATCGGGGCGATCAGCCAGTACGTGCGCCTTCAAGACGAGGGCGATCCCGCGATCTACTGCGTGGTTGATCTCCACGCGATCACCGTTAACTACGACCCGGCCGAACTGCGCGACCGGCTCTACGACACGACGGCGATCCTGCTGGCCAGCGGCCTCGATCCGGAACGCTGCATCCTGTTCCGCCAGAGCGACGTGGCCGAGCACACCGAGCTGACCTGGATGCTCGCGGCGACCTCCACGGCGCACGGCGATCTCAATCGCATGCACCAATTCAAGGACAAGGCCATCGCCCAGCGCGAGCTGGTCAGCGCCGGTCTGTTCTTCTACCCGGTGCTGATGGCGGCGGACATTCTCGCCTACAACACCGACCTCGTGCCCGTCGGCGACGACCAGCGCCAGCACCTAGAGCTCGCCCGTGAGATCGCCAACAAATTCAACAGCCGCTTCGGCGAGACGTTCGTCGTGCCGGAGTTCACGATCCCCGACGTCGGCGCGCGGATCATGGACCTGCAGGCTCCAGAGAACAAGATGTCGACGACTTCGAGCAGCGAGGCCGGCACGATCTACGTGCTCGACGAGCCCAAGGCGATTGAGAAGAAGTTCAAGAGCGCCGTCACCGACAGCGGCTCCGACGTCGTGCGCGACAAAGAAAAACCCGGAATTTCCAACCTGATCGAGATCTACGCGGTTGTTCGTGGTGTGACGATGGAAGCCGTCGAATCTGAGTTCGCCGACTCGCGGTACGGCGAGTTCAAACAGGCCGTTGCCGACGCGGTGATCGAGTATTTAGCCCCTGTGCAGGAGAAATACACCGAGCTGCGGGCAGACGAGGCGAATCTCGAGGCAGTTCTCGCGGCCGGAGCCGCCAAGGCAAGCGCGATCGCGCAGCCGATCGTGGCCCGGGCGCGCGACAAAATGGGTCTTGGGCGGCCTGTAGTTTGATCGCGTGAGCGAATTCGACGCCCCGACTGCCGGCCTGCCCGGAAACGACGCCATCGCCGCCGGTTCCATTGACAACGATGTCGCTTCGATCGCCGAGCCGCCGGTCCACGGCCCGCTCGATGTCGACGAGGCGATCGCGCGCGACGCCGGTTTGATCGAGGGCGCTCCCGCGAGCACCGGCGCAGCTGGGCCGGCGACGGACCAGCCAGAGGCCGCCCAGGCGCCCGAGTCTGAAGCACCTGCCCCCGTCGAGCCAGACGGTCCCGCCGGTGTCGAGCCAGACCACGCGGTCAGCGCGATCGGCGAGGGCACCCCGCGCTTCGACGCGCTGCAACTCGACCTCGAGGTCTTTCACGGCCCGTTCGATCTGTTGCTCGAGCTGGTCATGCGCGAAGAGATCGACCTGCTCGAAGTAGACCTGGCGCAGATCGTGCTCGGCTACGTCGAGATTCTCGAGGCGCGCGGTGAGATCGAGCTCGAGCCAGTCACCGAGTTCGTCGTGCTGATCGCTGCCCTGCTCGAGCTGAAGAGCCGCCTGATGTTGCCGCGCGACGAAGAGGGCGGGCTCGAGCTCGACCTCGGCCCCGAAGAGGCCGCCGAAGAGCTGCTCGCCCGCATGCTCGAGTACCACCGCTACAACAAGCTCGCGGGCTGGCTGCGCGAGCGCTACCACGCCGAGCTGCCGTTCCGCTACCGCAGCGCTCCGTTGCCGCGCAAGTTACGCACGATCAGCTACGAGAACGTCGGTCAGGTCTACAACGCCGAGTCGCTCGCCCGCGCGATCGGCGATCTGTTGCGCGAGCCCGAGCCGCTGACCACGCCGCACCTGCGAGCCGCGCGGGTCACGCTCGAGCAACGGCTAACGCACATCCGCACCCTTCTCAAGCGAGCGAGCCACTTCGACTTCGACGACGCCGTCGAGGGCGCCGACCGCCTCACCGAGGCGCTCACGGTCTGGGCGCTGCTCGAGCTATACAAGCTCGGCGAAGCCGACTGGAGCCAGCCAGAGGCATTCGGTCCGATCGACGTCTTCTCGGCCGGCGGCAGGGCCGCCGCATGAGCGACGAGTTGGTCGTAGAGGGCGGTGCTGAGGGCGCCGCGGAGGTCTTCGCCGAGGGCGGTGCCGAGCGAGACGCCGAGCGCGTGCCGGCAGACCCGCGTCCCGAGGTACCCGACCCAGTCGCCGGCGTCCCCGAGACCCACCGTCTCGCCCTGCCGGCGAAGATCGAAGCGCTGCTTTTCCTGTCGCCCGATCCGCTCACGGTCGCGCAGCTCGTCGAAGCCTGCGAATCCAGCGAATCCCAGGTCGAGCAGGCGCTCTCGGCACTCGAAGAAGACTGCCAAGCCGGCCAGCGCGGCGTGGTCCTGCGCCGTATCTCGGGCGGTTACACGCTGGCAAGCGCCCCCGGCAGCGATGCTGCCGCGCGCTGCCTGTTCGCGAAGCCGCGCACGCCGCCGCTCACCCAGGCTCAGGCCGAGTGCCTGGCGGTGATCGCGTACCTACAGCCCGTAAGCCGCCCCGAGATAGCGCGGATTCGCGGTGTCAGCAGCGAAAGCGCGCTCGGCACCCTGCTCGAGCGAGGCCTGATCGCCGATGCCGGCCGCTCGCAGTTCGGCGCCGTGATCTTCAAGACCACCGAGCTCTTCGACCGTCTCTTCGGGCTTGAAGGCCTAGACGCGCTGCCCGACGTCGGCGCGTTCAAGACCACCGAGCTCTTCGACCGTCTCTTCGGGCTTGAAGGCCTAGACGCGCTGCCCGACGTCGGCGCGTTCGACCCGTCGCCCGACGACGAGCGAGACCTGCGCGAACGGCTTCTCAAAGCCGGCGAGCAGCGCGAAGCAGCGAGCCCGCAGCCGCAAGGCTGATTCGATCCGCGTCGGCCAGGGCCGGCGCAGCAGGCCCCGCTCCCTTCCGGGGTGCGGTGGTGGCCCCTCGAACGAATGTCCGTATTTACCTCGAAATGGGGATCAGTTGGGCATGCTGGTAGTCGATAAACCTTGTGAAGGATTTCGGAACACACTCGGTCCTCCGGAAGTAAATGGATGGGACAAGAGGCAGTTTCGAGTTTTTGAGACAGCGGGCGCGACCGCGAGTGATTGAGCCAAGAGCCTCTCATGCAAGCTGCGCCGCAGGACTCAGCAAAGCTGGCTTGTTCGCGCCGGCAAGGATGCCGGATATTCCCCCCTCGCGAACTGGTCGTATGCGATTCGACCCCTGGCCGGACTGGTTGGGGGTCGTTTCGTTCCCGAGGTACTAGTCGTTCCTGAAGTACTAGGCAGCGCTGGTCGTTTCGCGATCGGCCACTAGCTGGCCGCAGGCCGCGGCGATGTCGCGGCCGCGCGTCAGGCGCACGGTCGCCGGCACCCCGGCCCGTTGCAGGGCGTCGCGAAACGCGCCGATCGTGGTGCGGCCCGATCCTTCGTAGCCCGTGCCGGTGGGGTTGTACGGGATCAGGTTGACCTTGAACGCCTCGTGCGGCGTGAGCGCGGCGGCCAGCTGCTGGGCGTGCTTGGTGTGGTCGTTGACGCCGGCCAACATCACGTACTCGATGAAAACTTTGCGATTGGTCTCGCGCCAGTGCTTGACGCACAGTTCGAGCACGTCGGGCAACGGGTAGCGGTCGTTGACCGGCATGATCCGCGACCGCAGCTCGGGGTCGGCCGCGTGCAGCGAGAGGGCCAGCCGGATCGGGCGATCCTGGGCGAGGAACTGTTTCATGCCGGGGATCCACCCGACAGTGGAGATCGTGGTACGGCGGTTGGTCACGCCGACGTCGGGCAGCTTCTCGCAGGCGGCCAGAACGTTCTCGATGTTCATCATCGGCTCTCCCATGCCCATGAACACGCAGTGGTCGATCGGTTCGATGCGGCGGAAGAACAGTGCCTGGTCGAGAATCTCGCTGGTCGTGAGATTGCGGCCGAACGCCATCGTGCCTGTCGCGCAGAACGTGCAGGTCAGCGGGCAGCCGCACTGGCTCGACACGCAGATCGATCGGCGGCCGTCTTGGTACCGCATCAACACGGCTTCGACGGGGCGCCCGTCGGCGGTGTGAAAGAGGGCCTTCACGGTGCCGTCTCGCGACTCGGCCTGATCGACCAGTTCGAGCGTGCTGAACGGGACGCGCTCTTCTAGCTGCGCGCGCAGGCCTGCCGGCAGGTTGGTCATGTCGGCGTAGCCACCGGCGCCACGTGCCGTCCACTCCCACACCTGGCCGGCACGGTAGGCGGGTTCGCCCAGCTCGGCGAGGGTGTCTTTCAGCAGGTCGAGATCCATCCCCGCTAACGGTAGGTGGTGCTCGCACCTAGGCTTACGGGTTCCATGCGCCTCGCCAAATACATCGCCCACGCCGGAGTCGCCTCGCGCCGGGCGGCCGAGCAGCTGATCTTCGACGGCCGTGTGACGGTCGACGGCAAGACCGTCACCGATCCCGCGAAAGACGTCTCCGACCGCAACGAGATCACCGTCGACGGCGACCGTGTCGCAGTTGAGGGCACCGTTGTCTATGCGGTAAACAAGCCACTGGGCGTGATCTCGACGGCATCCGACCCCGAGGGCCGCCAGACGGTTGTCGACCTGATCGGCAGCGAGAAGCGTCTGTATCCCGTAGGGCGGCTCGACGCCAACAGCAGCGGTCTGATGCTGGTCACCAACGACGGCGAGCTCGCCAACAAGCTCAGCCACCCGAGCTATGGCGTGCCCAAGACCTATCGCGTGCGCGTGCGCCGCGGCGCGCCACTGACCGATGCCGAACTCGAGCGCCTCGCGCGTGGCGTCGAACTCGACGATGGCAAGACTCGCCGCGCCGAGGTGGCCAAGACGGCGACCCGGGAGTTCCTGATCACGATCAAGGAAGGTCGCAACCGGCAGATCCGCCGGATGTGCGAGGCGATCGGCCGTGACGTCGGCGAGCTGCAGCGGATTGCCTTCGGTTCGCTTGAGCTCGGCCGGCTGAAGCTCGGCACGGCGCGCCGGCTTTCGCCCGAGGAGGTCGAACGGCTTTGGCAGAATGTCGAGGAGCCGGTGCGGATGCGCTCACCGAAGCGCAAGCGCCCGGCCGGCGCGAAGGAGACCGGCGGCCGGAGACCGGCCGCCAAGTCATCGCAATCGCGCAAGCCAAACAAGAAATGATCGAGAAGAGCAGCACAGCCGCAGAATCCAGCGACGACCAGCCCGCCTGGTCCAGCGGGCTGCGCCTGTTTGCCCTGCGTGGGGCTACGACCGCCGTGGCCAACACCGAAGACGAGATCCTCGCCGTAACCGAGGAGCTTGTCGTCGAGGTGCTCAAGCGCAACGATCTCACGCCGAACGCCCTTGTCAGCTGCATCTTCACCTGCACCGATGACCTGAACGATCAGTTTCCGGCCGTCGCGGCGCGCCGTATCGGTCTGAACTCGGTGCCACTGCTGTGCGCGCGCGAGATCGACGTGCCCGGGGCGCTGCCGCGCGCGATTCGATTGATGCTGCACTACTACGCGCCGGCCGATCACGTTCCCAGCCACGTCTACCTGCGCGACGCGGTCACGTTGCGCACCGACCTGACGGCCGCGCAGTAGCCGCCGCGGCGCGAGCCATGCCGATCAAGATCAACGAAGCGATCGCCGCGATCCCGGTCTATCCGGCCGCCAGCACGTACGCGTTCGGCGGGCCGCTGGCGAAGCTCGCCAGCAACGAGTCGCCCTATGCGCCGCACCCGGCAGTCGCCGAGGCGATCGCGGCGGCGGGCCGCAACGTCAATCGCTATCCCGATCCCGCCGGAACGGCGCTGCGCGAGAAGCTTGCCGCCAAGCACGACATGGCCGTCGAGCAGGTGATGCTCGGTAATGGCTCATGCGAGATCTTGCTCGGTGCGGCTCAGGCGATGCTCGAGCCGGGTGACGAGATCGTCTACGCGTGGCCGTCGTTCTCGATGTACCCGCACCTCGCGGCGATGACCGGCGCCACTGCGGTCGAAGTGCCGCTGACGGCCGATCACAGGCACGATCTGCCGGCGATGGCCGCCGCGGTCAACTCGAACACCCGCATCGTCGTGCTCTGCAACCCCAACAACCCGACGGCCACTTTCATCGACCACGCCGACATCGAGGCCTTCGCGCGCGACCTGCCCAACGACGTTCTGCTGATCGTCGACGAGGCGTACATCGAGTTCGTCAAGGACGCGGTGCGCGACAGGCTGCTGCCGCTGGTCATCGACAAGGACAACGTCGTCGTCACCCGCACCTTCGCGAAGGTCTACGGATTGGCTGGCCTGCGCGTGGGTTATGCCTTTGCTCCATTGCGCTTCCGGCAAGCCGTCGAAGTTGCGCGGCAGCCGTTTAGCGTCAACCTCGTGGCCCAGGCCGCGGCGGCCGAGGCGCTCGCGCACGTTGACGACGTTACTCAGCGGGTGCTCACGACCTGGGCGGAGCGCGACTGGGTCGAGACCGAGGTTCGCACGCTCGGTCTGGCTACGGCCGACACCGAGGCGAACTTCAGCTGGATCGACCTCGGCGGGCGCGACGAAGACGCAATCGTCGACGGGCTTGCGAAGCAGGGCATCATCGTGCGCGCCGGCAGGGCGCTGGGGGCGGAAGGGTTCATCCGCGTCAGTTATGGGCATCACGAAGAGAACGAACGCTTCGTAGCGGCGCTGGCCGGCCTACTTGGCTGATCCTCGGCGCGCGACCGAGGCTGCGTACTGCCAATAGCGGCCACGTTTGACAACTTCCATCGCGGCCGCCTACTCTTGTTTCCAGCGATCGCGGAATTTGCACGTTTTTCCGTCTTTTGCCGAATATTCACAACGCCCGGCGGAATTTCCGCTTCGATGGCGTAAACAGACACCAAAGAAGTTGGCAGTCAAGAACTTTGGTGCGATCGTCGCCCCGTCGCGGCGCTCGGAATCGTAAAGACTCAAAACCGAACAGGTAGGCAGCACAAAATGATGATCGTCATGCAAGAAGGCGCAACCGAAGACCAGATCCAGTCGGTTGTGGACCGCATCGAGAAGGCCGGCGCGACCGCTCACGTTTCGCGTGGCCAGTTCGTGACGGTTATCGGGGCCGTCGGCGACGCCGACAGCCAGGTGCACGAAGCTGGGCTCGAGCTGGCCGACGGCGTCGACCACGTCGTGCCGATCATGAAGCCTTACAAGCTGAGCTCGCTCCAGTTCAAGAAGGGCGAGCGCACCGTCGTGGAGATCGCCGGGCGAAAGCTCGGTGGCGGCCACTTTGCCCTGATCGCCGGGCCCTGCACGGTCGAGAGCCGCGAGCAGCTGTTCGCCGCGGCCGAGGTCTGCCGTGATGCCGGTGTGCCGTTCCTGCGCGGTGGTGCCTACAAGCCGCGCACCTCGCCGTACTCGTTCCAGGGGCTCGGTGTCGAGGGTCTGCGCCTGCTCGCGGAGGCCAAGGAAGAGTTCAACATGCCGATCGCGACCGAGTTGATGGACGTTCGCGACATGGACGCCGTACTCGAGGTCGCCGACATCATCCAGATCGGCGCGCGCAACATGCAGAACTACAACCTGTTGACCGAGGTCGGCCGCTCAGGCCGCCCTGCGCTGCTGAAGCGTGGCTTCGCCTCGACGCTCGAGGACCTGCTGATGGCCTCTGAGTACATCCTGAAGGAAGGCAATCAGGACGTGATCCTCTGCGAGCGCGGCATCCGAACGTTTGAAACGGGCTACCGCTTCACGCTCGACTTGCTGGCCGTGCCGGTGCTTCAGCAGTTGACGCATCTGCCAGTGATCGTCGATCCGTCGCACGCGGCCGGCCGCCGTGACCTGGTGCCGCCGATGTCGATGGCCGCGGCAGCCGCCGGCGCCGACGGCATCGTCGTCGAAACGCACCCTGACCCCGAGAACGCGGTGTGCGACGGCCCGCAGGCGATCGTCGCCAGCGAGTTCGCCGCCTACGCCGAGCGCGTCAATCGCGCCGCCGAGCTGGCGGGGATGACGCCGGAAGTCGTCGCGGTCGGCTAGTTGCCGTCGCGGTCGGGGCCGCGCAAGTAGCCCACAAGGGTTAGATTTCCTTCCAATCTCTCACGGGATCCGAGGATCACCGTGAGAGGTTGGAGGTATTTCTACCTTTGTTTGGGTAGGTACTGCTGCTTGGGTAGGTTCTGCTCGTACGCCTGGTCGAGGCTGGGACTGCGATCGCGGCCGATCGGACGCCGACTGGGAGCCGACCGGACGCCGACCGGACGCCGATCTCGCGCCGATGCCGTCAGGCACCGCCAAGCCGGCGCACCGGCTGAGTAGGCTGCGGGACCATGAATGGATCGGGGTCCGATACACCTTCCGGCGTGACCGGCGAGTTCTCACCACCACCGCTGCGACTCGCGCTGATCGGTGTTGGCCTGATCGGCGGCTCCGTTGGCCTGGCCGCCCGCTCGCGAATGCCCGAGACCACCGAGATCGCCGGCTACGACCCCACGCCCGGCGTGCTCGACGAAGCGGTCAAGCTCGGCGCGATCACCCGCGCCGCCACATCGGTCGAAGACGCGGCCGCCGATGCCGACGTGATCGTGCTCGCCAGCCCCGTCGGCACGCTTGTTTCCAATGCCAGGTCGGCGCTGGCGGCGGCCCGTCACGATGCCGTCGTCACCGACGTTGGCTCCACCAAGCGCGAGATAGTCGCCGCGATCGACGACCCGCGCTTCATCGGGGGTCACCCGATCGCCGGCGCCGAGACCAGCGGCGTCGAGCACGCTCGCGCCGATCTCTTTGAAGAGTCGACCTGGTTCGTCACTCCGACCGAGAACTCCACCGGCGTCGGCCTCGAGCGCCTGATGCGCTTCATCCGTGGGCTCGGCGCACAGCCGCACGCGCTCGAAGCCGTCGCTCACGATCGTCTGCTCGCCGACATCAGCCACCTTCCGCACGTACTCGCCAACGCGCTCGTCACTCAGGCCGCGGATTCGCTGAAGCACGGCGAGGGCGCCGTCGTCGTCGGTCCGAGCTTTCGTGACGCCACCCGCGTCGCCGGCGCCAACAGCAAGATCTGGCGCGACATCTACCTCAGCAACCACGACGCGCTCGTGCCGGCGATCGACTCGGTGATCGGCAGGCTGACCGAGTTCCGCGACGCGGTCAACCGCCGTGACGGCGACGAGATCGTGCGGCTCAACGAGGCCGCGCGCGAGGATCGCAAGACCTTGCTCGAGCAGGAGCTGGTCGGCGCTGAGGCAGTCGAACTGCGCGTGATCGTTCAAAACGAGCCCGGCGTTCTGGCCAAGCTCACGCTCGAACTCGGCAAGGCCGGCATCAACATCGTCGACCTCGCGCTTGCTCCGGCGGTCGACCGGCGCAGCGGCGCGATCAGCCTCTGGCTGGCCGGCGAGGAGTCGGCCGAGCGGGCCGTCGCACTGATCGAGAACCTTGGGTTTCCGGTCGCCCGGGCATAATCACGACTCCGATGCCGACTCACTTCGCTCCATCAGGCCCGCTCAGGGGCCGCATCCGGCCGCCTGCCGACAAGTCGATCTCGCACCGGGCCGCGCTGATCGCCGGCATGTGCGACTCGCCGGTGACGATCCGCAACTACCTCGATTCCGACGACACGAACTCCACGCTCGACGCAGTCAAGCTGCTCGGCGGGGCAGTCGAGCACCGTGGTGGCGAGGTGCTGGTGCGCGGCGTCGGCCTGCGTGGCGCGCTGGAGCCCGGCGGCATCGTCGACGTCGGCAACAGCGGCACGTTGATCCGCCTGCTTCCAGGTTGGCTTTGCGGGCAGCCCAGCGGCCACTGGCGGCTCGACGGCGACGAGTCGATACGCCGCCGGCCGATGCGACGCGTCGCCGCGCCGCTGCTCGAGATGGGCGCGAAGATCGAACTCAGCCCCGACGGCACGGCGCCTATCGAGATCGAGGCCACCGCGCTGCACGGCATCGACTACACGCTGCCGGTCGCGTCGGCCCAGGTCAAGTCCTGTCTGTTGCTCGCCGGCATGGCGGCTTCGGGCACGACGCGCATCCGCGAACCGTTGGTAACCCGTGACCACACCGAGCGGATGCTCGCCGCCGCCGGCCTGCCGCTGCGGCGCGAGGGCGACACGATCGTCGTCGACGGTCTGGTTGACGAGCTCGAGCTGGGCGGGATCGACGTGCCGGGAGATCTTTCGTCGGCGGCGTTCATGATCGTCGCCGGCGTGCTGGTTAGGGGCTCTCGCCTGGTCGTGGAGGGCGTTGGCCTGAATCGCACCCGCATCGGCATTCTCAGCATCCTCGAGCGCATGGGCGCTGTGGTGCTGGCCGATCCCGAGGTTCCCGGCAACGAGATTCCCGACCACGAGCCCGTCGGCGATCTGGATGTCGCCTCTACGACCCTGGTCGGCACGACCGTTGGCGGCGACGAGGTGCCACTGGCGATCGACGAGCTTCCGCTGGTTGCGCTGCTGGGCTGCTTTGCCGAGGGGCGTACGGTCGTCACCGGCGCCGAAGAACTGCGTTTCAAGGAGTCCGATCGCATCGCCGCCGTGGTCGACGGGCTGCGCGGGCTCGGCGCAGAGATCGAAGGCACCGACGACGGCTTCGTCGTCGAAGGCACGGGCAGCCTGCGAGGCGGCACGATCGACTCGCTCGGCGACCACCGCCTTGCGATGCTCGGCGCCGTTGCTGGCCTGGCAAGCGAGCAGGGCGTCGACGTGGTCAACATGCGAGCCGCGTCGGTGAGCTATCCGGACTTCCAAGCCGATCTCGCGCGGCTTGCCGCTTGAGGGCGTGACGGTCGTCCGCGACCGCACCGATCTAATCTCACAGGCATGATCATCGCCATCGACGGACCTGCCGGCGCCGGCAAGAGCACCGTGGCCCGCGCCGTCGCCGAGGCGATGGGCGCAACCTACCTCGACAGCGGCGCGATGTATCGCGTCGTTGCGCTGCTGAGCATGCGCGATGGCGCTCCCGGCCCCGCTGCCGTGGCCGGCGCGACGACGATCGGCCTCGGCGAGGCCGTCACCGCGAACGGCGAAGACGTAACGACCGCGATTCGCGCGCCCGAAGTGACCGCACGCGCAAGCGAGGTCGCCGCGCTGCCCGAGGTGCGGGCCGAGCTCGTCGAGAAGCAGCGCGGGCTGCTGAACGACGGTGGCGACTGGGTAGCCGAGGGTCGTGACATCGGCACGGTCGTCGCACCGCAGGCCGAGCTGAAGATCTTTCTGACCGCAAGCGAAGAGGAGCGTGCCCGGCGTCGCGCCCACGAGCTCGGCCTCGATGCCGCAGACGTGCGGGGCGCCCAGGCCGAGCGCGATCGTCGCGACGCCACCCGCGACTACTCGCCGCTGGTCGCCGCCGCCGACGCCGTGCGGGTCGACACGACCGACCTCGAGCTGCCCGAAGTCGTCGACCGAATCGTCGGGCTGGCGCGCAAGGCAGTGGCGCGATGAGCGAATTCAACGAGAACGACGACGTCCAGATCGAGATCGACGACGACTTCGACTGGGATCAGGACATCACGCAGCGAGACGACGAGCAGGCCGAGACCGACGAGCGCCCGCGCCGTCACGCGACGGTCGCGATCGTCGGTTATCCGAACGTCGGCAAGTCGAGCCTGATCAACCGTTTGACGCAGAGCAAGGAGGCCGTCGTTCACGAGCGAGCCGGCGTCACACGCGACCGCAAGGCCCTGCACACCGACTGGAACGGGGTGGACCTGACCTTCATCGACACCGGCGGCGTGGACATGCAGGACCCCGACGAGATCCAGCGCCAGATCCAGTTTCAGGCCGAGGTCGCCCTGGAGCTAGCCGACGTAGCGCTGCTCGTGGTCGACGGCAAGGCCGGCTATCGGCCCGGCGACGACGACGTCGCACGGATCCTTCGCAAAGGCAATACCCCGATCGTCGTGGCCGTCAACAAGGTCGACGTCGCCAAGGACATTCCGTTGGCCGCGGAGTTCCAGCGGCTTGGCTTCGGCGATCCGATAGCGATCAGTGCCACCCAGGGTCTTGGCACCGGAGACCTGATGGACCGCCTGACGGCCGAGGCGCCGCCGGCGGGTCCGGCGCCCGACCCGAACGTGATCGAGCTGGCGGTGCTCGGCCGGCCGAACGTCGGCAAGTCGTCGCTGGTCAACGCCTTCGTGGGCGAGGAACGCGTGATCGTCTCGCCGGTCAGCGGCACGACACGTGACGCGATCGACACGCGCATCGAAGTCGATGGCCGCCCGGTCACGCTGATCGACACGGCTGGGCTGCGCCGCCGCAGCAAGATGTCCGACGAGCTCGAGTACTTCAGCTCGCTGCGCAGTCAGCTGGCCGCCGAGCGGGCCGATGTCGCGATCGTCGTCTGTGACGTGACCGACGGCGTCACCAGCGAGGATCTGCGTATCGCCGAGCTGGCGATGAAGGCCGGTTGCGCAACCCTGATCGTGCTCAATAAATGGGACCTCCCGCA
The DNA here is from genome assembly GCA_016219715.1 of Actinomycetota bacterium. GTDB lineage: Bacteria > Actinomycetota > Thermoleophilia > Solirubrobacterales > JACPNS01 > JACPNS01. Next base: position 4,479 of record JACRKX010000056.1, on the reverse strand, counting down.
CGAGGAGCTCGATCTCAAACACGAGCGCGCTCGCGTCGCCCGCAAGCTGCGGCTGCGCCCGAAGATCGTCACCACGAGCGCAGTCAACGGCCGCAACACCAAGAAGGTGCTGCAGGAGGCGATCGAGCTGGCGGACCGTTCGCGCGCGCGGATCCCGACGCGCGAGCTGAACAAGTTCCTAAGCGACGTGCAGGCCCAACGCCAGGCGCCCAACGTGCGCGGCAAGCGGCTGAAGATGTACTACATGACGCAGTTCCAGGACGGCGCCATCGAGATTCGCGGGCTGCGCAAGAGCTATGGCGACTTCGAGGCCGTTCGCGGCATCGATCTCGTTGCCCGCACCGGCGAGGTGCTCGCGATTCTCGGACCGAACGGCGCAGGCAAGACGACGACCGTGGAGATCCTTGAGGGCTACCGCCAGCGCGACGGGGGTGAGGTCAGCGTGCTCGGCGCCGACCCGGCCGGCCCCACGCGAGCTTGGCGCGAACGCATCGGGATCGTGTTGCAGGACTGCGAGCTGCTCGGGCAGCTGACCGTGCGCGAGCAGTTGGCGATGACCGCCGGGTACTACCGCCGGCCGCGCCCGATCGACGAGACGATCGAGCTGACCGGGCTCCAGGCAAAGGCCGACACCCGAGCCGCCCACTTGAGCGGTGGTCAGCGACGCCGGCTCGACGTTGCGCTATCGCTGATCGGCGATCCCGAGCTGATCTTCCTCGACGAGCCGACCACCGGCTTCGATCCCGAGGCCAGGCGCGAGGCCTGGGCGGCGATCGACAAGATGCGCGGGCTCGGCAAGACGATCATCCTCACCACGCACTACATGGAGGAGGCCCAGGAGCTGGCCGACCAAGTCGCGGTCTTCGCGCACGGCGAGATCGTCGCCGAGGGCGCGCCCAACGAGATCGGCGGCCGTGCCGATCTGCCGACCCGGGTCAGCTTCACCTTGCCGCCACAGTTCGCGGCGACAGACCTTCCGCCCGCGGTGCGAGCGGGCGCGGCGAGCAGCCAGCCGGGAGCAGGCGTCGTCGTCGATACGCATGACGTGACGGCGTTGCTCAACGATCTGACAGCCTGGGCGATCGAACGCGGTGTGAAGCTCGACGACCTCACCGTGCGGCGTCCTTCGCTGGAAGACATCTACCTCCAGCTCACAGGGGAGACGGACGCGCCGTGACGGGTTTCAAGTTGTTGTTGCACCAGTTCAAGTTCGACCAGAAGCTCTTCTGGCGCAGCCCGCCGACGGTCTTCTTCTCGGTCGCGCTGCCGCTGGTCTTTCTGTTCCTGCTCGGCGCCGTGTTCGGCGACGCCGCCGAGCGCGACGAGAAGTACGGCCTGCTCGCCGACGAGTATCTGGTGCCGGCGATCATGACGCTCGGCATCGTCAGTGCGACGTTTGTGAACATCGCGATGGTCGTGACCTACAACCGCGAGATGGGCGTGCTCAAGCGCCTGCGCGGAACGCCGCTTCCGACCTGGGCGCTGGTCGGGGCGCGCACGGTCACCGCCGTCGTCAACGCCGCGCTGATCGCCACGGTGATCCTGGTGGCCGGCAAGGTCGCGTACGGCGTCGACGTGACCGCGACCCGGCTCGCGGGCATGGCGATCGCCACGGTTGTCGGGGCGGTTTCGTTCTCGGCGCTTGGCTTCGCGGTTACCGTGGTGATCCCCAGCCAGGCTGCCGCGACGGCGATAACGAACATGATCGTGCTGCCGCTCTACTTCGTTTCGGGCGTGTTCGGCTCGGTCGACGACCTGCCCGAAGGGCTTGCCGCCGTCGGCGAGTTCTTCCCGATCTCGCACCTTGGAGCCTGCCTGTTCGAGACGTTCAGCCCCGACGCCACGGGCATCGGCCTGCCGCTCGCCGATCTGGCGATCGTCATCGCCTGGGGCCTGTTCGGGCTGGTCTTCGCCGCTCTGCGCTTCGACTGGGAACCGCACGAGGGCCGCTGAGCGGCCGGCGCGGCCGGCTGGGCCGTGCCGTGCGGCTAGGCTTCGTGCTTCCCCATAGGCAGTTCAGACAGCGACAAAGCGGAGTTTCCAGCACAGATGAGCATCACCGGATTTGCAGACAACGAGTACCTGTTTACGTCGGAGAGCGTGTCCGAGGGGCACCCCGACAAGATCGCCGACCAGATTTCCGACGCCGTCCTCGACGAGGTCCTGCGCCAGGACCCGTTCGGTCGCGTCGCCTGTGAGACCTTCGTCACGACCGGACTGATCGTGGTCGGTGGCGAGATCAGCACCAGCGCCAACCTCGACGTCCAGGAGATCGCTCGCGAAACCGTGCGCGAGATCGGCTACGACCACTCCGACAAGGGCTTCGACTGCGACACCTGCGCCGTGATGGTCACGCTCGACAAGCAGTCGCCCGACATTGCGCAGGGTGTTGACACCTCGCACGAGGTGCGCGAGGGCGAGGGCCAGACCGACGACCACGGCGTGGCCGGAGCCGGTGACCAGGGCATGATGTTCGGCTACGCGACCGAAGAGACCGAGTCGCTGATGCCGCTGCCGATTTCGCTGGCCCACCGCCTCGCCGAGCGCCACGCGCAGGTCCGTAAAGACGGCACCGTGCCGTACTTCCGCCCCGACGCCAAGACCCAGGTTTCCGTGCGTTACCGCGACGGCAAGCCGGTCGCGATCGAGCAGCTGCTGATCAGCACGCAGCACGAAGAGGGCAAGACCGTAGAAACGATCAAGGCCGACCTATGGGAGCACGTCGTCAAGCCGATCCTGCCGGGTGACCTCTACGACGAGAGCGACCTGCTCTCGCGCTTCCTCGTCAATCCGACGGGCAAGTTCGTGATCGGCGGCCCGATGGGCGACGCCGGTCTGACCGGCCGCAAGATCATCGTCGACACCTACGGCGGCATGGGCCGCCACGGCGGCGGCGCCTTCAGCGGCAAGGACCCGAGCAAGGTCGACCGCTCGGCCGCATACGCGGCCCGCTACGTGGCCAAGAACATCGTCGCCGCCGGCCTCGCCGAGCGCGCTGAGGTTCAGGTCGCCTACGCGATCGGCAAGGCCGAACCCGTCAGCGTGATGATCGAGACCTTCGGCACCGAGCGCATCGGCCGCGCCCAGCTGCACGACCTGGTCGTCGAGAACTTCGACCTGCGCCCCGGCGCATTTCGCCAGTACCTCGACCTGCACCGCCCGATCTACAAGAAGACCGCCGCCTACGGCCACTTCGGCCGCGACGACGCCGACTTCACGTGGGAGGCAACCGACAAGGCCGACCTTCTGCGCGAGAAGGCCGGCGTGGGCGCCGCGGTCTAGCGCCTCGCCATAGCCATTGTTTGACAGGGGCGCCTTCGGGCGCCTTTGTCGTTTCGTGGCAAGTTGGCGCGTCCTGTGACTGGCCTACGCTCGACCTGTGCCCGAAATCGCCAAAGTAGAGCCGCTGACCACGGCCCGCGCGTTGCGTGGGCCGTTCGATTACCGGTTGTCACCGGAGCAGCAGGCGAGCGTCGATGTTGGTTCGGTGCTGCTGGTTCCGTTCGCCAGGCGCAAGGTGCTCGGCGTCGTAACGGCGATGGCCGCTACCAGCGATGTGCCGTCCGAGAAGCTCGCGCAGCCGATCAAGGCGCTTGAGTCGGGCGTTCCGCCTCGACTGGTAGAGCTTGGCCTCTGGGTGGCCGAGCAGTATTGCTCGACACCGGCGCGCGGACTCTCGCTCGTGACGGCGCCGGGAACCGGCACCGGGGCCGCCGGCCGCAGCATGAAGGCCCGTACCGAGCTGGTCGCCACGCTGACCGGCGATGGCGCGGCCGCGCTGACGAGCGAGACCGTGCGGCTCAACGCTCGTCAACGCATGATCCTCGAGGCACTCGCCGAGCGTGGAGACGCCGGCCTGTCAACCGCCCAGGCCGCCGAAGCCGCCGGAGCCGACACCGCCGCGTTGCGCAGGCTCGAGGGGCGGGGCCTGGTCTCGCTCGCCGCACGCGAGAGTCGTCGTGCTCCGACCCACCAGGCCGTCGGCAAGCTCACAGAGCGCCCGCCGCTGACCGACGCCCAGCAGTTCGCGCTCGACGACATCACGGCGGCGCTGGCGAAGGGCCACGACGAATTGCTGCTCCACGGGGTCACCGGTAGCGGCAAGACCGAGGTCTATCTCGGCGCGGCCGAGGCGGCGCTGGCCGGCGGCCGGGGCGTGATCGTGATGGTTCCCGAGATCGCTCTCACCCCGCAGATCGTCACTCGCTTCATCGCACGCTTCGGCGATCGTGTGGCCGTTCTGCACTCGCGACTCTCGCCCGGCGAACGCCATGACGAGTGGCTGCGCCTGCGTCGCGGCGAGGCAGACATCTGCGTCGGCCCTCGCAGTGCGGTGTTTGCCCCGATCGATCGACTTGGACTGCTGATCGTCGACGAGGAGCACGACGCCTCCTACAAGCAGGAGGGCGATCCACGCTACGACGCTCGTGAGGTAGCCGAGCAGCGGGCAAAGCTCGATGGGGCGGTGCTCGTCGCCGG